>NZ_VOGZ02000020.1:0-1441 GCF_008033395.2 Flavobacterium sp. XN-5
ATAGGCTTTTTTGTTTTAAATCGGATTCTAACTTGGAATCTGGTATATATGTTCTATTCTCTCTTTTGGCTTGCATTATTAATTGATTTTCAATATCCATAGCTTCCCATCGATGTTTGACTCTGATTTCTTGCATGGCTTCCAAAGCTAATTTTTGAACATGGAACCTATCAGTTACCTGTATTGCTCTAGAAAAACATTGGATCATAACAAAAACCTGTGGAGTAGTACAAATTAAGCATAAATACTAGTTAGCCTAAAGAGGAAAAACTCAATGTTTCTTACACCTCTAAATTGAGACCTAAACGCTTTTATCTTCGGATTAGAGAATTCCGCTGATGCATTAGAGCTTCTGTTGTCAAAATAGTTTACGATTGTTTGATAATGATTCTGTATTGATCTAGATATAGTATTAAATGATTTAAATTCAGCTTGATTTAGTTTTTCATGCCATTTTGTTAGTCTGCTTAAGCCGTAGATTTTATCAGTAGTAATTTCAAATACATTTCTTAAGTCTTGAGCAAAGCTATATGCTTTTTCAATATCAGGATATAATTCGAATAACAATTTGGCTCTTTGGGTTTGATTTTCAGACCATTTTGATTTATTTTTATACAAGATGTACCTACTTCTAGCTAACAATTGCTTAATGGTGTCGCCGTTAGACGATATTAGGATCAGTCTCAAAAATTGGGGATTATCCGAAAATATTAGATAATCTGAATAGAAAGAAATCTATTTTGCTTGTGCAGAAATTGGAATTGGGGGACTTAGTGAATAGTTTAGGTAATTTAAATAGAAAAAGTCCAATTCTCGACCATCGGTCGATTTATTTCATAAAATTTCACTTTCAGTAATTCAACGAAAGGGCTGGTTCTGCTAAGGTTTGCAGCAAATAATAGTAAAACTTTTTTTAGTAAACCATAAAAGGATTTGATTCTTTGTATGTTGAAAAGGACTTGTGCTTTTTCTATTATAGAAAAAGCGGCTAGACCTTTATATAAGGACTAGAATCTTTTTCTGGAGCTATTTCTCGCTCCCGACACTTCGGGACTGGCTTGATAGCATTTCCACTGTTATGGGGGGCTAGGGGAGTTGTTTTCAGCTGTGAGATTTAGTGAGTATCGGTAAAGTCACTAAAAATACAACACCTACATGTAGTGGTATAGAAAGCAAAACTACTAATTAAAGTAGTTGTCAAGAGTAAGAAGCTTGTTCTGCTAATTGCAAAGTATTAGTAAAGATGCAGTATTTTCAACGAAACAGGGCAAACCACGTCCACAAATTCTCCCTCTCCTTTGGAGATGGCTGGGGTGAGGAAAAAACTTTCCACTTCAAGATTCCTATTTCCAGCGAGTTAAGTCATGTGTTACGAAAACATCAAAAAATAGTCAATAAAAAGTATTGTTTAACGCTATAAAGGTGCTACTTTTGCACCCGC
>NZ_VOGZ02000021.1:0-1416 GCF_008033395.2 Flavobacterium sp. XN-5
CAAAATTGTGTCGCAGCATAATTTATAGTAGCCGTAGGAATTGCAGTAATAGTTACATTGGCAGTTGCTGTTACTGCACTGCAGCCTCCTGCGGCAAGAATTGTGTAGGTCACAAGGTAATTTCCTGCTGTACTACTACTAGGTGTTATTCCTCCTGTAGTGGAATTAATAGTTAATCCAGTGGGAGCTGAATATGTACCACCTGTATATGCATTAGTTCCAGATAAAGTAACTGCTTGTCCAGTTGCTGTATTCTTACAGTAAGGAGTTCCAGAATAGCTAATTGTAGCCGTTGGAAGTCCAGTAATTGTAATATTTGTTGTAGCAATCGCGGCTGCGCAACCTCCGCTTGTAGGTCCTGTATAGGTTACTGTGTAGTTTCCTGCCTTACTACTACTAGGTGTTATTTCTCCTGTAGTGGAATTGATAATTAATCCAGCCGGAGCTGTAAATGTTCCCCCGCTATAGGTATTTGTTCCACTTAATGTAACTGTTTGAACTCCAGTTATTGTTTTGCAAAATGGTGAGCCAGCATAACTTATGGTAGCGGTAGGAATTGCGGTGATAGTTACATTCGCAGTTGCCGTTACCTCACTACAGCCTCCTGCTGCAGCAATTGTGTAGGTGACAACATAACTACCTGCTATACTGGTGCTGGGTGTTATTGCTCCTGTTGAAGCATTTAAAGTTAATCCAGTAGGAGCTGAATATGATCCGCCAGTATACGCATTTGATCCCGATAAATTAACTGATTGCTCACTAGTAATATCGTTACAAAATGGAGTTCCCGCATAACTAATTGTTGCTTTTGGAACAGGGGTTACTGTAAGTGAAGCAGGATTGGAGAGAGTTTGTGAACAGCTACCACCAGGACTACTGATTACAACATCATAATTTCCTGCGTTACTAAGCAATAGTCCAGTAAAAGTAATAGTTGGTGTCGTAGCCCCTGAAATGTTTCCACCATTAGAGATTGGAATTCCATTTTTTCTCCAAACATAACTCGAAATATTACCTGTTGCCGTAACTGATAATGAAGTGTTTTTACCTTCACAATTTAACTGGGCAATAGGTTGGTTAGTTATTTCTATATCCTGATTTACAATGAGTACTGCATTCTCGGAGGTGACCGATGTACAAGGTGAAGTTCCACTTACAACTACTGTATAATTTCCTGCATCCACAGTACTCACATTAGGAATTGAATACGTATTAGATGTTGCCCCCAAAATATTTGCTCCTCCTTTTTTCCATTGATAAGTAAACCCTGTTCCTGTTGTTATTACTGAAAAACTAACAGGAAATCCAGAACAAACGGTTTGAGAAGGATTTGGTTGTGTATTTATTGCCGGTGGCTGATTTACCGTTACAGCAAAGTTTGCAGAGAGCGTTCCGTTACCACATGCGTTTGTTCCA
>NZ_VOGZ02000022.1:0-1023 GCF_008033395.2 Flavobacterium sp. XN-5
TTTATACAAGAGATAACGACTCCTTGCCAGTAATTGTTTAAGAGTATCGCCATTAGAGAATATTTTAGATTTGAAATTTACTTTTGACTTCCTTGCTCGTTCTATTGCGTCATTTTCTTGATCTATGGCTTCCCAACGATATTTGATCCTGATTTCCTGGAGTGCTTCTGTAGCCAGCTTCTGCACATGGAAACGATCAACAACACGAGTTGCATTAGGAAAACATTTTCGAGCAATTAAGCCCATATTACCGGCCATATCCAAAGTAATTTCTTTGACTAGGTTTCTTTGTTTAAGAGGGATTTTTTCAATAATTGATATTACTGTTTCTGCTTTAGTTCCTGCAACCATGGCTACAATGGTTCCTTTCTTTCCTTTAGCAGATTTACTGGTCAGAATTGTATAGAGCTCTCCGTTAGAGAGAGATGTTTCATCTATAGATAAATACTTTCGAATGTTCTTAGGGAAAAGAAGCCATTTTTTAGCATGTCCTAGTTGATCCCAAGTTTTAAAGTCACTTAAATAGTCTTTGTATTGAGACAACAAATTTCTCCCCTTAACTCCATAAAAAGAAGCGATAGCATTACAATCATTTGGGCTGGAATCTATTGATCTCTTTTAAAAAAGACGCAAACTCCTGTGTTACACGAGTTCCGTCTGCTACTAAATTCCAATCTCTAAAGACCACTTTGCCATCTTCTTCGTTAAGCCATCTTCTTCGAGTGATATGAAGATATACCTGATGTCCACGAATAGGAAAATCTTGAACCGTTATCTCTTCAAAGAATCCTTTTGAACTCAATTTAGATCCTCGGTATTCTTCAGGAATTGAATTGATCTCCTTTAGATACAAATGAATTATCTCGACTCCTTTTTTATAGGACGTAAGTTCAAAGTAGTCTACTATTATTTCTGGTAACAATAATTTAAGGATCTCGATAAAAGAGTCTTGCATTGATATGTAATTTAGGAATACAAATATCTAGATTTTAATATTTCCCCACAACAATATGTATTGATCCA
>NZ_VOGZ02000024.1:0-505 GCF_008033395.2 Flavobacterium sp. XN-5
TTTTTTTTGAGTGTCCTGCTAGGTTACAAGGATGATATTTCAATGGAAGAGCTGGAAGAGGTAATGAAAATTTATTTTCTTGTATGGGAGTACTTCATATCAAAAAGCAATTTACTAAAAAGGAAAGTGACCTCGGATCAGTTTGAAAAGATTCGAATGCGTAATATTCATATGCTTGGTTATAGTGAAGGAGAATTAGAAGATTCTAAGATGAAAATCTATACGGATGAATTAGCTAATCTCAAGTCCAAAACACTATGGGCGGCTGTGCTTTATAGATACCACAATAGACTCATATTATTAAATATGGACCCGGAAAATAGGATCATAATCCTTATAGGTGTCCTTAGTTTTATTCAATGCTTTGAAACAAAGTAAAGCATAATAAAATTGACAATTATAGCGCTACCATTCTTCACGTATAAGGTATCAATAGCTGACACTATAAGAAAAAACATAGGTAATCACTTTTTACTCTACAAGATGTACTTGCTCGAGCGGATAC
>NZ_VOGZ02000003.1:0-326744 GCF_008033395.2 Flavobacterium sp. XN-5
GGTACTAGTTTGATAAGATATACTGATATTAATGGTTGTACAATTACGCAAACAATAACTGTAAATCCTTTGCCAACGATAACAGGTACTTCGACTCTTTGTGTTGGTTCTACAACAACATTAACAGCTTCGGCTACTCCCAATGCTTCCAATCCTTGGGTGTCTGCTAATCCATCTATAGCTACGGTTAGTAATTCTGGAGTTGTAACAGGAGTTTCAACTGGTACAAGTGTAATTACATATACAAATAGTAATGGTTGTACCGTTACTCAAACAGTAACTGTGAATTCTTTGCCAACCATAACTGGTACTCTAAACGTTTGTATTGGATTAACAACAACATTAACAGCTTCGGCTACACCAAACGATACAAATCCATGGGTGTCTGCTTCCCCGACTATTGCTACCATAAATAGTTCAGGAGTTGTAACGGGAGTTGCAGTTGGTACGAGTCTAATAACCTATACCAATAATAATGGATGCGAAATAACACAAACATTTACTGTAAATCCTTTGCCAATCGCTACTTTGTCAAGTAATGATTCTGATAATTCATTTTGCTCAGGTACTTCAGTAACCTTCACTGCAGGGGGTGGTGTTAATTATAATTTTAGAGTAAATAATTCAAGTGTTCAAAATGGAACTTCGGCAACTTATGTAACATCAAGTTTAACAAATGGTCAAAATGTAGATGTGGTTGTTACTAATGCTTCAGGTTGTATTTCTACAAGCTCAGTAATCACTAATTCAGTGCTTTCATTACCAGTTCAACCTATATTAAGTATTAATGCCCAGCCAAGTTGTATTTCTTCTTCGGGAAGCTTTAAAATTTCCAATTATAATGCTGCTTATTCATACACGATAAGTCCATCAACAGGGGTTGTAAGGTCCGTGGATTTAGTAACTGCGCCTTCAGGGAATTATGTTGTGACAGCTACTTTTGGAACATGTTCTGCTTCAGCAAGTATTACAGTTAATCCAATACCTCCACAAATTCAATTTGAAATCATCGCTGGCTGTATAGATAAAGATTATGTTATTACAGCTAATCCGTTGTCTAGTTCATATGACCCCAATAATGTAGATTACCAATGGAAAGATAGTTCCGGTTCTCCAGTTGGAACAAATTCAAATATTTTAAATGTTTCAGATCTGATAGCTTCAACCACTGTAAAGGAAGTATTTCCTTTAAACTATAGTTTAACGGTAACATCAACAGCAACGGGTTGTGAAACAAATAAAACGATTACAGTGGAGACCATTTATTGTAATATACAAAAAGGAATTTCGCCAGATGGTAATGGGTTAAATGACTATTTTGATTTAACATTAATGGATGTGAAAAAACTGGAAATATTTAATAGATATGGAATTAAAGTTTATGAGCAAGCAAATTATACGGACCAATGGAAAGGACAGTCAAATAAAGGCGAAAATCTTCCTAGCGCAACGTATTACTATGTAATGGAACTTGATAAAGGCGAAATAAAAACAGGTTGGATTTATTTAATCAGAGAAAAATAATAGATTAATTTATTTTGTATCTCCACAATTACGATTTGGACGAACAAAACAAAAAACAAATAGATATGAATAAAATATTTTTGACCTCTATTATAGTTCTTATTGCCTATATGGATTCATATGCACAACAGAACCCCCATTATACTCAGTATATGTATAATATGAATGTTGTTAATCCTGCTTACGCAGGTTCAAAAGAAAGTATTTCTTTTGGAGCGCTGTATAGAAAGCAGTGGGTCAATATCGATGATGCTCCTACAACTTTTACTTTTTCGGGACACGCTCCTGTAGGAAGTAATGTTGGACTTGGATTGTCTGTTATTTCAGATAAAATTGGACCAGTAACAGAGCAAAATGTTTTCGGGGATTTTTCGTACACATTAAAATTAAATGAGACGCACCGATTGGCATTCGGAATAAAAGCGGGTGTGTCGTTTCATCAAGTTGGTTTAAGAGATATTCAATCTACTTTACCGGATCCTTCTGATGGAGTTTTTGGGGAGGATATAAATGATGCTACTTTAAATATAGGAGCGGGTATTTTTTATTACTCTGATAAATATTATGTGGCTTTGTCAGTACCTAATATGGCAAAATCTGCTCATTTGGATTACAATGGACGTGAGTATGGTTCAGATGTTTCTCATTATTTTTTAACAGGAGGATATGTTTTTGACCTTAGTTATGAATTAAAGTTCAAGCCGTCTTTCATGTTGAAATCTGCGTTTAATGTTACGCCGTCTCTAGATGTATCTGCGAATTTTTTGTACATGGAGAAAATAGAGCTTGGAGCGACATATCGATTAGAAGATAGTTTTGGCGCTATGGTAAATTTTGCGATTACTCCTGAATTAAGAATTGGATATGCTTATGATCATATTGTTTCGGATTTAAAAATTTCGACGCCATCATCGCACGAGTTTATAATCTTATATGATTTGTTTACAGCAAAAAAAGCTTCACGTTCACCTCGATTTTTCTAATGCAAAATTTTAATTAATGAAAAAATATACTACCATTTTATTTTTTGTTTTTAGTAGCATGGCTATTTTGGCACAAAGTAAACAAACTAAATCTGCGGATAATTTGTTTGATAGATACGATTATGTTAAAGCGGCGAATGCTTATAAGTTGTTAGTCGAAAAAGGGAACAATGATTCTTACGTTTTAAAACAACTTGGAGCCTGTTATTATTACATGAATAATACAACTGAAGCTGAAAAGTGGTATGCGCAAGCCTTCACCTCTAAACAGGATGCAGATACTTATTACAGGTATGCGCAACTGTTGAAGTCAAATGGGAAGTATGCAGAGGCTGATCGCCAGATGAAAGTATTTGCCGCTATGAAACCAAACGATCCAAGGGCAATTGAATTTATTAAGAATCCAGATTATTTATCTAAGATATCAGCGCAAGAGAAATTATTCGATCTAAATAAATTAGAATTTAATTCAGATAAATCTGATTTTGGTGCTATACAATATAACAATGTTGTTTATTTTGCGAGTTCTAGGAATGAAAGTCGAAAAATTTATGGTTGGAACAACGAGCCTTTCTTAGATTTATATCAATCAAATTTTGACGAACAAGGGGCGACTTATTCAAAACCTACTCTTATGTCTGGGCTTAATTCAGTTTATCATGAAGGGCCTTTAACAATGACCAGGGATGGAAAAATAGTTTATTTTTCCAGTGAAAGTTTTAACGAAAAGATGTTCGAGAAAAATAAGGCTAGAAAAGTAAAATACGGACAAGTAAACTTGTTTAAGGCGAGTAATGATAATGGGATATGGATAAATATTATGCCATTGCCATTTAATGGAAAAACCTATTCAGTTAGTAATCCCTCGATTTCAAAAGATGGAAGCACGCTTTATTTTGCTTCTAATATGCCTGGGTCAATCGGTGGCTTAGATATATGGAAAGCAAGTGTAAATACAGATGGAAGCTTTGGGACGCCTGTAAATTTAGGTGATAAAGTTAACACTACCGAAGACGAGAGTTTTCCATTTATTTCTGATGAAGGCGTATTATATTTTTCTTCGAAAGGACTAACTGGTTTAGGTGGTTTTGATGTGTTTTCGTTTAGTCCAGATAAAATGCAACTAGCAAATAACTTAGGAAAGCCAGTCAATTCTGAAAAAGATGATTTTGCTTTCACTTTTAATAAGAAAGATAAAAAGGGTTATATTTCCAGTAACCGTTCTGGTAGAGATCAGATTTATTCTTCAGTTGTAGTAATTGGAAATGGGCAAATACGTGCAATCGTTAGTAATTCTGTTGACGGAAATGTTTTAGACAATGCTAGAGTAGCTATTTTCGATGCTGATAAAAAACAATTGGATAGGCAATTAAGTAATCCAAAAGGGGAGGTGATTTATAGTGCGAAAAATGATAGGTCTTATGTTGTAGAGGTCGGAAAAGATGGATACGTGTCAAAATCACTTCCTGTAACTGTTATCAATGGTGGTGAGTTTGTAGTTGAAGCTAAACTTGACCCTATTAATGTTGTTGTGACAGAAAGCGAGATTATTTTAAATCCAATTTATTTCGATTATGATAAAAGTGATATTACCACATTAGCTGCTACTGAGTTAGACAAATTGGTTTATATGATGTCACAAAATAGTAGTTTAAAAATATATGTTAAATCGCATACTGATAGCAGAGGTACTGATGATTATAACATGAAACTTTCGGAGAGAAGAGCTGAGTCAACTGTTAACTATTTAGTTTATAAGGGAGTAAGTCCTAAAAATATTTCAGGAAAAGGTTTTGGAGAATCTGAATTAAAAATTGATTGTCATTCGAAATGTAGTGATGAAGATCACGCCGTAAATAGACGGTCAGAATTTATGATAATTAAATAAAAATAAAGAAGGGATGATCGAAAGATATCCCTTTTTTTATATAATAGATTTATTAACCGTGAATTGTTTCGTTTTTTCCGTAGTTGACAATGATGGAAGTTTCAAATTCAATCCATTCTTGCCATCTTTTGTCTACATCAACATTGTCTGCATATTTTCTGGCAAAGCCTAAAAACATCGTATAATGTCCAGCTTCGGAAATCATAAGGTCGCGATAGAATTTAGCCAATACTGGATCTTTAATGTTTTCTGATAGCACCTTAAATCGTTCACAGCTGCGAGCTTCAATCATAGCAGAAAACAGTAAACGCTCACACAAAGCGTCACTGCGGCTACCGTCTTTTTTCATGAATTTAAAAAGTTCATTTACGTAGTGATCCTTTCGTTCACGGCCCAAAGTCAGTCCTTTGCTTTTTATTAAATCGTGGACCATTTGTAGGTGTTCTAGTTCTTCTCGGGCAACAATCATCAATTCTGTTACTAATTCTTCTTTTTCCGAATTTTGCGTGATAAGACTTATAGCATTCGACGCCGCTTTTTGTTCACACCAGGCATGGTCTGTCAAAATTTCTTCAATATTTGATTCAACTATATTTACCCATCTTGGGTCTGTGACTAATTTTAATCCTAACATGTCATTTTATTTAATTATAGCAAAATTAGTGTTTTCTTTCTGATTTTTAGTTTTAATGATGGTTTAGAGGTCTAAATTGTATTATTTTGTAATCGAATTTAAATATCAATATGAATCAGTTAAAAAAGCTTTTAATAATCGGTAGCGTCTGGCCAGAACCTAATTCTTCGGCTGCGGGAAGCAGAATGCTACAGTTAATTTCTCTATTTAAAGAGGAGGGATTCGGGATTACATTGGCCAGCCCCGCTACGGATAGTGATTTTATGATCGATCTTGAAATAGTTGGAGTAGTGAAAAAGTCGATTACTCTAAATTGCACTAGTTTCGATGTATTCGTCAAAGAATTGAATCCATCAATAGTATTGTTTGATCGTTTTATGATGGAAGAACAATTTGGATGGCGGGTTAGCGAAAATTGTCCAAATGCATTAAGATTACTAGATACCGAAGATTTACACTGTTTGCGATTGGCACGTCAAAAGGCATTTAAGGAGAAAAGGGATTTTAAAATCGCTGATTTGTTGATGGAAGAAGTCGCTAAAAGAGAAATTGCAAGTCTTTTACGTTGCGATTTGTCTTTGATGATTTCAGAATATGAAATGGAATTACTTACAGGTACTTTTAAAATTGATAGTTGTTTGTTGTTTTATTTGCCTTTTTTATTGGAACCTTTAACTAATGTGGATTTAGATTTATTGCCTTCATTTGAAGAAAGAGAGAATTTTGTTTTCATAGGTAATTTTCTGCATGAACCTAATTGGAATGCTGTTCAATATTTGAAAGAAACCATATGGTCGAAAATAAAAAAGCAATTACCAGAGGCGGTTTTAAATGTTTATGGTGCTTATCCGTCTCAAAAGGTTTTACAGCTGAATAATGTCAAGGAAGGTTTCTTGATACGAGGTCGTGCCGCTGATGCAAATGAAGTAGTTCAGCGAGCGCGTGTGGTTTTAGCGCCTTTGCGTTTTGGAGCAGGAATGAAAGGAAAACTATTAGAAGCTATGTATTGTGGAACGCCTAGTGTTACAACTACTATTGGAGCAGAATCGATGCATGGGAATTTGGACTGGAATGGTTGTATATCTGATGATGTGGAAGCTTTTACAAAGCACGCCGTACAGTTGTATCAGGTTGAAGAGCTTTGGCAGAAAGCGCAAAAAAACGGAATTGAAATAATTAATCACCGATATTTAAGACGATTATTTGACACTGATTTTAAGGAAAAGATAAAGTATTTGCAAGCTAATTTGCAACAACATCGTTTGAATAATTTTATGGGATCGTTACTGCAACATCATACTCTGAAAAGTACAAAGTATATGTCTATGTGGATTGAGGGGAAGAATAAAGTGTAGTTGCTTTCAATTTATGCTAATTTAAGAATATGTTTAGCATCTGTCCTATGGTGGAGTTTTTGCTTTATAAAACTATGGCAATTGCCTCAATCTCTATTAACCAGCCTCTGTTTCCTAGTATCGTGACACCGACCAAGGTACTAGCGGGATAATTTTCATTTCCTAGAAAAGCATTTCTAATTTTTCTAAAAACGGGTAAATCAATTTCTGGATTAAAATTCACTATATAGGTAGTCATTTTAACGACATCTTTAAATGTTGCGCCACAATTGTGCAGTTGTTTTTCTAAATTTTGGAAGGTAGCAATAGTTTGTAATTCTAAAGTACCGCCAAGTCCAATTTGGCCCGAAATATAAATTGTTTTGTAAGTTCCCGTTTTTACAACAACTGTTTGAGAAAAACCTTCATTAGGTTCGATATATTGTTTTTCAATCATGGCATGGAAAATTTAATTTTTGTAAAATTCGGTGAAAATTTTTAATAGTATTAGAATTCTGCTCTCCGCATTAGTTGATGCTGAAATGCCAATCATTAACGATGGAGTAATCTTAATTATTGGATTTTTCTGTTTAGTATTATGTTTTTTTTGCATGAGGGATGGAAGCGGCATCCTTTTATGGATCTCGTTTTTTAACGAGAGGAATAAAAGATATAGCGAACAGCCCGACACCGCTGAAACTTTAGCGGAAGCGGGATCATGCCCAAATAAAAAACCCGCCAAGACTACTCAAGACGGGTTTTATTTTTATACAGAATCAGTAATTATGCAAGCATCGTTACTGGATTTTCAATGTATTGTTTTAATGTTTGTAAGAACTGAGCCCCAGTTGCTCCATCGATAGTACGGTGGTCGCATGCCAGAGACAACATCATGGTATTCCCTACAACAATTTGGCCGTTTTTAACCACTGGTTTCTCTACAATTGCTCCTACAGATAGGATTGCAGAGTTAGGTTGATTGATAATAGAATTAAATTCTACGATACCAAACATTCCTAGGTTAGAAACTGTAAACGTACTTCCTTCCATTTCTGTTGGTAGTAGTTTTTTGTTTTTAGCTCTTCCAGCAAGATCTCTCACGCTTCCGCCAATTTGAGATAAACTCATTGCATCTGTAAATTTCAATACAGGTACAACTAATCCATCTTCTACAGCTACAGCAACACCAATATTAACATGATGATTGATTGTAATTGCATCTTCTTTCCACTGAGAGTTAATTTTTGGATGTTTCTTCAATGCCATAGCACATGCTTTGATGACCATATCATTAAAAGAAACTTTTGTATCAGGAACGCTGTTGATTATAGTTCTAGATTTCATTGCGTCATCCATCGTAACTTCAATAGTTAAGTTGTAATGAGGTGCAGTGAATAAAGACTCAGCCAATCTTTTTGCAATGATTTTACGCATTTGCGAATTTTTGATTTCCTCTGTAAATACTTCTCCGGCCGGAACAAATACTTTTGGTGCAGCAGCAGGAGCGGCAGCAACGTCAGTTTTTGGAGCTGGTGTAGTGGCAGCTTGTTGTGGAGCGGCAGTTGCAGGAGTGAAGTTTTCTATATCGCTTTTTACAATACGTCCGTTTTCACCTGAACCTTTTACTTGTGTCAATTGAATTCCCTTGTCACTTGCAATTTTCTTTGCTAATGGCGAAGCTAAAATTCGTTTTCCGTCAGCGGCAGCTTCTTGAGTTACTGGTGTTGCTGCTTCAGCTGGTGCTGATTTAGTTTCTTCAGTTGACCCATTAGGTTTTGCTGAACCTTCAGTACCGTGATTTTCTGCAATACCTGAAATGTCTGTTCCTGCAGGGCCTATAATAGCTAATAAACTATCAACAGGAGCTGCGTTTCCTTCTTCGATACCTATGTATAATAAGGATCCTTCATTGAAAGACTCAAATTCCATTGTAGCTTTATCAGTTTCGATTTCAGCTAGGATATCACCTTCACTAATTTTATCACCTACCTTTTTTAACCAAGTCGCTACTGTACCTTCTGTCATGGTATCGCTTAAACGTGGCATAGTAACTACAACAACTCCTTTTGGTAAAGTGGCTGCTGCAGCTGGTGTTGTTTTTTCTTCTTTTGTGGTTTCAGATGGAGTAGGAGCAGTTTCAGCTGCCTCTGTAGTCGTTGAAGACTTTCCTGCTATCAAAGCAGCAATATCTTCACCTTCTTCTCCAATAATAGCAAGTAAAGAATCTACTGCTGCAGTTTCTCCTTCTGGAATTCCTATGTGTAATAGAGTACCTTCATTGAAGGACTCAAATTCCATTGTTGCTTTGTCAGTTTCAATTTCAGCTAGGATATCTCCTTCGCTAATTTTATCCCCTACTTTTTTAAGCCAAGTCGCTACCGTTCCTTCCGTCATAGTATCGCTCAAACGAGGCATTGTAATAATTGTTGCCATAATTGATTTATAGTTTATGAGGTATGAATGGATAGTTTTCTTGATCGTATACTACGTCGTAAAGTTGTTGCACTGGCGGGTAATCAGACTCTTCAGCAAAGACTACACATTCTTGAACTAAATCTTTTACTCTTTGATCAATCGCTGCAATTTCTTCTTCGGTAGCATAATTTTGATCTTTTATCAAGTCTAAAACTTGAGTAATAGGATCTATTTTTTTGTACTCTTCTACTTCTTCTTTAGAACGGTATAGTTGTGCGTCAGACATTGAGTGTCCTCTGTAACGATACGTTTTCATTTCTAGGAATGTTGGTCCGTCTCCACGTCTTGCTCTATCGATTGCTTCTGTCATAGCTTCTGCTACTTTTACAGGATTCATTCCATCAACAGGTCCGCAAGGCATTTCGTAGCCTAAACCTAGTTTCCATATATCTGTGTGATTGGCTGTTCTTTCTACAGAAGTTCCCATTGCATAACCGTTATTCTCAACGATAAAAACAACTGGTAATTTCCATAACATAGCCATGTTAAAAGCTTCGTGTAATGAACCTTGACGGGCTGCGCCATCACCAAAATAGGTCATAGTTACTCCACCTGTTTCAAAATATTTATCCGCAAAAGCCAGTCCAGCTCCTACAGGAATTTGTCCACCTACAATACCGTGTCCACCATAAAAACGGTGTTCTTTAGAGAAGATATGCATAGAACCACCCATTCCTTTAGAAGTTCCGGTAACTTTTCCTAAAAGCTCAGCCATAACGCGTCTTGGGTCTACACCCATTCCTATAGGTTGAACATGATTTCTATAAGCAGTAATCATTTTATCTTTAGACAAGTCCATCGCATGCAGAGCACCTGCAAGTACAGCTTCTTGACCATTGTATAAATGCAAAAATCCTCGGACTTTTTGTTGAATGTATAATGCTGCAAGTTTGTCTTCAAACTTTCTCCAAAGTAGCATGTCTTCATACCACTTTAAGTATACCTCTTTTGTAACTTCTTTCATCTCAATTGTTCTTTTGCTAAAGTTTTATTGTGTTGTCAACTAGTACCTATACCGCAAAATAGTCTCCTCACACAAGTTTGCGAATGGCAAAAATAAGACATTCCATCTAAGGAGTAAAATTTAATAGGTAATTTTTAGAATTTTTACAAGAATTTTTTGTCGAACATAAATGGCAGTAAGTTTTTCAGCGAATCTGATTTATAGATATCGCCTATTTCTCCCATGAAATAAATTTCGATTGGAGTCTCTTGTCGGATTTCATATTCAGCTATTGATTGCCTGCAAGCGCCGCATGGGGGAATAGGAGCTATAGTTTTATTCGAGTCAGAAGCTGCTGTGATAGCCATTTTTAAAATCTTTGCTTCAGGATAAGCGGCTCCTGCATAAAAAATAGCGACGCGCTCTGCACAAAGTCCTGACGGATATGCAGCATTTTCCTGATTTGAGCCTACTACGACCTTTCCGTTGTCTAAAAATAGAGCCACGCCTACTCTAAATTTAGAATAGGGAGCGTATGCATTTTTTCGAACTTCAACCGCTTGAGATAGTAAATCCTGAATGTCAGTTGGTAATTCAGAAATCGAATTATAGACAGAGAATGTGCTAACAATAGATATTTCCTTCATAATTATTTAATTGTTTTTAAAGAAAAAAAATCCAAATTTCATGCCCGCATTACGGGATTGAAATTTGGATTGTAAATTAGATTTTACAGTTGGCTAATATACATCATATTTATCACCAAAATTAAAAGTAAGAGAGAAACGTAAGGTATTCTCTAAAGGATTTTTAACTTTCGAAGCCGAAAATAAATAGGAGAGGTCTACTTTAACGATATTGTATTTAAAGCCCGCTCCCATAGTAAAGAATTTTCTAGCGCCTTTCTGAGAGCTTTCATTAAAGTATCCTAAGCGCAAGGCAAAAGACTCTTGGTATGAATATTCAGCCCCTATAGAGTAAGTTACTTCTTTTGCTTCTTCGCCAAAGCCATCTGGGGCATCACCAAATGATTTAAATACACCAGATACCCAGCCAATAGATCTATAATTATCTAAATTTTGCGCTCTTTCTTCGGGGGTAATTGTACCGTCGCCATTTAAATCGGGATCTTGAGGAGTTGGTACTAGTAGTTTATTGAACTCTACATTTAATGCAATTTTATTATAATCGTCCAAAATAAAATCAAACCCTGTTCCTAGTTTTAAATTGGCAGGTAAAAAGTTGGTGCTTATTTCGTCGTTGTCATAACTGATTTTTGGTCCTAAATTCTGAATATTAAATCCCGCTCTCCATCTTCCGTTAAATTCATTGTATGCTATTTCTTCTGATTGGTAAAACCCTGCAACATCGATTGCAAATGAATTAGCTGCAGATGCATCTCCATTATCAGTAACTACTTTTAAATTCGAATGAATATATCGGCCGGCAACAGCCATAGAGAATTGTTCGCTTAATTTTAACGAGTAAGAGCCGTCAAGAGCAAACTCATTTGGAGCTACTTTTCTTGGTACTTCGTTCTGGTCTCCGGTTTCGCGCAATTCGATTTCACCAAAACCAAAATATCGAATGCTAGTGGCAAAAGCACTGCGTTCGCTTATTTTATTGTAATAGGTTAATTGCCCCAAAGAAATATCATTAGCTAAATCCGTAAGATACGGAGTGTAACTCATGGAAAATCCTTGTTTGTCAATTGCAAAAGCATATTTTGCAGGATTCCATTGTTGTGAAAAAGCATCTGCTGATGTAGCGACTCCTATGTCTGCCATACCCGCAGCTCTGGCGTCTGCAGAAACTAATAAGAAAGGGACTGCAGTGGTGATTACTCTATCTTGTGCGCTTGCAAAAGAAACGGCGAGTATACAGCTTGTAAAGAGTATTAATTTCCTCATTTTTTTATAAAAATTCATTAAACAAATATAGTGTTTTATTAAAGCAGTACAAGCTTTTCAAACTTTTCTGCTCTTTTATTGGTTAAGGTTGATTTGACAGTTAGTTTGTAGATATATACTCCTTTTCCTATCTTATTGCCAAAATCATCTTTACCATCCCATGTAATCTCTTTCGATAAAAAACCTTCGGTTGAAATAATTTGGTTTGTTGTCCAGACCACCTTTCCCGTTATTGTCATCACTTGAACTTGTACTACCAATGGTTCGTAGGGTCTGTTATGGGTGAACCAAAATTGTGTATAATTAACAAAAGGATTTGGATAATTTAATACATGTGTCAAAGTTATCGTTTCATCTCCAACTACTAAAAACTGGATTTCAGTGGTTATGGGATTGTTGTATACGTCCCAGGCCTTGAATGTAATAGTATGTAAGCCAATCGCTAAATTGCGTAGCGGAAATCGCAAACTTCCTTTAGTATAATCATCCAGATTCGTTTGATAATAATCATTTAATAAATAAGGATTACTTACGTCTCCGTCTAAAATAGCCACAATATCATGTCCAATACCGCTAGCAGTATTGATACCATTTTCATCTTCGAGAAAAGCCAGTAGGAATGGGGATGCGTTTGTTATACCGCCAGAAACAAAAGATTCGTCATTCATATATAACTTAACTTTTGGACTATTATTGTCTTCGATGGCATTTTCATTAACGCCTCCTATCTGGATATTGGTTTCAAATCCACTTTCATTTTCTAATGCCTGACTTTTTTTAGCATAAAAACTGATTTTTCCATTCCCTAAAGGAATGCGAATGTCTCTAGGGACCACGAAATCAAATTCAAATAATCCATTTGTAACGGAAGCATTTCCTCTAAAAATCGTTTCGCCTAGTGTATTAAAATTCATAGGAGGACTATTGTTGTCATTATTAAATGTAGCCCTTTGAATTGTTTTGTCAAATATTGTAGTGGAAACCTCGCCATTATAATTGTTTAGCAGTTGGTCATTTTCGTCAGTAATTTCTCCACTCACTTTCATGCGGGCTAACGATTTAAAGTCGTCTGTACTTTGTGTAATAGGAACATCATTTACTTTTGTGAGTTTTATTTTTGGCTTCGGTATTGCTAGGATTAACGCGGGATCACCTAAATAAAAAACCACATTTGTGGCACTGTTTGGATTGCTATTTTTTGCAATTCGTAAGGCTTCAGCAATTGAGATGTATTGGCTGGAGCCAAAAGAGAATAGTTTTTCAGAAAGCAGATCGTTGAAATTTTCAGCGCTAAATTGTCCGATAGCACGAACGGTGGTGATCATGGCGATGGCTCCACCTTTTGGATTCCAGTAAGTATATTCGCCAGCTGTGGGTCTTAATGGATTGTCAAAACGGGAGAATTCACACGTAAGCGTTATGAATAGCGGGTATTTGTATTGGTTACTTAAATTTTGCCCGTCAGATTTCTCCCAAATTCTTTCTGCAGCTAATCCGTCTTCTCCTCCATGGCCTAAATAATTGAATACTAATGCTCCTTTTTCGAATGCATTAAATATATCTGTTCTTGCTTTTGGATACCTAAAACCTCCTGCAGATGCTTCTTGAGTATAGGAATCCAAAAAAATCTTATTGATGTTAAAAAAGGGCTTTTCGGATGTGATTTTTTCGGCCAATTTATTTTGCCTGCTTTGCAAAGAGGCGTCCGAAGTTGCATCTGAGTCATCGCTAATCATTACAAAATTGTTTCTCCAGCTTCCGTATGATTTCGCGTCATGGTACTCGATTACTTTATTGACCATTTCCTCGGCCTGCTGTGGGTTGTTTACAATCATTCTTCCAACAGCAATATCAATACCGCCAAAAAAAGAAACTATATTTCCTTCATTACTATCCATCAAGCCGAAAAAATCATCAGATGAAAAGGAGCGTTCTCCCGTTGTGTTGCTGTTAAGCGCATGATATATAGGAACGATGTTTGTATTGTTGATGGTTCGGTTTTTATAATCAAAGGAAGCGTCTCCAAAAAGATTGACGTACCTTATCCTTTTTGCAGGAGTCGAGGCGTTGTCATAAATATATTTGATACAGTTTCTAATTGCTGCTATATCTTGTTTTCCTGAGGAAAATTCAGGATATATTGACTCCGTTGTAATGACTTTTACGTTCAGCTTAGAATAGTTTCGATGGAAAATAGCTAGTTTTTCGGCTTGTGATAGTAAAGAATTTGGAGTAATAATTACATAATCAATATCTTCAAATTGACCTTGATTGCTTTTGAATACAGTGCCCTTAATGTTTTGATTTTGGACTTTAGGTCTATTGTCTTTTAAAGGAAGGTAATAGTCAGCAGCGTCAATTGCTATATATTTACGGAGTTCTCCTAGAGTTGCTTTAAAGGAAAAGTCTTGTTGATTGTTGTTTGTAATTGTCGTTACATTATATAGGTCTGTAACATCCCAAACTTGGTTAATCGTTGCTGAGTTAGAAAAGCTGTAGTTTGCTGTTCCTAGACTAGCAATTGAGGCGTCGTATTGAAAGTGAAATTGTTTACCATATCCTTGAAGTTTCCTTTTGGCTATTAATTGAATGTTGTCTAAAAAACCTTTTGAGCCCGGAACGCCGTTATTATTATAACTTAATTTTATTTTCACATTTTCTGATGCAGTAAGAATAGTGTTATTCTGTAAAGAACCAACATTAAATTCAACGTCGGAATTGGTGTTTAATGCTGGAAAGAATATCATATTAATGAGTTGTTCATCGGAAGTAATTTTAAAAGATGTTGGAGTGTAAGCTGCAGAAGCTGCAGTCGTTTTAATTTTTATTGGTGTCGAAAGGTCTATGTTTGGAAAATTAAATTCAAATTCCTGATCTTGGTTAATGTCAAAAGCTTCGCCAAACCATTGTCGGCCCAGTTTTGCAATATTTACTAAATCCAATTCATGGAACTGGTGATCATCAAAAGTGTTTATGTTTATCGTACTGTTGCCAGAAGGTTGATTTATTTCCTTAATTCTTTTTCCATCCTCACTTGAAGTGGTGATGTAGTAATACGATTTAGTGTCATAGAGATTAATGTTAGTCTGGCTTTCTGTATTATAGGTGTCAACGCCTTCAGCATAAAATAAAATATAATCTTCGTTATCGAATTTGCCGTCGTTTTCTCCAATAAGTTCGATTGCGTTTTCGGTTAAATCAAAAGGATAATCAATGGCGTTTGACATGGGCAGCATTCTCCCACCGTTTCCAAAGATTTTAAGTTTTTTAGGATTGACGGTGTTCAAGTCTATGCCTAATTCTTGCAGAAAGCTTTTTGATATTTTATAAACGCCAGATTTTTCAACATAAAAGCGATACCAATCTCCGGAAGCTAATACAGAATTGGAGATTGAGTTTGTTGCTTTATTTGAGTTTGACGTTTTTGCTGTTGCCGTAGTGGTGTTGTTTATCTTGTACGAAAAAGATTTAATCCTTTTATAGCCATTTTCGTCATTAATTATAGGAGATACGCTGAGGAAGGATTGTGTAATGCCTCTAGACTCCGTATTTCTTAGTGAAGATGATATTTCTTTCGGAATATTTTTAGCTGATAAATCTCCAATTTGAGCTGGGGTGATAGATTCGAAAATTAAATTGCTGATTTGGATATCAGCGTTGGGAGAAAGTATCGGTGCTGTTAATTCTAAGGTATATATAAGTTTTTTTTCAGCTGCATCATACTGATAACTGCTACCATTAAATTGCGGGATGTTGATTGTATAAGTTTCAAAAGAAGTTGATGTTTTTTCTGTCCATTCAATAGTTACGTCACCAGCGGTTTGTCCAAAGGTTATATAAGAAAGTAGTAATAAACTATAAAGTAGTAGTTTTTGCATTTTTTTACTTAAACTGCATAAAAGGTTAGTAGATGTATAAAGTAAAAATATATCTTTTAGTATAAAAACAAATAATAAATAGTATAAATTTGCGTTTGATTTGTATAATACGTTTGATACAAATCATCTGGATAAAATTATTTCAAACGGCATTGTGAGTTAATTGTTAATTATTATATTGCAAGACCTAAATTATTACCTTTAAAAGAGTATGAAAGTAAATAAAATTACAGCCTTACGATTGATGCTGTCAATAACAATGATTATTGGTTTGGCGAGTTGTAGTAAAAAATCAAGTTCAAAAAATTCATCAAGAGCTACTGGTTGGAACGTAGATCGTAAAAAAGCTTCGGATGGTAAAAAGCAAATCGCTGGACCTGGATTAGTTTTTGTTGAAGGTGGAACTTTTACTATGGGTAAAGTACAGGACGATGTTATGCATGATTGGAACAATACTCCAACGCAACAGCACGTGCAATCCTTTTATATGGATGAAACCGAGGTGACTAACTTCATGTATTTGGAGTATTTGGATTGGTTAAAAAGTGTGTTCCCTCCAAGCGAAGATAATTATAAGCATATCTATGAAGGAGCTTCTCCAGACACTTTAGTGTGGAGAAACAGATTGGGTTATAATGAAACTATGACTAATAATTATTTGAGACATCCTTCTTATGCTGATTATCCTGTGGTTGGTGTAAACTGGATTCAAGCTCAAGAGTTTAGTAAATGGAGAACAAACCGTGTAAACGAAGCAATCTTAGAGAAAAACGGATATTTGAAAAAGAATGCCAAAACGGATGAGGTTGATGCTGAAAGTGTTTTCGATACAGAAACTTATATTAATTCCCCTACAAGTTCTTACGGAGGCAAGAATGAGACT
Organism: Flavobacterium sp. XN-5; assembly: GCF_008033395.2. Classification (NCBI taxonomy): domain Bacteria; kingdom Pseudomonadati; phylum Bacteroidota; class Flavobacteriia; order Flavobacteriales; family Flavobacteriaceae; genus Flavobacterium; species Flavobacterium sp. XN-5. The sequence goes on from NZ_VOGZ02000003.1 coordinate 16,453, forward strand.
GTAGTGCTTAAAAAGTCAAATGGACGACAAGCGAAAGGGACGGAACAAAAGAATGTTTATGCGCAACGTTCTTCAGGGATTATTTTACCGGAGTATAGACTTCCTACTGAGGCAGAATGGGAGTATGCAGCTGCAGCCGATGTGGGGCAAAGAGAATATAATATTTATAAAGGACAGAAAAAATATCCTTGGTCTGGTAGTTATACCCGTTCTGGGAAGAGACAGAACAGGGGAGATCAGTTGGCTAACTTTAAGCAAGGTAATGGAGATTATGGTGGTATCGCAGGTTGGTCTGATGATGGAGCTGATATAACGAATGCTGTTAAAAAATATCCAGCAAATGATTTTGGCTTGTATGATATGGCTGGAAATGTGGCTGAATGGGTAGCTGATGTTTATAGACCTATTGTAGATAAGGAAGCAAATGATTTCAATTACTTTAGAGGAAACCGTTACACGAAAAATAAAATTGGTGAGGACGGTAAAGTGGAAATAGTCACTTTAGAGACGATGAAGAGAGACACCTTAAGTAATGGTAAAATTATTGTAAGAAGTTTTCCAGGAGAAATTGCACAAGTTCCGGTGGACGAAAATGAAACTTACTTAAGACAAAATTTTGACAAGAGTAATAATATAAATTATAGAGATGGTGATAAGCAGTCTTCTATATACTATGATTTTGGATCATCTGAGACAGATAATTTGAAAGAGGATAAAGCAATGTATAATTCACCTAAACACAATGTGACAACAGATAGTTTAGGTTTGATGGTTAGAAAATATGATAAATCAAGTAAGAGAACTACTTTGATAAATGATGATGTACGAGTTTATAAAGGTGGTTCTTGGAGAGATAGAGCATATTGGTTAGACCCTGCTCAAAGAAGGTATTTCCCACAAGATATGGCTACTGATTATATCGGATTTAGATGTGCGATGTCAAGAGTTGGTCCAAAAGCAGAAAAGAGAAAATCTGCAAGAAATTAATTTAAATAAAATATAAAATAATAATAAAAGCCCTTTCATTAGGGCTTTTTTTTTAATCGTTTTTAAAATGGATATAGCTAAAATTCATAGTTTATTTTTGATTTGTAAATCAGTTTCAATAGACACTCGTAAAATAAAGTCAAATTCATTATTTGTTGCCATAAAAGGAGATCGATTTGATGCCAATACATTTGCTGTTGAAGCTTTGGCAAAGGGTGCGTCTTACGTGATAATTGATAATGAAAGTTATTATATTGATGAAAGAACTATTCTGGTAAAAGATAGCTTGGTTACTTTGCAAGAATTAGCAAAATTCCATAGGACGTATCTAAATCTGCCTATTATAGCACTTACGGGAAGTAACGGGAAAACAACTACCAAAGAGTTAATTCAGGTCGTTTTGGCTAAAAAATATAGAACAAAAGCGACCGTTGGCAACCTTAACAATCATATTGGGGTTCCTTTGACTTTGTTGTCTTTTAATAAAGAAACGGAAATAGGTATTGTCGAAATGGGAGCCAATCATAAAAAGGAAATTGAATTTCTTTGTGAAATTGCAAAACCTGATTATGGATATATTACGAATTTTGGTAAAGCACATTTAGAAGGATTTGGAGGTGTTGCAGGTGTTATAGAGGGTAAAAGCGAAATGTACAAGTATTTGTCACAAAATGATAAGTTAGCCTTTGTAAACTTAGAAGATCCAATTCAAGTGGAGAGAACTAAAGGTCTAAAAATATTTTCTTTTGGTGTAAATAGGAATAATGCGGATGTATGTATTACATCTATTAAAGCGAATCCTTTTGTGGTTATTTGTTATTCAGACGTTGTGATTTCTTCTCATTTAATAGGGCTTTACAACGCCAATAATCTAAATGCGGCAATCTCGATAGGAAAGTTCTTTGGAGTAGAGGATTTATCTATTAAGGAGGCTTTGGAGAATTATATCCCGGAAAATAACAGGTCTCAACTGTTGACGAAAGGAACAAATCAGATTATCCTTGATGCGTACAACGCTAATCCCAGTAGTATGGCTGTAGCAATTGAAAACTTCCTTCAGTTAGATAGTCCAAATAAAATAATGATCTTGGGTGATATGTTTGAATTAGGGGCCGAAAGTAAGAAAGAACATCAGGAAATTGTTGATTCGCTTTTGAAAGAAAAAAAACTGCAATGCTATTTTGTAGGTGGGGCGTTTTATTTAAGTAGAGTTGATAATCCTCAGTTTAAATTTTATGAATCATTTGACTCTTTCTCTACTTCGTTAAAGGATGTTGGTATTGAAAACTATACTATTCTTATAAAAGGTTCGCGTGGAATGGCTTTAGAACGAACATTGGATTTTTTATAGTTTAGTGAATGTTATAAAATAAAAATACACCATCACATTATATCAGATAGTGTATTTTTTTTATGGTTATAAAAAAAAAACTCCTTAATTTCTTAAGGAGTTTTTGTGGGCGATGAGGGGTTCGAACCCCCGACCCCCTCGGTGTAAACGAGGTGCTCTGAACCAGCTGAGCTAATCGCCCTAGTACAATTCGATAATTTTCATTTCCTTATTGCGAGTGCAAATATAAGGCTGTTTTTTGAATACGCAAGCAAAAAAGAGAAAAAATTATAAAATTTCTGCAACCACAAATGTGCTTCCGCCAATGTATATAAAGTCAGTGTCTTCGGCTGCTTCCAGTGCTTTTTCGTAAGCTGTTGTAATTGAATTAAATACTGTTCCTGTTAAACCATGTTCACTTGCTTTGGTTGCTAAAATTGTTGCGTCTAAACCGCGTGGATTATTTGGCTTTGAGAAATAGTAAATTGCATTTTTCGGGAAAAGTGGCAGGATTTGATCTAAGTCTTTATCATTAACCACTCCTAAAACAATATGTAGTTTTTTAAATGTCTCTTTTTGAATTTGATTCAAGACAGTCTCCAGTCCGTTTTTGTTGTGCGCAGTGTCGCAAATTACTTTTGGATTATCACCTAGTTGTTGCCATCTTCCTTGAAGTCCGGTATTTTTTACCACATTTTTAAGGCCAATTCTTATTATCTCTTCGGTAAATTTAAATTCTGCTTGTGAGTTTAGAATCTCGATCGTCTGTAAAACAGCTTTTTTATTGTGTACTTGGTAGTCACCTATTAAATCTGAAGGGAGATTTTCTGAAATTAAGTCGGAAGCGAAATAGATTTCTGAGTTGTTTTCTTTGGCTGTAGCCAAAAAAACAGCTTTAGTTTCTGGAGTATATTCTCCAATGACTACAGGAATATGTGGTTTGATTATACCGGCTTTCTCGCCAGCGATAGCTTCGATAGTGTTTCCGAGAAACTGAGTGTGATCTAAGCCAATATTTGTAATTACTGATACTAGCGGAGTGATGATATTTGTTGCGTCTAAGCGACCGCCCATACCAACTTCGATAATAGCCATATCTACTTTTTCTTTGGCAAAGTAATCGAAGGCCATACCTACGCTCATTTCGAAAAAACTGATGTCATTCGATTCAAAAAATGGTTTGTTTTCATTGATAAAAGCACATACAAATTCTTCTGCGATATCAACACCATTTATTTTAATGCGTTCTCTAAAATGTTTTAAATGCGGAGAAGTGTATAAGCCTACTTTGTATCCAGCCTCTTGAATTATTGAGGCTAACATGTGGGAAGTAGATCCTTTGCCGTTAGTTCCGGCAACATGAAGACAACGTACCTTTTTATGTGGATTGTCAAGATGATTAGTCAGCAAGTGCGTGTTTGTCAAGTCTTTTTTATAGGCAGAGGCGCCCTGAAGCTGATACATAGGGAGTTGGTTAAACATCCAATCCGTAGTTTCTTGATAATTCATTTTGTTTGTAGTGTATATTGTTTTTTTCGTACTTAAGGATAGCAAGTTGCGAAATGAAATTATTCTCCTAATTTGAAATTTACGGTAATAAAACCAATTTGCGTTTCAGGTGCATTTGAGTCTGGTTGCCATCTGTATTTTCTGGCTGTTGCCAATGCAGGTTCGACTAGGCAAGGGTTTGTGTTTGTTGTTCCTTTAGTGTATTTGGCCGCAATAACATTCCCGCTTCTGTTTACTGTTATTTGTACAACGACAGTACCAAATTCATTACATTTCTGCACTTCTTTCCCTCTTGAGGCGATGCTTCGCCCATTTAAACCCCATCCGCTTCCATTACCAGTGCCGCTTCCGGATCCATAGTAACTGTTTGCATAAGGATCGCCATTTAAACTACCTTTATCGCCAGCGACTTTATCATTTCCTTCTCCGCCTTTAGCTTTTCCGTCAGACTTTGGCCCGTTTAAGATGCTTGAAAGTGCATCAGATGTGCTTTTTGAAGGTGTCGGATTTTCTTTCGGTTTTGGTTTGACCTCTTCTTTTGCTATTTGCTTAGAAGGTTGGATTTTTTTTGTTTGCTTCATCACAACTGCTTCTTCAATATCTTGTGAGAGAATATCTTCATCGCTCGATGCTGCTTGTTTTGCCGCTGTAGCTTTTGGTGCAGATTGGATTGGTTCTGTGGGTTGAACGGTTCCAGATCCAAATTCGGTTGTTCCAAAGTTGATGGCAATCCCGTTTTCAGGAGGTGGGTCCAGTGAAGTCAATCCTAAATAAAAGAACAATACTAAGAGAATCACAAAAATAATTGATGTGATTGCAAATGATTTTTGTTCTTCTTTTGTTTCTAAATATTTCATGTAGAATAAATCTTTTATTGAAGGCTAGCTACCGTTATTTAGGTCTTACTGCTAAAACAACTTTGATTTGGTTTCGGTTTGCAATATCCAAAACATTCACTGCTTTTTCAATTGGGACTCCTTCTTCAGCTCTTAAAATGATTGCTCTATCCTTATCTGCAGTAAAAAGTGATAATAATTTTGCCTCTAATTCGGTTTCTGAAACGGGTTCTTTGTCAATAAAAAACTCTAGTTTCTTATTGATACTCACCGCGATATTTTTATTACTGTCAGTTTTTCCTTTTGCTTTTGGAAGCACCAAGTCTAAAGCGTTGGTGGTAACCATGGTTGATGTTAGCATAAAGAATATCAGCAATAGAAAAACAATATCAGTCATAGATGACATATTGAATTCAGCACTAACTTTATTTCTTCCTCTTAAATTCATAATTATGCTGGGTCGTTTAATAAGTCCAAAAAGTCAACTGCATTTGCTTCCATCTGGTGAACAATTTTGTCAGTTTTTACAACTAAATGATTGTAACCTACGTAAGCTATAATTCCAACTACCAGACCAACAACGGTTGTTGTCATTGCGGTGTAAATTCCTTCTGAAAGTGCGCCAACTTCTATTTGTCCGCCAGAACTTGCCATTTTATGAAAAGCTTGAATCATCCCGACTACTGTTCCTAAGAAACCGGTCATAGGTCCAGCTCCAGAAATGGTAGCTAGCATACTTACATTTTTTTCAAGTTTGTAAATTTCAAGTTTTCCGGCGTTTTCAATTGCCGTATTAATATCATCAAGAGGCTTGCCAATTCTTGAAATTCCTTTCTCAATTAATCGTGCAACAGGAGATTTTGAATGGGCGCAAGCCATTTTAGCGTTATCTATGCGCCCATTTCTAATATTATCTCTAATTTGTCCCATGAAATTACCATCAATTTTTGATGCTTCATTGATCGCCATCAAACGTTCGAAGTAAAGATAAAGCGCTACAAAAAACATTAGAAATAGTGCCGTCATTATGATCTGACCCGCTAATCCTCCGCTTGTTAGTAATTCGATAATAGATAATGTTTTTTCAACTGGAACCGCATCGGCTAAACTTTCTTGTGCAACAGATAGGGTATCTGCTTGTAACAATATACTCATAGAAATTTTCTTTATTATGGAAACGCTAATATATTATAAAAATTGTTATTTTTTTCGATTAATATATTAAAAACGGAAGACAGTAATTCGATACTAAAAAGAAGTATTTAATACTGGGTAAAAAAAATCAGTTCGACAAATTCACTTTTTGGGTGAGATTGTCGAACTGATTATATTATGCAATTTCAAACTAGTTAGAATGAAAGCTTGCGAATTTATATTAAATCTACACTAGTTGTTTTAAGGCAATTTCAAAAGCAGTAGCACTAATATTAGTTTTACCGCTGTTTAAAGCGTGCGCTTTTTCAATGGCGTTTTTAATGGTTTCTGAGGTGTCAAGAAAAATAGCCTCATCGGTCATTTGTACTTTTTTCTCCATGAAATAAGCAAACACACGAGCCATTCCGCAATTAGATATAAAATCTGGAATCAAACTTACTTTGTGATCTACATCTTCCATAATAGGGCCAAAGAATATTTCTTTGTCAGCAAAAGGAACATTGGCACCACAAGAAATTACTTCAAGTCCATTAGCAATCAAACTATCAATCTGGGATTGAGCAACTAATCTTGATGCGGCACAAGGAGTGAAAATTTCAGCACCTATAGTCCATATTTTTTCATTGATTTCTTCAAAAGGAATCATGTTTTCAGCAACTAATTTGTTTCCGTCTTTGTTAAGGAATAAAGTTTTTATTTCTTCGAAAGTAAAACCATTCTCATTGATTAAACCTCCATCTCTGTCGATTATTCCTATAACTTTTGCACCCATTTCGGCTAAATAGAAAGCAGCAGCTGAACCTACATTTCCAAAACCTTGTACAATAGCTTTCTTACCTTTTACATCACCTCCATAAGTTGAGTAATAATGACGCACCGCTTCTGCAACACCATAACCGGTAATCATATCTGCAATGGTATATTTTCTAGAAACATCTGGAGAGAATTTTGGGTTTTCGATTACTTTAACGACACCTTGACGCAACTGACCAATTCTGTTGATTTTATCAGCTTCAGTAGGTTTGAAATGACCATTAAAAACTCCTTCTTGTGGATGCCAAACACCACATTCTTCTGTCATAGGGATCACTTCATGGATTTCATCAACGTTTAAATCGCCACCCGTTCCATAATAACTTTTCAATAATGGTGATACCGCTTTGTACCAACGTTGTAAAACGCCTTTTTTTCTAGGATCATTTGGATCGAAATTAATACCCGATTTTGCACCACCAATGGCTGGTCCAGAAACCGTAAATTTTACTTCCATTGTTTTTGCCAATGACAAAACTTCATTGCTATCTAGGCCTTTTCTCATTCTTGTTCCGCCACCTGCAGCACCACCTCGAAGAGAGTTGATAACTGTCCAGCCTTCTGCTTCAGTTTCAGCATCTTTCCAGTTAAAAATTATTTCAGGCTCTTTATTTTCGAATTTCTTTAATAAATCTTTCATTTACTGCGATATGTTTAATTTTGACAAATGTAAAAAATAGAATAATGTGAATTGTGTATTTGAGGTATTATTTTGGTTTATAGATATTTCCGCTACTATGATCTGTTTCCGCTCCCGTTACACTTGATAATACGTTAATTTCTCCGCGTAATTTCAGCACGCCCAGTAGAGCAAATATAACTGCTTCTTTAAATTCCAGAATTTTGTTGCCCGGAATGATGATTTGGATAGACGCTAAGTGAAATTGTATGCGCTCGATAAGAAAATCGTTGTAAGCACCGCCACCAGTTATAAGAAGTCTTCCATTTTTATTAGGTAAAGCTTTGGCAATTTGTAACGCTACATGTTCCGTAAAGGTTCTCATTTTGTCCGTAATGTCTATTTCGAAGCTTTCTATAATAGGTAGGACTGTTTCTTTTACAAATTCGAATCCAAGAGATTTCGGGTACTTTTGTTGGTAGAAATCCAAATTATTTAATTCATTGAATAATATTTCGTTAATTTCACCGCTTGCCGAAATTTGGCCTTTATCATCGTAATCGAATCCCAACTGATTTGCGTAGAAATTCAAAACGGTGTTGACTGGCGAAATGTCAAAGGCAATTCTAGTGCCGTTTTCTTCGAATGATACATTCGAAAAACCTCCTAGATTCATGCAATAATCATACTCTGGAAATAGGATGCGATCACCGATAGGGACTAAAGGAGCACCTTGTCCTCCTAACTGAACATCTTGTACTCTAAAATCACAGACTACGGTTTGCTGTACTAAATCTGCCATCTCCGGTAAATTGCCAATTTGGAGTGTAAATCCGTTATGAGGTTGGTGTAATATCGTGTGTCCATGTGAACAAATGGCATCGAGATTTTCGATTTTATGGCGCGTTATAAAATCAGAAATAATGGAAGCAAGTAGCGAAGTATATTCCTGATTTAATTTTTCAAGCTCAATTTGCGAAAAATCTACTGCTGTTTTTAAAGTTTGTACCCAAGTTAAATTGTATGGAATAGTCTCACTTTCAAGGATAGTAAAGTCCCATTTCTTGCCTTTTATTCGAAATTGAATATGTGCCAAATCAACTCCGTCTAATGAAGTTCCTGACATCACACCGATAACGTTATAGTTTTCTAATTTCATAATCCAAAATTACAAATCAAAATTGATAATTTCACAAGAAAAAAGTATCTTTGACTACTTTTTTTAAATAAAAAGCAGGGTAAATTAAACAACGTGTAATAATATTCAATTCTAAACTCAGAAGTAGTGTAAAAACAAAGCTAATTTTAGTTTTAAAGTCAATGCTTTATACATTTTGTTTTGTTTCTAGAATTAAAAAAATTAATAAAAAGAAATACAGTTATGGATTTTAATCTAACAGAAGAACAATTAATGATTCAACAAGCCGCTAGAGATTTTGCTCAAAGTGAATTGTTGCCAGGGGTTATTGAAAGAGATGAATTTTCAAAATTCCCTGCAGAGCAAGTCAAAAAAATGGCTGAACTTGGGTTTATGGGGATGATGGTTGATCCTAAATATGGGGGTTCTGGATTAGATAGTGTTTCTTATGTGTTAGCAATAACTGAAATAGCTAAAGTGGATGCTTCTGCTGCTGTGATTATGTCTGTCAACAATTCATTAGTTTGTGCAGGAATAGAAAAATATTGCAATGAAGAGCAAAAACTAAAATATTTAGTGCCGCTTGCAAAAGGTGATGTAATAGGTGCATTCTGTTTGTCAGAACCTGAAGCAGGATCTGATGCCACTTCTCAAAAAACGACTGCGATCGATAAAGGAGACCATTATTTATTAAACGGTACAAAAAACTGGATCACTAATGGTTCGTCAGCATCTACTTATATTGTAATTGCACAAACGGATGTTGAAAAAGGGCATAAAGGAATTAATGCTTTTATAGTTGAAAAAGGTTGGGCTGGTTTTGATATTGGGATAAAAGAAAAGAAAATGGGAATTCGTGGATCAGATACGCATTCTTTAATGTTTTCTGACGTAAAAGTGCCAAAGGAAAATAGAATTGGAGTTGACGGTTTCGGTTTTGCATTTGCTATGGCAGTATTAAACGGCGGTAGAATTGGTATTGCTTCACAGGCTTTAGGAATAGCAACCGGATCTTATGAATTATCATTGAAATATTCGCAGGAGCGTAAAGCTTTTGGAAAAGAAATTTTCAAACACCAAGCTATTGCATTTAAATTAGCGGATATGGCGACTCAAATCATGGCAGCAAAAATGCTAGTTTTGAAAGCGGCATCTGAAAAAGATCAAGGAATGGATATTTCTCAATCTGGTGCTATGGCCAAATTGTTTGCATCTCAAACAGCGATGGATACCACAATTGAAGCGGTTCAAATTCACGGTGGAAATGGGTACGTTGCAGAATATCATGTAGAACGTATGATGCGTGATGCTAAAATCACGCAAATATATGAGGGAACTTCAGAGATACAAAGAATCGTAATTTCGAGAACTTTAGTTTCATAATCAATTAGGTTTACAATTAGATATAAATCCCGGCTCAAAATATTGAGTCGGGATTTTTTTGTTTCGGGAATTGAATTCTTAATTTCATGTTTATTCAGGATAATGTTTTTCAAAATACCGATTCGCTATAATAATTCCGTTATTTTTCATAGTTTTGGCTTGCCTTCAAGGATGCTAAGTCTTTAAAAAACACATTAAATAACCATAAACTTAAAACATGAAGAAAATACTGATGCTGCTTCCTTTTGTTCTATTAGGATGTAAATCCAATGCAGATTTGGTTTCAAAACCAGTAACCGCGACAATTGATAAACCCATTGAAATTCTATATAAAGTCAAAGAAAACGAAGTTGCTGCAACCTTGAAATATCTTGCTTCAGATGAATTAGAAGGACGAGATAGTGGGACAAAAGGAATGGAAAAAGCCGCAGATTATTTAGAGGAATTTTTTAAGACTAATAATGTAAAGCCCTATTTTAATTCTTATAAAGACACATTGTCTAACTTTAAAGGGTCGGCTTATAATGTTGTGGGTTATCTTGAGGGAACTGATCCTGTTCTAAAGAATGAGTTTTTAATAATTAGTGCGCATTATGATCACATTGGTTTATCAAAAGAGGCCGTTAATGGCGATTTCATAAATAATGGAGCTAATGATGATGCCTCAGGAACTACTGCAGTTGCCGAAATGGCTAAGTACTTTAGCATTTCTAAATCAAATAAAAGAAGTATTCTTTTTGTTCTCTTTGTAGCCGAAGAAAAAGGATTGCTAGGCTCTAAGCATTTGGCCAAAAAGCTAAAACAGCAAAACTTTAATCTCTACGCACAATTCAATATTGAGATGATAGGCCTGCCAATGAAAAGAGATTATCTGGCGTACCTGACCGGTTTTGAAAAATCGAATATGGCATCAAAAATAAACGAATATACTGGAAAGAATAGTATTGGCTTTTTGCCAAAAGCCGAAGAATACAAGTTATTTTACAGATCAGATAATTATCCATTTTATGATATTTTCAAGGTTCCTTGTCAGTCTGTTAGTACGTTTGACTTCGAGAATTTTGGCTATTACCATCATGTTTCAGATGAATTTGAAAAAATGGACATAGTACATATGACCCAATTTATTCAAGAAATGTTGCCTGCGATGACAAAAATGGCCAATTCTTCTAGCCAAGAAATTCGCATGAATTAAATTGTTTTTTGGAGGATCCAAACTGATGTTTTAAAGGTTTTGTTTATTTTTGCTATATGAAAAAGATTATTATTACAGGAACAAGTCGCGGAATAGGATATGAGTTAGCATTGAAGTTTGCTAATGCCGGACATCAAGTGCTGGCCATTTCGAGAAAAACGCCAAGAATACTTATTGAGCATGAAAATATAACTTGCATCGCTGTCGATTTGTCAAGCGAATCAGATTTAGCGAAAGTGGAGAAGGTGCTTTCTGCTTCCTGGAAATCAGTAGATGCGATTGTGCACAATGCAGGAAGTTTCTTGTCGAAGCCATTTGCAGAAACTACGCAAGAAGATTTTGAGAATGTCTATAAAGTGAATGTTTTTGCAGTTGCTAATCTAACACGCATCTGTTTGCCGTTTTTACAAAAAGGAAGTCATGTAGTTACTATAAGCTCTATGGGAGGAATTCAAGGAAGCTTGAAATTCCCTGGACTTGCAGCTTATAGTTCGAGTAAAGGAGCTGTAATCACTTTGTCAGAGTTGTTAGCCGAAGAGTATAAAGAAAGAGGTATCTCGTTTAATGTATTGGCTTTGGGGGCAGTTCAGACAGAGATGTTAGAAGAGGCTTTTCCAGGATATCAAGCACCAGTTAAAGCAAATGAAATGGCTGATTATATCTACGATTTTACGTTAACGGCGAGTAAATATTACAACGGAAAAGTAATGCAGGTGTCTTCTACGAATCCTTAAATAGTTATAATTCCTAACTCATATTACATTTCATTTTGAGCGAAACCCTAGCAAGATATATTCCAGAACACGCGGTAAAACCAGTTTTTGAACTCATCGTTGTCAATCAAGTCCATCTTAAGATTGTAAATGAGAGGCAAACCCGTCATGGTGATTATCGAAAAGGGCTCAACGGAAAACACGAAATAACGGTTAATTCAAGTCTCAATAAATATAAGTTTTTGATTACACTGATTCATGAAATTTCGCATTTAGTGGCTTTTGAGAAATTTGGTCGAAAAATAAAACCCCATGGTAATGAATGGAAATATTCCTTTCAACGGCTGATGATTCCATTTATTCGTCCAGAAATATTCCCAAGTCAATTGTTGCCATTATTAGCTCGTCACTTTAAAAACCCCACGGCCAGCAGTGATACTGATGCGACTTTATCGCTAGCGTTAAAACAGTTCGACGCTCAAAATGATAAGAACTATGTTTTTGAGATTCCTTACGGCAGTGTTTTCAGAATTGAAAACGGGAAAATTTTCAAAAAAATAGCTATTAGAACCAAGCGTTTTGAATGTCTCGAAGTGAGCTCTGGAAAATTGTATCTTTTTAATCCAAATGCAGAGGTAGAACTGCTGCTGAATTAAAAACCAAAAAGCACAGTCATCAAGAGGCTGTGCTTTTTGTGTCTTATTATGGAAATGGAATTTTATTTGTAGCCCCGATAGCAGTGAAAATCCTTTTATCCTGACAGTGTTCCGAATTGAAAAATAATCCCGATAAAAGATTGTAACGAATAGCGGGAGGTGAGTTGTTATGAGTTAAAGAACGTTTTGCTCCTTAATTTACTCTTTCAAATAAGCTTCTCTTACTTTCTTGAATAAATTAGAAGAATAAACAAAATCTACTACGGCTTCATTGTCAGTTATAAAAATCTCTTCTTTAGTTCCTTCCCAGGCTTTTAATCCGTCTTTAAGAAATAAAATGCGTTCCCCGATTTCCATTACGGAGTTCATATCGTGGGTGTTAATTACGGTCGTTATATCGTACTCTTCCGTGATTTCTTTAATTAAGTTATCAATCAATATAGCAGTATTTGGATCTAAACCAGAATTTGGCTCATCACAAAACAAGTATTTTGGTTTGTTAACAATGGCGCGGGCAATAGCGACACGTTTTTGCATTCCTCCTGAAATCTCAGAAGGAAGTTTGTCATGCGCATCAGTTAACGCAACTCTTTCTAATACAAAGTCAACACGCTCCTTAATTTTAGCTCTGTTGTCTCTGGTGAACATCTTTAATGGGAATGCCACGTTTTCGGCTACGGTCATAGAATCGAATAAAGCACTGCCTTGAAAAACCATTCCGATTTCTGTTCGCAGCTCTCTTTTTTCATCCGCTTCGAGTTCAGAATAAACTCTGCCATCAAAGCAAATTTTCCCCGACTCTGGAATGTGGATTCCTAAAAGGCTTTTTAGTAAGACCGTTTTACCGGAACCACTTTGGCCAATGATAAGATTGGTTTTTCCAGTTTCAAAAACAGTTGAAATGCCTTTGAGAATCATCGCGTCTCCAAATGATTTTTCTATGTTTTTTATTTCTATCATGATCCCAGTAACAATTGCGTTAATATATAATTGAATAGTATTATAGAAACCGATGTCCAAACAAAGGCAACGGTACTAGCTTTACCCACTTCTAGAGCACCACCTTTCATGTAGTAGCCATGAAAAGAAGGTATAGTTGCTAGTAGCATTGCGAAAATTAAAGTCTTTAAAAATGCGTAAGCAATATGAAAAGGAATAAAATCCATTTGTGCACCTGTTATAAATTCAGTGCTCGAAGTAAATCCTCCGTAAACACCAGCCATCCATCCTCCTAAAATCCCTAGAAACATACTGATACCAATTACAAACGGATACAATAATAAGGCAATGATTTTTGGAAAAACTAAGTAATTTACTGAGTTAACACCCATCACTTCTAGAGCATCAATTTGCTCTGTTACACGCATTGTACCAATGCTTGATGTGATAAAAGACCCCATTTTTCCCGCCATAATTACCGAGATAAAAGTAGGGGCAAACTCTAAGATTACTGATTGTCTTGTGGCGAAACCAATAAGGTATTTCGGGATTAATGGATTGGTCAAGTTAAGTGCAGTTTGAATAGCAACAACTCCACCAACGAAGAAAGAAATGAAAGCTACAATTCCGAGGGAATTTATGATTAAGTCGTCAATTTCTTTAAAGATCAAATTTTTCATCACAGACCATTTGGTTTGTTTGATAAAGACTTCTCTAAGCATTAGAAAGTATCTTCCTATTTGCGATATGTATCTAATGAGCATCATATATTTTTCAAATATGGGCTAAATTAATAATTAGTAGCCAGTTTACGGTTTAGAGTTTGGAGTTTTTTAAGAAAAACAAAAAATCACATTATTTAAAAATCTTCTCTTTCATTTTTTCAATGCGATAATCCCTTATAAATTTAGCTTGTGATTCAGTAACTAATAAAGGTGTTTTGGCCGATTTAGCTTTTAGAAAACCGTGGATATAGTCAAAAAACAAAAGTGGTTTCTTTTTCATGAAAGACAATTTAGCCGAAGCTATCGCTGTAATAGTAAAACCGTAGCCAAGGGTGTAAAAGGCTTCGCCTTGTTTGTATCGTGCTGTTTTATTGTAATTAGCTCCCGTTGGTTTTAGGTGTTTTACGATAAGAGAATCATCGGTAACTACTTTCCAACCGTAGAATTTAGACAACAACTCGTCCACGGTATCCCAGCCCATTGCTGCTTTTAAGCCGCCCATTTGTTTGAAACAAGCTTTGCGATATGCTTTAAAAGCGCCACGAATATGGTCCTTATCGGTTAAGTTTTCTAAGATCCAACCTCCGTTTTTTTCGATATAAGCAAATCCACCGGCCATTCCTGTTGTGGGATTTTCTTCGAAATGCTTAACAATCGTTTCAAAATAATTCTTGGGTAGGATTAAATCAGCGTCTAGTTTTACAATGATATCATAATTGTCGTCTAGTGTTTCAAATCCTTTTTGGAAAGCCTGAATGACCTTGCTTCCGGGCAAATGAATGGCACTTGATTTTTTTTCTACTAATGAGATATACGGATTGTCTTTGGCGAAAGCCAGAACAATTTCGGCAGTTTTATCAGTAGAATTATCGTTGACTACCACTACTTTTGAAGGTAAGTGAGTCTGCGAAATCAAGGACTGTAAGGTTAAAGCAATAAATGCTTCCTCGTTGTGTGCCGGAATAACTATGTAGTAGTTCATGATAGTAATTATGAATTATAAATTGTTAAGTGCAATATCATAATTTGCTGAAATAAATTCTTTACTCTTTAAATCTCTCAGCATAAACGATATAATATCGATTGGTAAAATAACGCAATAAAGGGCGGAATCCAAATTTCTTCACAGGATTTGTCCATTTTTGGCGATCTATAATTTTCCAACCTGTTTTTTCCAGTAACCAGTCTAGTTGCCAATCTTCAAATTCATGATAATGTCTGTCCCACATGTCTGTTTTACTGCGATAAGCAGGAGAGAACCACAAGCGCATTGGTATAGAAATAAAAAGTTTATCCGATTTTATTTCGCTTAAAATAGTGTAGGGATTCAATAAGTGTTCGAAGATTTCAAAAGCAGTAACTACATCAGTTTGGGTTGTAGAAAAAACACTTTGATTGAGGTCTAAATCTTCACCAGTTGTATTAGTAACCGAAAAACCTTCTTCTTTCATGATTTTAGAAAAGGGATTTTCGACCCCTAAATCTAAAATAGTTTCAGAAGTGGCAATGTGTTTATTTAAAAATTCTAAAGTGTGTTTGAATCTTTTATTGGGAAACGTTTTTTCGTACATAGTCATTGTGCGGAACGAAGCAATATTTCGTTCGTTTTAGTTGATAATAGTGCAAAGATACAAACATATGGTTCTTATTTTGCAGATTTTTAGTGTAGATGGAAACGAAAAAACCACGACTTAAAAAGTTAATTTTTAGATCGTGGTTTTGTTTTGTATAGTTGCGGAATTTGCTACTAATATCTATAAATAAAGGCATTGACATTCATTCCTGCTCCTACAGAAGCAAAAAGTAGAATATCACCTTTGTTAATTTCTTGATCTTTTATTTCTCCTCTTATTAATAAGTCAAATAAAGTAGGTACGGTTGCGACACTGCTGTTTCCTAATTCATGAATACTCATTGGCATAATATCCTGAGGAACGGGTCTGTCGTGTAATTTATAAAAACGTTGTATAATCGCTTCATCCATTTTCTCATTCGCTTGATGAATAAGGATTTTTTTGACATCATCTATGTTAATCCCACTTTTGTCTAAACAGCTTTTCATTGCCGCAGGAACGGTAGTTAATGCAAATTCGTATATTTTACGACCGTGCATTTTTATGTAGCGTGTATCAGGATCTAAGTCTGGGTTGTATGATTTTCCAAAAAACAAATAGTTAGCTTCGTCCATGGCATAAGTACCACTTTCGTAAGAAAGCAGTCCTGTTTCGTCATCAGAAGCTTCAATAATAGAAGCGCCAGCTCCATCTGAGTAGATCATTGAATCTCTATCGTGATCGTCCACCACTCTTGATAAAGTTTCAGAGCCAATAACTAAACAGCGTTTAGCCATTCCGGATTTGATATAAGCATTGGCTTGAAGCACTCCTTCAATCCATCCAGGGCATCCAAAAAGGATATCATAGGCAACACATTTTGGGTTCTTTATTTGTAATTTATTTTTTACACGAGTAGCTAAGCTAGGAAGCATGTCAGATTGAGTAGTTCCACATTTAACATCTCCAAAATTATGCGCAAAAATAATATAATCGATAGTCTCTGGATCAATATTAGCGTTTTCGATCGCTTTTTTTGATGCCATAAAGGCTAAGTCAGATGAGTTTAAATTGTCATCAGCGTAGCGCCTTTGCTCAATTCCGGTTATGCTTTTAAATTTTTTGATGACCACATCATTCGGATAGCCAAAGGTTGTACCATCTTCATTCAAAAAAACGTGATTACTAAAGTCTGTATTACTTACTTTTTTCTCAGGAATGTAACTTCCTATTCCAGTTATTTTTATTTTCATCGGTTTGTTTTCCAAAAAATTTAGGCTAATTTAATGATAAAATAATAATTATAGCCATGTTATTTACTATGCGTGCATATAATTATAGAATAATAATTATTTGGCTAATTTACTGATGATTTTTTAATAATTATTCGAAAAAGCGATAGTTTTTTTCATTGTGTTATTGTGTCAATAGAAAGCTATTTCTTTTATGTATTCCTATTTACAAAGTGTTAGGGCTTGGAAATGGATCAAAAAAAATGCCTCGATATTTTCGAGGCATTTTATATAATTGTAATAGTAAATATTACATGTAAGCTTCAATAGGAGCACAGCTGCATATTAAATTTCTGTCACCATAGGTTTCATCTACACGACGAACACTTGGCCAGAATTTATTGTCAGCAACATAGTCTAATGGATACGCTGCTTTTTCTCTTGAGTAGGGTAATGCCCAGAAATCGTCAGTTAGCATCGCCAAAGTATGAGGTGCATTTTTTAATACGTTGTTAGGTTCGTCAATTGTTGATTCTTCAATTTCTTGTCGAATCGAAATCATAGCGTCACAAAAACGGTCTAATTCAGCAACATCTTCAGATTCTGTAGGCTCAATCATTAAAGTTCCTGCTACTGGGAAAGAAACAGTGGGCGCATGGAAGCCATAATCCATCAAACGTTTTGCAATATCAGATACTTCAATTCCTTTTTCTTTAAAACCTCTACAGTCTAAGATCATTTCGTGAGCTGCTCTTCCTTTTTCTCCAGAATATAAAATTGGATAATGAGTTTCTAAACGCGCTTTCATGTAGTTTGCATTTAGGATAGCATATTTGGTTGCGTTTGTAATTCCTTCCGATCCTAGCATGCAAATATATCCGTAAGAAATTAAACATACTAAAGCTGATCCATAAGGAGCACCTGAAATAGCTGTAATTGCTTTTTCACCACCTACTTGAACTAATGGATTACTTGGTAAAAACGGAACTAATTTTTCGTTTACACAAATTGGTCCTACACCTGGTCCACCACCACCATGAGGAATAGCGAATGTTTTATGTAGATTTAAGTGACATACGTCAGCACCAATAGTTGCAGGATTTGTTAATCCTACTTGAGCATTCATATTTGCGCCATCCATATAAACTAATCCACCGTTATCGTGAATTATTTGAGTGATCTCTCTAATAGCGCTTTCAAAAACACCATGTGTAGATGGGTAAGTTACCATTAAACATGACAATTCATCTTTGTATTTAAGGGCTTTCTCTCTTACATCTTCCACATCGATATTACCGTTTTCCATTGTTTTGGTCACGATAATTTTCATTCCAGCCATCGCCGCCGAAGCAGGATTTGTTCCGTGTGCCGATGCAGGAATTAAACATACCGTTCTTTGGTCGTCACCTCTTGATTGGTGATAAGCGCGAATAGTCATTAAACCAGCATATTCTCCTTGTGCACCAGAGTTTGGTTGTAATGTTGTTCCGGCAAAACCAGTAATTACGTTTAACTGATGCTCTAATTTTTTAAGCATTGTAGTGTATCCTTGCACTTGGTCTAAAGGAGCAAATGGGTGGATAGTATTCCAATAAGGCATGCTTAAAGGCAACATTTCAGCTGCTGCATTTAATTTCATTGTACAAGAACCTAAGGCAATCATCGAATGGTTTAATGATAAATCTTTACGCTCTAATTTCTTGATGTAACGCATCAAACTAGTTTCAGAATGATAGTTGTTAAATACGTCGTGAGTTAAAAACTCAGTTGTTCTGTTTAAATTCGTTGGATAGTTATTTTCCAAAGTATATTCACTTACTTCAAAAGCTTCTTTTCCTACTACTTCAGCAAAAACTGCAATTACTTCGTTCACATCTTTAAACAAAATAGTTTCGTTTAACGAAATTGAAATAGTTTCGTCATCGATATAAAAGAAATTGATTTCGTTTTTCTCTGCGATAGCTCTCACTTTTTTAGCGTCAGCTTTTACTACAATGGTGTCGAAGAAAGAGGTGTTTGTTTGCTGAACCCCTAATTTATTCAAGGCATCTGCTAAAGTCGCTGCCATCGAGTGTACTTTATTTGCAATGTATCGCAATCCTTTTGGACCGTGATAAACGGCATACATTCCTGCCATTACAGATAGTAAAACCTGAGCAGTACAAATGTTAGACGTTGCTTTTTCACGCTTAATATGTTGCTCACGTGTTTGTAACGCCATACGCAGGGCACGATTTCCATTAGCGTCTTGTGAGACTCCAATGATTCTTCCTGGCATAGAACGTTTGTATTCTTCTTTTGTAGCAAAATAAGCAGCGTGTGGACCACCATACCCCATTGGGATTCCAAAACGTTGTGTAGTTCCCACAACTACTGCAGCTCCCATTTCTCCTGGAGGCGTTAATTTTACTAATGATAAAATGTCAGCGGCTACAGCTACTTTTATATCGTTCTCAGCAGCTTGTTTTATAAAGTCAGCATAATCGTAAACCTGACCGTATTTTCCAGGATATTGAAGTATTGCTCCGAAATATTCATTCGAAAAATCAAATTCTTGGTGGTTTCCTACAACTAATTCGATACCCACTGGAGTAGAGCGCGTTTGTAGAACAGATAATGTTTGTGGTAATATTTCTTCAGAAACGAAGAATTTATTCACAGTGTTTTTCTTTTGATCTCTAGTTCGAACATCAAATAATAAAGCCATTGCTTCAGCAGCAGCAGTACTTTCGTCTAATAGTGAGGCATTGGCAATTTCCATTCCAGTTAACTCGATAACTGTTGTTTGGAAATTCAATATTGCTTCTAAACGACCTTGAGCAATTTCTGCTTGGTATGGTGTGTAAGCAGTGTACCATCCTGGGTTTTCAAAAATATTTCTTTGAATCGCTGGTGGAACAATTGTTGGGTGATAACCCAATCCTATGTAAGATTTAAAAACTTTGTTAGTACGACCTAATATTCGAATGTGATTTGCATATTCGTATTCTGTCATTATATGCTCTAATTCCAACGGTTTTTTCAAACGAATATCAGTTGGAATTGTTTCGTCTATTAGTTGATCTAAAGTTTCAACACCTATAGTTTCAAGCATTTTCGGTAAATCATTATCTCTTGGTCCTAAGTGTCTTAAAGCAAATGAGTCTGTTTTCATGTATGTTTAGTAATGTTGTGTTTTTTTAGTGGTGCAAAAATAAGTATTATAAACAATCTATTTCGTGTTTTTCGATTGATTTTTTATCAAATTTTCAGCAAGAGGATGTAATTACTCACAATTGATTAATTTTGTTTAATGGTTAGTTTTAAAAAAGTATTCGATTTTTACATTAGAAGTAGCATTCATGTGGCTTTGTCCGTTTATGCGCTGGTTCGAATGACGCATTTTATGTTCGACATTTCTGATGATCAAGCTATCGCCAGTTTTGCTTTTTTTGGAACAATAGTAGGTTATAATTTTGTGAAGTATGATACGTTAGCCAGATTTCAAAAAAATAAAATGCGAAACGAATTGAAAATTATTTCGGCATTGAGTCTTTTTTCATTAGTGGGCGTGGGTTATTATTTTTTCCAATTGCAGTCAATTACACAACTAGTTTCCGTTGGTGTTTTAGCATTAACATTACTTTATACGTTGCCGTTTTTCCCAAATAGAAAGAATGCTAGAAATTGGGCTGGTGTAAAAATTTATATTGTTGCTTTGTGTTGGGTGGGAGTGACATTGGTATTGCCGTTAGTTAATGCAGGCATTTCATTAGGGCTTGATTTTTATCTCAAATTCGTTCAACGGTTTATTTTAGTTTTTGTATTGATTTTAATTTTCGAAATTATTGATTTGGCTAATGATGATCCGCATTTACAAACCGTACCGCAACAAATAGGAGTAAAAAAAACCAAAATAGTTGGTTTGTTATTATTGATTCCGTTTTATCTTTTAGAGTTCTTTAAAACTAATTTTATCGAAAAACAATTGATAGTAAACTTGGTTTTAGTTGTAGTTCTTTCTCTTTTTTTAATTTTTGCCAATGAAAAAAGGTCCAGGTATTATACTTCTTTTTGGGTTGAAAGCATTCCTGTTTTCTGGTGGTTGATGGTGGTTTTCTATTAAAAAAGTCAATTTTGGTGAATACGTTCACCGAAAACACTATAAAATTGGTGAATAGAATGATTAGTGAACTATTCTTTTCATAAAAAAAAACCGAAGCATTGTTACTTCGGTTTTTCAGTTATCTATAATAATCCTGCTCTTTTTAATAAAGCATCTGGACTTGGTTCGTGTCCTCTAAAACGTTTGTATAAAATCATAGGATGTTCTGTTCCGCCTTTAGAAAGGATATTGTCTTTAAATTTATCAGCGACTTCTTTATTGAAAATTCCTTTTTCTTGGAAAAACTCGAAAGCATCTGCATCTAATACTTCGGCCCATTTGTAGCTGTAATAGCCAGCGGAATATCCGCCTTGAAAAATATGAGAGAAAGCGGTACTCATAGCATTTTCTTTCACATCAGGATACAATTGCGTTTCGGCAAATTGCTCTGTTTCAAATGTTTTTATGTCCTTTATGTTAGAAGGATCCTGTCCATGCCATCCCATGTCTAACATCCCAAAACTCAACTGACGCATGGTTGCCATTCCTTCTTGAAAATTAGAGCTTTCTTTAATTTTTTGGACAAATTCAATAGGTATGATTTCTCCTGTTTGGTAATGTGTGGCAAACATAGCCAATGCTTCAGGTTCGTAACACCAGTTTTCCATAATCTGGCTTGGTAATTCTACAAAATCCCAATATACCGAAGTTCCAGACAAACTTGGATAAGTAGTATCTGCTAACATACCATGTAATCCATGTCCGAATTCATGGAACAAAGTGAGCACCTCATTAAAAGTTAATAAGGAAGGTTTTGTCTCTGTAGGTTTAGTGAAATTACATACGTTAGAGATATGCGGTCTTTCGTTGATTCCGTTTTTTACAAATTGTGATTTGTACGAAGTCATCCAAGCGCCATTGCGTTTTCCTTTTCGAGGAAAAAAATCGGCGTAAAAAATCGCAACCAATTCATTTTTATGATCTTTTACTTCATAAGTAGTCACTTCTTCATGGTACTTATCAATATCAAAAACTTCGGTAAAAGTCAAGCCGTATAGTTTACCAGCGATGTTAAATGCACCTTCTAATACTTTTTCAAGTTGAAAATAAGGCTTTAATTTCTCGTCGTCTAAATTGAATAATTCCTGTTTCAATTTTTCGGAGTAATAGGCGCCATCCCATTTTTCTAGTTGATCTAAGCCGTCTAGTTTTTTGGCGAAAGCCGTTAAATCAGCAAATTCTTTTAGGGCAGCTGGTTTTGCTTTTTCCAATAAATTTTTTGCGAATGTCATAACCTTTTCTGGACTCTCAGCCATTCTTTCTTCCAGCACAAAATGCGCATGAGTTGCATATCCTAAAAGTTGCGCTCTTTCAAAACGCAGTTTGGCTATTTTAAAAACATTTTGCTGGTTGTCTAATTCATTGTTCTGAAAACCTTTGGCTCCAAAAGCAATTGCCATCTTCTTGCGCAGTTCGCGATTGTCAGCATAAGTCACAAACGGAACATAGCTTGGGTGATCTAAAGTAAAAATCCAACCTTCTTTTTCTTGGCTTTTCGCCAAAGAACGAGCGGCTTCGATTGTACCTTCCGGTAAACCAGATAAATCTTTTTCATCGGTAAGATGCAATTGAAAAGCTTGAGTTTCGGCTAATACATTTTCGCCAAAGAGTAAACTGGTTTTTGATAATTCTTTGTCAATTTCGCGAAGTATACTCTTTTTGGCTTCTGCGAGATTTGCTCCATTTCGAGAAAAACTCTTGTATTTTTCATCTAATAAAGTAGTTTGCTCTGCGTTGAGGTTCAAAGCTGCTTTTTGCTCGTAGACCGTTTTTACTTTCGCAAACAATTTGGTATTCAAACGCACATCGTTTCCAAACTCAGATAACAAAGGAGAAACTTCCTGAGCGATTTTTTGAATTTCGTCGTTCGTTTCTGCTGAATTTAAATTGAAGAAAATACTCGAAATACGATCTAGTGTGTAACCGCTAAAATCTAAAGCTTCAATGGTATTTTCGAAAGTGGGAGCAGCTTCATTTTTTACAATCACGTCAATTTCGGCTTTTGCCAATGCTATTCCTTCGATGAAAGCAGGAAGGAAATCCTCGTTTTTTATTTTCGAAAAAGGAGCGGTATCGTGTTTTGTGGCAAACTTTGAAGTTATAACATTCATTAGTATATAATTATTTTCAGTGTTAGAAATCAAATTTTTTTAGATGTGTAAAGGTAGTAATTTATAAAAATTTAGCAACTCCTATAGAATTGATTCAATTTGTATAGGAGTGTGAATGATTCTGTTATTTAAATGTTATTTATTTCGTGGGAGTTTTTAAAAGCCTTAAATTGTAAAAAATCCGATTAGAGTTTTATATAAGAGCTAATCGTAAACAATTTTAAAATAAAAAAAAATGAATTATCAAATTATAATAAAACGTATTGATACTGTAAATGAAGTAGAAGGATATTGGTCAGACGAAGATTATATTCAATTATTGGAAAAATTTAATTTTCCAGATGCAGCTACAGCAGAAAAAAAGAATTTGCCTGAATTACTAGAAATGGCTATATCAGATTATGAGCCAAATGAAGCTGCCGAAATTGTACTTGCTTATAAGCTAGGTGAAGAATTAAATGCAGGACAAATTGAGCAAATTTCGCACAATATGTTAATTGATAAAGTATGTGAGGAATATCCTGAAATTCATATGCAGGGAAGATTGTTTCATGTAAATCAGTTGCTTTTTAAAGCCTATAACGGAAAATTTCCTAATACCAAAGCATCAGTGGTTCATTTCTCAATGACGCCAACTAATGGCGAAGTGAAAGAGCTAAGGGCTGAAGATATATTGAAATTATTGAATAATGGATTGTCTGATCGAAATTTGATTAAGAGATTATTTGAAGACCAAATGACTCAGAATATTCCATTTCCAGAAGCAGAAGGAATTATTTGGGAGTTAAATACAGCCGATAATATAAATTTCAGTTTGGTTACTTCTGAAAATTGGATTAATAATGAAGATGTAACTGCATCTGAATTTGAGAGTCTTCTTGAAGAAATTGAAGCGTAGGACTAATTTCTGAATAAAAAATAAAGTCTTTAAAATTAAAAAAGCTTCTCGTGATGAGAAGCTTTTTTTAGTTTATTAATTATTTTTAAGAAGACTTTCAGAAGCAATAATTACAGATTCTTTCAGACCTAATTTATATTGGATTACTTTGTCTAATATGTTTTTGTCATGGCTACCAATAATTTGAGCTGCCAAGATTCCTGCGTTTTTAGCACCGTTTAAAGCAACAGTGGCTACAGGAACTCCGCCTGGCATTTGTAAGATTGATAAAATACTATCCCAGCCATCGATTGAATTACTTGACTTTACAGGAACTCCAATTACTGGAAGTGGAGACATGGAAGCGACCATTCCTGGTAAATGAGCTGCTCCGCCAGCACCAGCGATAACGACCGAAATTCCACGAGTATGTGCGTTTTGACTGAAATCGAATAATTTTTCAGGAGTTCTGTGTGCCGAAACGATATCCACTTCGATCTCTATTCCGAAGCCTTTCAATACTTCTATGGCTTCTTGCATTACAGGCATGTCTGAGATGCTTCCCATTATTATAGCTACTTTGCTCATTGTTTTTTTTTGTATAAAGTTTAAGGTTTAAAGTTATGGATTGTAACTGTAAACTATTTACTGCAAACTGATTACTCTTATTGTGTTTTTAACCTCTTCGGCAATTCTTCGTGCTTCTTTAATGTCGGAGTTTACAATAGTAACATGTCCCATTTTTCTGAAAGGTCGTGTTTGTTTTTTTCCGTAAATATGTGGTGTAACACCATTCCAGCCTAATATTTTTTCGATATTTTCGTAAATAACGTTTCCTGAATGACCTTCAGCACCTACTAAATTAACCATAATTCCAGCTGCTTTACTATCTGTGTTACCCAAAGGTAAATTTAGAATGGCTCTAAGGTGGTTTTCAAATTGAGAAGTATAACTACTTTCAATGGAGTAATGTCCTGAATTATGTGGTCTTGGCGCTACTTCGTTTATTAAAATTTCATCATCTTCCGTTTGGAACATTTCGACAGCTAATAATCCAACGTGATTGAATTTTTCAGAAACTTCCAGGGCGATTGCTCTCGCTTTTTCGGCAACTAGATTATCAATTCTTGCAGGACAAATTACATATTCTACTTGGTTAGCCTCTGGATGAAATTCCATTTCGACTACAGGATACGTTCTAATTTCGCCAGTAGGATTACGACAAACGATAACTGCCAATTCATTTTTGAATGGTACCATTTCCTCTGCAATGCATTCAACGTTTGGTAGATTCTCTAAATCTGAAATGTCTCTAATAACTTTTACCCCATTTCCGTCATAACCAAATTCAGTGCATTTCCATACAAAAGGCATTCTTAACTTAGAATCTAATATTTGAACTACTAAACTTTTTAAGTCGTTAAAACGCTTGTAAGCTGCTGTTGGTAAATTATGTTTTGTATAAAAATCTTTCTGAACTCCCTTGTTCTGAATTAGTTTTAGTGTTTTTGGCGAAGGGAAAACTTTTACACCTTCGTTTTCTAATTTTTCTAAGGCGCTCAAATTGACAAGCTCAATTTCGAAAGTCAAAACATCGACTTTTTTCCCAAAATTGTAAACGGTGTCAAAATCCATCAAATCTCCTTTGAAGAACTGATCGCAGGCGATTTTGCAAGGTGCTTCATCGCTTGGATCCAGAACATAGGTTTGTATGTCAAATTTTCTAGTGTCAAACAAAAGCATTTTACCCAGTTGTCCGCCACCTAATATTCCTAGTTTAAAATCGGAAGAAAAATAATTCATTGTATTGAAAGTTTGTTCAGGACAAAGATACTTTATAATGATTGAATAGGAAAATGCTATTTTATTTTCTTCAATATTTCTCTTGCAACGGCTTTGTAAGCTGCTGAATGTTTATGGTAATCATCGCTAAGAATACGCTTCAATTCAGGGTATATCCAATCGTATTTTTTACCCAATTCATACAAAGCTCGAATGGCGTAGGCTTTTGTGGCTACCTTCCCGTTTTCGTTAATGAGCCAATCAAAGCAGCTTTCGGTAATTTGTTGTTCTTGTATGTTGGTTAAGCTGAGGTGTTGGTTTAAGAACATACAAATTTTCGAAATAGAGCGCAAGGCGCTTTCATTTGTAAATGTTGAAAGACTAGTACAGAAGACTGGAAGATGATTTGTAAGTAAATGGAGTTGTTTTTCTAGAACTAATTCTAAGATCCAACAGGCTTTGTGATGGTTTTTATCCTCGATTGTTAAAGCAATTTGCAGTAAATCAGGAAATAAGTTGGAATTGGTTAAAATATGCTGGGCGTTTTCGTCTCTACTAGATCTATATGCAGTGCTGTTTGCGATATTTTTATAAAGGTCGTTATTCATCTAAGGCTAAAAAAACATATTATTTTCAAATGTACGGTATTCTTATGGGTTTAAAACGGAGTTCTCAATTCAGAAATTCCTATATTTGCCAATTATTTTAAATAGAATAATCATGATTCAACTTCACGATAAAGAATTTGTTCCGTTTATTTCTGCCAAAGAAATACAGTTTGCGATAACAAAAATGGCCGAACAGATAGAAGCCGATTTTGCCGATGATATTCCTGTGTTTGTGGGAGTTTTAAATGGTGCTTTTATGGTCGTTTCTGACTTTATGAAAGCGTATAAAAAGCCATGTGAAGTTAGTTTTATAAAAATGTCTTCCTATGAAGGAACTTCTTCTACAAATGAAGTAAGGCAATTGATAGGATTGAATCAGGATTTAACCGGGCGCTCCGTTATTGTTCTCGAAGATATCATTGATACCGGAAATACATTGGTTGAATTGAAACAATTATTCAAAGCGCAAAACGTAAAGCATTTTAAAATAGCTACCCTCTTCTTTAAACCAGAAGCATATCAAAAAGACATTAAAATAGATTATGTAGGAATCAGGATTCCAAATAAATTCATAGTCGGTTTTGGTCTTGATTATGACGGGTTAGGAAGAAACTTACCAGAAGTATATAAACTAAAAGAATAACTAGGCAACACACATTATGATCAACATTGTTTTATTTGGAAAACCAGGAGCAGGAAAAGGAACTCAAGCGGAATTTTTGAAAGAAAAATATAAATTAACACACATATCTACAGGTGATGTTTTTCGTTTTAATCTAAAAAACGATACAGAGCTAGGTAAACAAGTGAGGGTTTATATGGATGCTGGAGATTTAGTACCTGATGAATTGACTACTAAGATGCTTATTGATGAGGTAAATAAACATACAGATACTAACGGTGTTTTATTTGACGGCTATCCAAGAACGATTTCACAAGCGGTTGCTTTAGATGAGTTTTTGTCGTCGATTGGTTCTAAAGTGACTGCTACAGTAGCCTTAGAAGCTGATGATGAAATTTTGATTAAACGCTTACTCGAAAGAGGAAAAACCAGTGGTAGAATTGATGATCAAGATGAAGATAAAATTAGAAACAGGTACGAGGAATACAATCAAAAAACGGCTCCTTTAATGCAGTATTATAACGATCAAGGGAAATTTCACGCTGTAAACGGAATAGGAAGTGTTCAAGAAATTACAGAACGTTTAAGTGCAGTTATCGATAATTTGTAGTGAAATTAGGTTTTTTTAAAAGTCGAAGTTAGATATCGTATCAATTGACTTTTGGCTTTAAATAGTGTAAATGGAAATATTAATAATACTTTTTCTGATTTTATTAAATGGAGTTTTCTCCATGTCTGAAATCGCATTAATTTCGGCTAGAAAAAGCAGATTAGAATCTTCGGCGAAGAAGGGGAATAAAAGTGCTCAAATTGCACTTAATTTGGCTAATTCGCCAAATAAATTCCTGTCGACAGTTCAAATAGGAATTACCTTGATAGGTATTCTTACTGGTATTTACAGTGGGGATAAGATCACGACTGATGTTGAAACATTCGTTGTGGGATTCGAGATTTTAAAACCTTATGCTGAGACGATTGCAGTAGGTATTGTTGTCGTAATATTGACTTTTTTCTCCTTGGTTTTAGGGGAGTTACTGCCCAAAAGAATTGGTTTAAATCATCCTGAAGCGATCGCAAAAACTTTTGCGATGCCTATGAAAATAATTTCTGTGGTAACTGCTCCATTTATTTGGTTACTGACAACTTCTACAGAGTTTTTATTAGATATTCTTCAAATTAGACCTTCATCTGACGGAAAAATTACCGAAGAAGAAATTAAGGCAATTATAAAAGAAGGAACGGAAACTGGAGAAGTTCAAGAGATTGAACAAGACATTGTAGAGCGCGTTTTTTACATTGGAGACAGGAAAATAAATTCGTTAATGACCCATAGAAAATCTGTGGTTTATTTGCCGTTACATTCGAATAAAGAAGAGGTGAAGGCGTTAATGAGACTTGAGTTGCATTCTGTTTACCCAGTTTACAATCAGAATTACGACGATATTGTGGGAGTGGTAAATTTGAAAAATATTTTTGCACATATTGATGATGAAAATTTCAATTTGGCAAATTTAATGACAGAAGCTCCGTTCATGATGGAACAAACGACTGCTTATAAGGCTTTAGAACGTTTCAAGAAAACAGGTGTTCATTATACCATGGTCGCTGATGAATACGGTATTTTTCAAGGAGTGATCACCTTAAATGATATTCTGGAAGCCTTAGTCGGAAATGTGTCTGATTTTTATAGAGAAGAATTCCAATTGGTTAAAAGAGAAGATGGAACATGGATGGTAGACGGACATTATTCACTACATGATTTTCTAACGTACTTTGATTTGGACGAATTAATCAATGATTATGAAGTTACTACGGTGAGCGGATTAATAATGACAGAACTTTCGCATATTCCAAAACAAGGAGAGAAGTTGATTTGGCAAAAGTTTGAGTTGGAAGTAATTGATATGGATGGCGTGAAGATTGATAAAGTAATGGTGAAAGCATTACGTATATAATAATAGCTTTGTATCAATAAGAAATGAGTTTTATTGATAGAGTTGAAAATTGAATAGTAGAAAAAATGACAGAGGGGAATTTTGTAGATTACGTAAAAATATTTGTTTCATCCGGTAAAGGAGGAAAAGGATCTACGCATTTGCATAGAGAAAAATTTATTGAAAAGGGTGGTCCTGATGGAGGTGATGGAGGACGTGGAGGTCATGTATATCTTGTAGGGAACAAAGGACTTTGGACTTTGTTTCACCTTAAATTTGCTCGTCATATCAAAGCTGGAAACGGTGGTGACGGTAGTGGGGACAGAAGTACTGGCGCCGATGGTGATGACAAGTTTATCGAAGTTCCTTTAGGAACTGTTGTAAAAGATAAAGAAACTGGTGAAACCTTGTTTGAAATTACCGAAGATGGTGAAAAACAAGTATTGTCTAGAGGTGGTAAAGGTGGTTTAGGAAACTGGCACTTTAGAAGTGCTACAAATCAAACTCCTAGATATTCTCAACCTGGATTACCAGGAACGGAAATGGATGTTATCTTAGAACTTAAAGTTTTGGCAGATGTAGGCTTAGTAGGTTTTCCAAATGCTGGAAAATCAACACTATTGTCTGTCTTAACATCGGCTAAGCCAAAAATTGCAGACTACCCGTTTACTACTTTAAAGCCAAATCTTGGAATTGTAGCTTACAGGGATTTTCAATCTTTTGTAATTGCAGATATTCCTGGAATTATAGAAGGTGCAGCAGAAGGAAAAGGCCTAGGTCATTATTTCTTGAGACATATCGAAAGAAATTCAACACTATTATTCTTAGTTCCTGTTGATACACCAGATATTAAAGGAGAATATGATATTTTGGTAAACGAATTGACAAAATACAACCCAGAAATGCTTGATAAGGAGCGTATGGTTGTTATTTCTAAATGTGATATGCTAGACGATGATCTAAAAGCAGAACTGAAAGCAGAATTAGATGTTTCCTTCAAGGGGATTCCTTATATGTTTATTTCTTCGGTTGCTCAACAAGGATTGACAGAGTTGAAAGACAAATTATGGAAAATGTTGAATGATTAAGTAATCATTTTACTGATATAAGAAAAACCGTTTCAAGCAATTGAAACGGTTTTTTATTTAAACAATTATTAAATCCATAAAATTAAGTTAAAACCAGATGTGTAGTTGTTGTTTTTTAAGACAGATAATGCTTAAAATTGCGAAAATGATTTATATTCGCAGCACAAAAAAATATTTAAATTATGAAAAAAATAATTTTATTCTTGACCATGTGTCTGATGACTTTTCCGGTGAAAGCAGACGAAGGAATGTGGTTTTTGATGTTTATCGAAAGATTGAACCATAGAGATATGGAGAAAATGGGATTGCAACTTACAGCTGAGGAAATCTATAGTATTAATAACCACAGTTTGAAAGACGCAGTTGTTCAATTTAACGGTGGGTGTACTGCCGAAATCGTTTCAAGAGAAGGACTTGTTTTAACAAATCATCATTGTGGTTACGGTGCGATCGCTGAGCTTTCGTCTGAAGAACAAAATTATTTAAAAAATGGTTTTTGGGCAAAAGACAAGAGTGAAGAGATGAAACCAAAATCGTTATACGTTCGCTTTTTTGTGCGCATGGATGACGTTTCTAAAAGAATTTTATCGAAAGTAAATGATAAAATGACAGAAACTGAACGTAACAAAGCGATTCAGCAAGAAATGGCTTTGATCGAAAAAGAGAATAACGAAGGCGGAAAATATACTGTTTCTGTTCGTCCTTTCTTTGAAGGAAATGAATATTACTATTTTGTTTACCAAGACTACAAAGACGTTCGTCTAGTGGGAACACCACCTGAAAGTTTAGGGAAATTTGGTGGTGATACTGATAACTGGGAATGGCCAAGACATACCGCAGATTTCTCTATGTTTAGAGTGTATGCTGATGCAAATGGAAACCCAGCCGAGTATTCTAAAGATAATGTACCATTGCAACCAAAACACCATTTGCCTGTAAGTTTAAAAGGCGTGGAGGAAAATGATTTTGCTATGATTTTAGGTTATCCAGGGCGCACAAATCGTTGGATGCCAGCGGGGGGAATTGAACAAAACGTAAAGTTTGCTTATCCTGCTTGGGTTGAAGGTGCAAAAACCGGAATGGATAGAATGAAGGTATATATGGATGCGAATGAAAAAGTTAATTTAGATTACGCTTCTAAGTACGCTTCAACTGCTAACTACTGGAAAAACCGTCAAGGAATGATTGATGCTTTGACAAAAGCGGGAACTTCAGCTACTAAGACAAAAGAAGAAACTAAATTCAATGCTTGGGCTAACAAGAAAGCAAATAAAGCGAAATATGGTAATGTAATCGCTACGATTAACAACTACTATTCTCAAAATAACTTAAAAACAACGCATGATAATTATTTAACTCAACTAATAAGAACGGCTACTTATGGAGCTGCTCCTGCTAATATAGGAAATACCTTAATCGCTTATTACAAAGAGAATGAAGCTAAGAGACAAGAGATGTTACCTCGAGTTACTCAATATATTGATGGTGTTTACGGGAAATTTCACGCTCCATTAGAGAAAGATGTTTTTACAGCACAATTAAATTTATACGCTACAAAAGCGGCTGCTTACGGACTTCCTGAAAGTATTGCAAAATTAAAAGAAGAAAATAAGGGTGATTTTACTGCTTATGTAAATGACGCTGTTGCCAAAAGTATTTTTGCCACTAAAGAAAGTGTTTTGGCATTCATGAAAGATCCAAAACCAGAATATATCGCAAATGATCCTTTGTATGTAGTGTCGAATGATTTAATGACTAAAATTAGAGCTAAATCGGATGCGCAATTAAAAGCAGATGATGATTTTGCGAAAGCATTCCGTTCATTAGTAGAAGGTTTACGTGAATCTAAAATGAATTCAATTAAGTATCCTGATGCTAACTCAACTTTGAGATTGACTTACGGAAAAGTACGTGCTTTGCCTGCTGACAAGCGCAATGATGCAAAAGTAAATAATTATACGACTATGACCGGTTTGGTTAAAAAGTATAAAGCAGGTGATCCAGAATTTGATTTGCCAGCTCGAGTATTGGAATTGAACGAGGCAAAGGATTTTGGACAATATGCTGATAAAGATGGGTATATGCCAGTTAATTTTTTAACTGACAATGATATTACAGGTGGAAACTCTGGTTCTCCGGTGTTGAATGGTAAAGGGGAACTAGTTGGTATCGCATTTGATGGAAACATTGAAGCAATGGCGGGAGACGTTATTTTTGATGCCAAATTGCAAAGAACAATTAGTGTAGATATTCGTTACGTACTTTGGATAATTGATAAGTATGCTGGTGCTAAGCATATTGTTGATGAAATGACAATTGTGAAATAACACACTGTTTTAATTTTCAGAAAAACCTCTTATCTTGTGTTTAAATCAAGTTAAGAGGTTTTTTATTGTAAAAGCTTTTGGACGAGATAATAGTTTATACCAAACATTTTTTTTTTTGATACTAAAGTTCTCTGGTATAATGCCAATGTAATATGAAAATAGTGCAATACAATTGGACTATATTGAATGTACAATCGGTATTACAATTAGAAATTCCTTATTTTTGAAGAATGAAACACATTGTAATCCTCTTTTTATTTTTACCAATGATGATTTGGTCGCAATCTAATTTCGAAAAAGCTGAAAAACTCTTCAAAGCTGAAAAGTACGATCAGGCGCAACCTGTTTTTGAAGCGCTTCTAAAAACTAATCCGTCTAACCTTGAGGTGCTGGAGTATTTAGGCGACATTGCCGGGAGTCGTAAGTCATGGGAAGAAGCGATAAGCTATTATGAAAAATTGAAAAACTTAAAGCCTTCGGAGGCTGATTATTTTTATAAATATGGAGGTGCGACAGGTATGCGTGCTTTGGAGGTAAATAAATTTAAAGCGCTTGGTATGATAGATGATATTCGAACTTCATTCGAAAAAGCAATTCAACTAGACCCAAAACATGTTGATGCTAGGTGGGCTTTGATTGAGCTAAATATTCAGTTGCCAAGGATTGTGGGCGGAAGCGAAGGTAAGGCGATACGATATTCGAATGAATTGCTAAAATTGTCAGCTGTTGATGGTTATATGTCAAGAGCTCGCATCGAAGAATATTATAAAAGATATAAAGCAGCAGAGGTGCAATATAAGAAAGCCATTGAAATAGGGGATTCTGCAAAAAGCTATAAAAAGCTTGCTGATTTATATAAAAACAAGATGAATGATCCTGAAAGAGCGAGAATAACCTTAGCGGAATACAAGAAAAGAAGTCAAGAGATTAACTGATAATTAAGTTGATTAATATAACATACAAACGCACAATTGAATAAATATAAATGAGAACACATTTCATCGCCATAGGGGGAAGCGCTATGCACAACCTAGCATTAGCATTACATAATAAAGGATACAAGGTAACTGGAAGTGACGATGCAATCTTTGAGCCCTCTAAATCAAGATTGGATAAAAAAGGAATTTTACCTGCAGAATTAGGTTGGTTTCCAGAAAAAATTACAAACGACATTGAGGCCGTAATTTTAGGGATGCATGCTAAGGCAGATAACCCAGAGCTTTTAAAAGCACAAGAATTAGGACTGAAAATATATTCGTATCCTGAGTTTTTATATGAGCAGTCTAAAAATAAAACACGTGTCGTTATAGGCGGGTCTCATGGGAAAACTACAATCACCTCAATGATTTTGCATGTTATGCACTACAATGATATCGCGGTGGATTATATGGTGGGAGCGCAGTTAGAAGGTTTTGATACTATGGTTCATCTTACTGAGGAAAATGATTTTATTGTCTTAGAAGGGGATGAATACTTGTCCTCACCAATTGACAGAAGACCAAAATTCCATTTATATCAACCTAATATTGCTTTGATATCTGGAATTGCATGGGATCATATCAATGTTTTTCCTACCTATGAAAATTATGTAGAACAATTTGAGATTTTCGTCGAAAAAATTACCCGTGGAGGAATTCTAGTGTATAATGAAGACGATGCCGAAGTGAAACGTGTATCGGAAGCAGCTGTAAATCCAACTCGTAAATTAGGTTATACAACTCCAAATTATAAAGTAGAAAACGGAACGACCTTGTTAGAAACTCCAGAAGGTGATATGCCTATCGAAGTATTTGGAGCGCATAATCTAAATAATTTGGCTGGAGCCAAATGGATCTGCCAAAACATGGGCGTGGATGAAGCTGATTTTTATGAAGCGATTGCTAGTTTTAAAGGAGCCTCTAAACGATTAGAAAAAATTGCTGAAAGTAAAACTACAGTAGCTTACAAAGATTTTGCGCATTCCCCAAGTAAGGTGGCTGCTACCACAAAGGCAGTAAAAGAACAATATCCAAATAGAACACTCGTGGCCTGTTTAGAATTGCATACTTATAGTAGTTTAAATTCAGAGTTTTTGAAAGAATACGAAGGCGCCTTAGAACATGCAGATGTTGCTGTAGTTTTCTATTCGCCAGACGCAGTAAAAATTAAGCAACTAGAAGAAGTTACCTACGACCAAATTGCAACTGCTTTTAATAGAAAAGACTTGGTTATTTACACCAATCCAAAAGACTTCAAAGAGTATTTGTTTAATTTAAATTTGGATAGTTCGGCATTACTGTTGATGAGTTCAGGAAATTATGGTGGATTAAATTTTGATGAGGTAAAAGGAATGATTGAGAAATAAATATTTTTAAGATGGACTAATTTTAAGACGACAGTATGGATGAAAATGCTTTTTTTCCTATTACCAATTGGTCCGAAGACGATAAGCCTCGAGAAAAACTAATGCTGAAAGGTAAAAGTGCTTTGAGTGATGCCGAGTTAATCGCTATTTTAATTGGTTCAGGTAGTCGAAGTGAATCGGCAGTGGATTTGAGTAGAAGGATCTTGAAAAGCGTGGAGAACAATCTAAATGCTTTAGGTAAGTTGTCGATTGCTCAGTTGATGAATTTTAAAGGCATAGGAGAAGCCAAAGCGATTTCTATTATTGCGGCTTTAGAATTAGGAAGGCGCAGAAGGTCTGAAGATGCAGTCGAATTAATCAAAATTACGTCTAGCAAAATGATTTTCGAAATTATGCAACCCATCATTGGAGAATTGCCACATGAAGAATTTTGGATTATTTATTTGAATAATTCGAATAAGATTCTATCCAAATTGCAATTGAGCAAAGGTGGTATAACGGGAACTTTAGTAGATGTACGAATCGTGTTTAAAAACGCGCTTGAAATAGGTGCTACTGCTTTGATTCTATGTCACAATCATCCTTCGGGAACCTTAGTGCCAAGTGATGCCGACAAGCAAATCACGAAGAAGTTAAAAACGGCTGGTGACAGCTTAGAAGTAAAAGTATTGGATCATTTAATTGTGACCGAATTTGGTTATTTTAGTTTTGTTGACGAAGGAATATTTTAAAAGAGAATTATAATGAAGATTACCAATATTACAGATGTTTTTTTTGACTTAGATCATACGCTTTGGGATTTTGATAAAAATTCAGAGATGACCTTTGCACGAATCTTTCAAAATAATCATCCCGAAATTGAAATTGAAACATTCATCGAAAAATACGTACCCATAAATCAGGCGTGCTGGAAGTTGTATCAGTACGATAAGATTTCTCATGAGGAGTTGCGATACAACAGGTTGAAAGATTCATTTGATGCTATTAATTACGCTGTTTCAGATGAACAGATTGATAGTATTTCTAATGAGTATATTCATTTGTTACCAGATAATAATCATCTTTTTGATGGGACATTTGAGATTTTAGATTATTTAAATAAAAATTATAAGCTGCACATTATCACTAATGGTTTTGCTGATGTCCAAAAGAGAAAAATTGAAAATTCTAAGCTACATGACTATTTTCAAACTATAACTAATTCAGAAATGGCAGGTGTGAAGAAACCCAATCCGATTATTTTTGAATATGCTTTAGATTTGGCCAAAGCCAAAAAAGAAAACAGTATTATGATAGGTGATTCTCTAGATGCTGATGTGCAAGGAGCGTTAGACATGGGATTAGATGCCATATATTTTAATGAAAACAAGACCCAAGTGGGCAATAATATCAAACAAATAAATCATTTATTAGAACTTAAAAATTACCTTTAAATTATGAAAAAATATATTTTATTACTCCTATTAGTTGTTGCAGGAAAGAGTTATGCACAGTCTGTAAATGATTACAAAGCAGTAATTGTTCCCGTGAAATTTGATTTCCAAAAAGAGGAAAATCAATACCGTCTTACTACCTTGTCCAAATTCAATTTGAAGAAAGCTGGTTTTGAAGCTTTCTATAGCAATGAAACGACTCCACAGGGTTTTAGCGAAAGGTGCGATTTACTGTATTTTGATTTGCAAAAAGAAAGCGGTTTTTTGATTACTAAGCTTTTCATAACCTTAAAAGATTGTAATGGGAAAATCATCTATCAATCGGTTACTGGGAAAAGTAAGGAGAAAGACTATGAAACTGCTTATAATGAATGTCTAAATCAGGCTTTTGCTTCTATAGACGCCTTAAATTATAAATACAGTGGTGCAAATGCTGAAGCTAAAGTGGACGCTAAGCCAGTCAAGCAGGAAGTAATTGAAGTAAGAGCGGTGGCAGTTGAGAAAGCTGCTGTAGCAAATGCCGTAAGCAATACAGATACATCAGTTAAATACTTATATGCGCAGCCAGTTGCTAATGGATTTCAATTGATCGATACAACTCCAAAAGTGGTGATGAAATTGTTTAAAACGGCCAATCCTAGTTGTTTCATCGCAATAAAAGGAGATAACGAGGGTGTTTTACTTGGGACTGAAGAAGGTTGGATTTTTCAATACTATAAAAATGAAAATCTTATTTCAGAAAAAATAGCGGTTAAGTTTTAATGCAATTTATGATAAAATAAAAAGGTTCTAAGAAGTACAGTTAAATGATGCTTTTTAGAACCTTTTTATTTAATAGCCGTATTTACCTTTCCAGCGGTTTTTCAAGAATTCTCTGGTTGTTGTTTCTCTGGAGTTCGTTCCGGGAACATATAAAGGAGTGTTTTTTACTGCATCAGGTAGAAACTCCTGATCGGCAAAATTGTTGGCGTAATCATGTGAATATTTATATTCGTCTCCATAACCTAATTCCTTCATTAGTTTAGTTGGAGCATTTCGCAAATGAATAGGAACGGGGAGATCTCCAGTTTGTTTTACAAGTTGCTGCGCAGTTCCAATGGCAAGATAAGAAGCATTGCTTTTTGGAGAAGTTGCTAGATAAATGGCACATTGACTTAGTATGATTCGGCTTTCTGGATAACCAATGGTTGCCACGGCTTGAAATGTATTGTTGGCCATTATAAAAGCTGTAGGGTTTGCATTTCCTATATCTTCACTCGATAGAATGAGCATTCGTCTGGCGATAAATTTGACATCTTCTCCACCTTCAATCATTCGAGCCAACCAATAAACGGCTCCATTAGGATCGCTTCCACGAATCGATTTTATAAATGCAGAAACAATGTCATAATGCTGTTCGCCAGTTTTGTCATACAAAACGGTGTTTTGCTGTACTAGTTCAAACACACGGTCGTTAGTGATGATTATTTGGTCTTCAGCGGATGCGTTTACGACCAATTCAAATATATTCAATAGCTTTCGTCCATCACCCCCAGAAAGTCGCAATAGCGCTTCTGTTTCTCGTAGCTCGATGTTTTTAGATGCCATATAGGTATCAGTTTTCAAAGCGCGTTGTAATAAAGATTCTAAATCGTCTTTTGTAAAAGCGTTTAATATGTAAACTTGGCAACGGGACAATAAGGCGGGAATAACTTCAAAACTTGGGTTTTCTGTTGTGGCACCTATTAAAGTGATCCATCCTTTTTCGACTGCAGCAAGCAAGGAATCCTGTTGTGATTTACTAAAACGATGAATTTCATCTATGAACAAAATAGGATTCTTAGTGGTAAAGAGACCGCCGCTTTGTTTGGCTTTTTCGATAACATCCCGAATGTCTTTCACACCCGAATTGATGGCGCTTAATATGTAAAAAGGACGTTTTGATTCCTGAGCAATAATTTGTGCTAAGGTAGTTTTACCTGTTCCTGGTGGTCCCCATAAAATTAAGGAGGGAATAATTCCTTTGGCTATTTGTTGAGTCAACGATCCGTTTTCTCCTATAAGGTGGGATTGACTGATGTATTCTTCTAGTTTTTGAGGTCGAATGCGTTCTGCAAGTGGTGCTTCCATTTTACAAAATTACTATTTTTATTTTAGCTATTCCGGGTCTGTATTATATCTTTTGTTTCGAAAGGAAACCATGCGATAAGTTCGCTTTTTTCTCCATTTCTTAGGCGCTAATTGGTTTTATGCTTCATTTTTAGATTGGATTCTCGTTTATCTGACAAAATAGCATTAAATTGCTTTTGGATAAATATTTGATTTAGCTTTTAAAATAAAAATTACTAGATGGATAATCAATTTAAATTTACCAATTCTGTTTTAGGAGGGCCACTTTTCTTTGTGTTGATGCTTTGGTTCATCTATTGGCTGGAAATTCGTTTTGATTTTGATTTTGTTCGAAATGGAATTTATCCAAGAACATTTTCAGGATTGCAAGGCGTGTTATTTAGTCCGTTTATCCATTCTGATTTGAAGCACCTCTATAATAACTCCTTGCCTTTATTAGTCCTGTTAGCTGCTTTACAATTCTTTTATGCAAAACAGTCTTATGCGGTAATAGGATTTGGAATTTTAATGTCGGGGATTTTGACTTGGTTTATAGGAAGATCTAATTACCATATTGGAGCGAGCGGTTTGATTTATGTATTAGTGTCGTTTATCTTTATTAAAGGAATATTGACGCGCTACTATCGTTTGGTAGCATTGTCACTCGCTGTTATAATGTTGTATGGAGGAATGCTTTGGTATATTTTTCCAGAAGTAGATGATACTATTTCTTGGGAAGGACATTTAGCAGGATTGATTAGCGGGTTGGTGCTATCTATAATGTATAAGACTCCAGAATTTAAAAAACCGATTAAATATGAATGGGAACGGCCTGAATTTGATCCCGCGGAAGATAAGTTCATGCAACGGTTTGATGCGAATGGTAATTTTGTGAATTTACCAGTTGTAGAAATAGAAGAGGAGGAAGCTGAGCCACTGTCAAGTTATTTCACTTCAAATTTCACTGTCGATTATGATATCGTAGTAAACGAAAAAAACGAATCAAGGCCAGAGTCTTGATTCGTTTTCTATTTTATTCCACTGAAGGCTAGTTCCCGGTTCGCGGGCTATGGGGGAATTATATTCTTTGTCTCAACGCTTCATATAAAAAAGCTCCACAAGCAACTGATACATTTAGGGAACCGATAGTTCCAAACATGGGTAGTTTAGCTTTTTCATCGACGATCTTCAAAACCGATGGGTTTACTCCGCGATCTTCAGAACCCATAATGATGGCTACTCCTTCATTTAGAGAAATATCATAAATGGTTTGTTCTGTTTTTTCTGTTGCGGCAATTGTTTTAATTCCGCTTGCTTGCAAAAGAAAGATTGCATCCTTAATATGTTCTACTTTACAAATAGGGATATTAAATACTGCTCCTGCTGATGTTTTTACTGTGTCGCCATTTACAGGCGCTGAGCCAGCTTTTTGAACTATAATACCGTTTACTCCAGTACATTCGGCAGTTCTGATGATAGCTCCAAAGTTACGGGCGTCAGAAATTTGATCTAGTATAAGGAATAATGGTTTTTTTCCGTTTTCAACTACTGTGTCAATCAAGGTTTCTAAGTCAAAAAAGGAAATAGGGGATATGCTAGCTACCGCACCTTGGTGATTGTTAGGCGTTAATCTGTTTAGTTTTTCTACAGGAACGTAAGAGAAGTTTACATTGGCGCGCTTCATCACTTTCATTAAGTCTTTCATCAGTTCGCTGCTCGCTTCTTTTTGAATATAGACTTTATCTACTGTTGTACCGGCTTGAATCGCTTCGATTATAGCTCTAATCCCAAATATTTGATGTTCTTTTTCCATGGTGCAAAGATATAAAAAAAACCACCACTTTTAAAGGTGGTGGTTTTAATAATATTTATTGGATTTTTAGAATTTATCCCAGAAAACTTTAGTTGTTTGCTTGTCACCACCTATTGCAGTAGAAGCTGCAGTATAGTTGGTTTTGTTCAAGTTTTGCTCACTAATAGGATACGTATATCTTGTAGGAACTGGAAGTCCAGATACAGCCGGTAGGTTAAAACCTGGCATGTCATAAGTTCTCCAAGCTGTCCAAGCCTCGTAACCTCTATTGTGCATAGCTAACCAAAGTTGATTACCAATTTTTACTTTCCATGATCCAGGTGCTGTAAGATAGTTTACGTTAGGATTAGCTAAGTAAGCGATAACTCCAGTAGCTCCCCAATCGTCGAATGAAGCTGTAACACCATTGTTGTAAAATCCAGCTGCTAATGCTGGAGTTCCTGAAATAGAACGTTCAGCAGCATCTGCTAGGTAAAAACTTACTTCTGCATAGTCAATCAAAGATGCTGGATTTGTAGGGTCATATACTTTATCTCCTAGTTGAGTGTTCGTAGTAAAACTACTTACTGCGCCATAGGTTCCACCTTTGTATACTCCTGCTCCTAAATTTTGTTTAAAGAAAACCTCTCTTCTAGGGTCAGCAAGATTGTTCATGAAATCTACTAATGTATTAGCAGCAACGAAATCAGATCTTCCTGATTGCACTAAATCTACCCATACAGGGTTCGTATTAGGAGATGCGTTTGAGTACGCCATTGAAGCATTATCTGCATTTGAAGTAAATACACCACCACTAATTGCTGTTGTAATTGCAGCTCGTGCTGTTGTAGACATTGCAGCAACATCGATCACGCGAATACCCATTCTTAATTTTAATGAGTTACCAAATTTTTTCCAAGCACTAGCTGTTCCGCCATAAATTGGATCTGCAGAACCGAAACCGTCGTTAGTTATAGCTGGAATAGCAGCATTTAAACGTGTAAATAGATCAGCATAAACTGTAGCCGCATCGTCGTATACAGGTAAAACGTATTTCCCTGGGTCTAACGCTTGAGAATAGGGTACGTCTCCGAATGTCTCAACTAAATTAGCCCAAGCATAAACACTTAAAATCTCTATTTGAGCTTTTCTTGTGTCTTTAGTTTCTTGAGTAAAACTAGCAGTTACGGGAGTTGCCTCCGTGTTTTCTTTAGCAGTAGCTAAATCTAGAATTACGTCTCTGTACATTTCTGACCAATGCGCGTTAGTGATGTTACGTGTATTAAAGTCGTAATTGGCTTCGTCAACATATGTAGTCTCAGTCCAGTGTTGTCCTAACATTCTAAAAATATTAGTATTTACATTGGTGCTTGTCATTTGATCAACTAAGCTTTTCGTTGCACTTGTAAATAAAAAAGATGCATCAACTTGAGTTGGATTCTTTGGGTCTCTATTTAAATCTTCGTATGCGTCATTAGTTTGACACGATACTAGAGTGAAAATAGATAGCGCTGTTAATATGATTTTTTTCATAATTTTATTTTTTAAAACTGTAATTTAAGACTCGCTCCAATTTCTCTAATAGAAGGGTAAGCACCAGATTGGTAACCTTGAACATTTCCAGAACTTAAACCAGCTTCAGGATCTGCATATGGAGTGTTTTTGTCAATAATCCATAAGTTTCTTCCAATGATTGAAAAAGAAGCACTAGTGAAAGGCAATTGAGCTAATGTTTTTTCACCAAAATTGTATGTTAAACTTGCTTCACGTAACTTAATATAACCAGCGTCATAAACATGTAGTTTGTTAGGAGCTCGTGCGTAACCCCAAGGAGTTGTGTAAACATTAGCATTGGCTCTAACTGTATTTTTTGATCCATCAGGAGCAACACCATCTACTATTACACCACCAGAGTTAGCGCCATAGTTACCAGGAGTTCCTACAACTGCATCTCTAACAGGGTTTCCTAATTCATTGTTTGCTGCAGAGAAATCATACATACCAGTAGCGTAACCGTACCAAGTATCTAGAGAGAATACATCTCCACCTTTTTGCATGTCAATTAAGAAACTTAAATTTAAGTTTTTATAAGTGAAACTATTGTTTAGACCTGCTTTCCAGTCTGCATTAATGTCTCCAATTACTTCGTTACTTGCAGCAGTTCTTTGATATGTACCAATTCTACTAGCACTTCCTGTTTGGTTTACAATAGGTTGTCCGTTTGCAGCGTAAATAAAATCACTACCTCTAATCGTTCCGTAAGGTTGTCCTGGAGTTGCGTTTATTGAGATACCACCTTGTAAACTTGCTAATTGTAAGTTTTCAATTCCGTTTAACAATTCAACTACTAAACTTTTGTTTTGTGACCAGTTTAAGTTTAAATCCCATCTGAAATCAGTTGTTTTAAATGGAGTAGCATTAAATTGTACCTCCACACCTTTGTTTTCAATTGTTCCAGCGTTTAGAATAGCTGAACTATATCCAGTAGATGTAGATAATGGAATAGCTGTAATTTGGTTTATGTTTTGATTGTTATAGTACGACACATCAAAACCAACGCGTCTGTTTAGAAACGACATTTCTACTCCAAATTCATAACTATTTTGTCTCTCAGGTAGAAGCTCTCTGTTTGCTTGTGTTCCTGGGTTTGATGCAATACCATTCCCATTAAATGGAGTTCCAATAGCAAATGTATTGAAAACTCTGTATGGATCAGTTGCACTACCTACTTCAGCGTAATTCGCTCTTGCTTTACCAAATGACAACCAAGGGGCGTTAATAAATTGAGAGAAGATTAAACTTCCAGAAACTGAAAAATAATCAAATCTATTGTTGTCTTTTGGTAATGTAGAAGAACGGTCAGTTCTAAATGATCCTTCTAAGTAAGCGAAGTCATCATATCCTAAACTTGCTCTAACATATTCACCGTCAACCATGCTACTTGCGTCGTACTCTGTAGGAGCGTTAATAGGGTTTACACTGTTAGATAATGCGTATAAGCCTCTTAAATTTAATCCTCCATTTGTCGCTGCAAAGATGCTGTTAGCTACGTTGTTTCTTAAGTTGAAACCAACGTTTCCTTCTAAGTTTAATTTTTCAGTTATATCTTTGTTGAAGTTTAACATCAAATCATAGTTGTACTCAGAAACGTTGTTGTTAAATCTTGAATAGCTAGATACATCAGCACTACCGACGTTAATTCTTTCTTCTTGTAATGCAGCGTAAGTGTCAAATGAGAACCTTGCCATTACACTAAGCCAATCATTAATTTTGTTGTCTAAAGCAACATTACCAAAATATCTTGACCTTGTATCGGTTTGATAATTTTCGTAAAATGTCCAATATGGATTGTCAGAATAGATAGGTTTTGTATTGTCTGGACCATTAGGATTCCAAGTGATATTATCACCAGTAAGAAAGTATGCGTCTTTTTGTGCACCGTAGTCAACGTTCATTTGATTCCATTGTCTAAATTGTTGCATTACATTTCCAGAAGAATATCCTGTTCCATTTCTACCTTTACCGTCTGTTTTTACATAATTGAAGTTAGCAGAAGCGGTTAATTTATCAGTAAGATCTTGAGATCCTGAAAAAGCTATTGTATTTCTTCTAATGTTACTGTTAGGTAAGTTACCCTCAGCTAATAAATTAGTAAAGCCTAATCTAAATGCACTAGTTTCAGTACCTCCATCTAAGGATACAGAGTTTACTGCAGTACTACTTGTTCCCCAAACTGAATTTGGATTGTTCTTACCTGCTACCCATGGAGTTGCTTTTTGGTAAGTTGCAGTCAATTGTGGGTAAAGTGAATTCCATTGGTAAATCATTAAATTTGGATCAAATGCTGCACCATAAGAAGCATCTTCTGTAAATGGAGTTGTTAAATCGTCAATTCCATCTCCGTTGATATCAGCTTCGTTGAAGTACTGATCTTCATTCGGACCATAATAAGGACCGTAACCAGCTCCATATTTGTTCTGGTATCTTGGTAAAGTTGTGCTGTCAGCATTCCCTACAGTTATACTAGAATTTATTGTAACTCCAAGTCCTTTTCGACTTTTTCCTTTTTTAGTTACAATCATTACAACACCGTTAGATGCACGTGATCCGTAAAGTGCTGTTGCAGCTGCTCCTTTTAGAACATTGATAGATTCGATGTCATCAGGATTAATGTCAGATGCAGCATTACCGTAATCGTAACCACCTCCACCGGCTTTTTGCGTTCCTGTGTTTGAGTTTCCATTATCAATTGGCACACCATCAACAACAAATAAAGCTTGGTTATTACCAGCGATAGAGCTATTTCCTCTAATAACAACGTTAGTAGATCCACCAAAATTTCCAGAAGTTTTAATCTCTAAACCTGCAACCTTACCTGAAAGTGAGTTTACAAAATTCGAGCTTTTCACATTTGAAACTTCTTCACCACCTACTTGTTGCGTTGCGTATCCAAGTGCTTTTTTCTCTCTTTTAATACCTAAGGCAGTTACTACTACCCCTTCTAGTTCTACGGTAGATGACATCATTGAGATGTTTACGTTAGATTTAGAAGCGACTACAGATTGGGTTTTCATCCCAATGTAGTTAAAAACTAGAATTTGAGTTGGGGTAGCTTTAATAGCATATTTCCCGTCAAAATCAGTTTGTGTGCCAGAATTGGTTCCTTTAACCAATACATTCACGCCTGGTATTGGCATGCCTGCATCGTCAGAAACAACCCCCGTCACAACTCTCTCTTGCGCAAAAGTTAGTTGCGCCATCAGTACTACAAGTAGTACTAAGATTCCATTGAACTTTA
Source organism: Flavobacterium sp. XN-5 (assembly GCF_008033395.2). Classification (NCBI taxonomy): domain Bacteria; kingdom Pseudomonadati; phylum Bacteroidota; class Flavobacteriia; order Flavobacteriales; family Flavobacteriaceae; genus Flavobacterium; species Flavobacterium sp. XN-5. Next base: position 61,184 of record NZ_VOGZ02000003.1, read on the forward strand.
GTTTCATTTTTAATTATTTTGAATTAGTCTCACAAAATTCTTAATAATTTGTTAAGATTCCTAATTAAAATAAGGCTTTTTTATGCACGCATCTAAAATTTAACATTATAACTAATATGGATAATTGTGTTATAAAAATCAATTTTTGTGCTTTTTTCGCTACCATTAGCGAGGGATATTTTGAGTAAACCGTTTGTAGTTTGGATTCCAAATCCAAGTCCGAAAGCTAGTAGATCTGTTTTGTTTTTGATTGAGCTAGGGCTTCGGAAGCTGCAGTAATCAAGGATTGTATTGAAGTATGCGCTCGGTGAGATGATGTAGCGGTATTCAGTAATGATAGTAGTCATGAGATTTGCTTGCAAACTATTTTCGGTAAACCCTCTGATAGAGTTAATGCCTCCAAAACGGTATAATTCGTTGTCAAGATAGTTAGAACTGTAAAGGAAATAATTATGACTTTTTATGTTAATATTGTTCTTTGTGTTTAAATAAAAGGTGTGCGTTGCCTGCAGTTCAATAAAAAACTGCTTGTATTTTGTATTTTTTTCTGATTGATTGTTTGTTTCTCTTTTTCCGGATCCAGCAGTTATATCAAGGGAGGATTTTTTTAGAAAAAGCGTCTTGGAATAATCAAATTGTGAAAAATGTAGTTTTGAAGTTATAAAGGTGTTATTGTAATCGGTTAGTGAAGTGCTGTTTGTGTTTTGAATGTCGCTCGATGCTGTTGATTGATATCCCAAATAGAAACGGGTGTTGTAATTGATGAAATAACTCAGGTCGATCTGAGTTTTTGTGTTTTGATATGTGCTGTCTTGCTTGAAAATGTTTAACTGTGCTTTGAGTCCAATCGGAGTTTTGAATAAATAGGGAAGTTCTAAGGAAGTGTTGAATGTTTTCTGTTGGTTGCCGTCGCTTTTCCAATAAAGTGAAAATTGCTCTCCTACTTGTAAGGTATTTTCTAGAGTAAGATCAAGGTATCCGTTGAGGACGATTTTTTTATTTTCATTATTGCTGAATCCAACGAAGCCGTCAAAAGCGTTTGATTTTCTTTTTTCGAGATAAACGTACACTTTGGTACTGTCTTTTGTAAATAATATTTCGGGATGTTTGGGTTGGCTTACGAAACTAATTTTTCGAAATTCGTCATGAATCTTTGTTAGGAGTTCTTGGTTGAATGTTTTGTTTTTGTATTTTCTGTTTATTTGGGTTAAATAATTACTGGGGAAACTGTTGTTCTTCGAGTTGTCTGTTTGCTTTATTACAATGGTGTTTAGTTGTCTGTGGTTTTCTGTTTCTAATTGTAGATTGGCAAACAGTATGTTTTCTTTACGTTGGATATTTGTTAGCTTCATTTTTGCTAGAGGAAATCCTTTTCTTTCTAGAGCAACGGTACTTTGGTTTAGGAATTTTTCTATTTCGATGTATGGTATAAAAATGCTGTCCTGTGTCGTGTTGTTAAATAGTGTTTTAGTAATCGCTTTATTTTTACCTATATATATGTGAATGTATTTTATTTTCATACCTAAGCTAATTTGTGCTGTACAGGTAGAATCATTTTTTTTAAGCTGTTTGATGACTTTATTTTCGATATATCCCAATTTTGATAGTTTTTGAGAGGTGGATTCAATCTCAGATTTTATTGAGAGTGCATCTTTGTGTTTCGAAATGTAGTTTAGAGAGTCTATTATTTGGGTTTCCTGTTTGGAATTGCCTGTTAGTTGCAGTTCGAAATTTTGCGCAAAGCAAGTTGCTGTGTATGCGAGTAGAGAAATATAAAGTAGGAGGTATTTCAAGTTGAGTATAAGTTTTTATAAAAGTAATGCAAATATCGAAAGTTTGTAGTAAAAGTCAAGTTGCTTTCTGATTGTCAGAAAATCGTTGTGGAATTGAGAAATTGTTCTTGTTAGTTAATAGATTGGTGGATTCTATATACCATTAAATAACAATTGTTTACTTCAAATAAAAATTAATGAATTAACGTTTGTAGAGAAAAAAAAAAGTTATACATTTGCAACCCCGTAAAAAGCGGGAATTAAATATACATAATAAATTTTTAGTATTAATTATGCCAACAATTCAACAATTAGTAAGAACAGGAAGAACTCAGATGACTAAGAAGAGTAAATCGGTTGCTTTAGATTCTTGTCCTCAAAGAAGAGGGGTTTGTACGCGTGTTTACACTACAACACCAAAAAAACCAAACTCTGCAATGCGTAAAGTAGCGCGTGTACGTTTGACAAATGGTAATGAAGTAAATGCCTACATCCCTGGTGAAGGACACAATCTACAAGAGCACTCGATAGTATTAGTTAGGGGTGGAAGGGTAAAAGATTTACCAGGAGTTAGATATCACATCGTTCGTGGTGCACTTGATACGTCAGGAGTAGCAGGAAGAACGCAAAGAAGATCTAAGTACGGAGCAAAACGCCCAAAAGAAGCAAAAAAGTAATTTAAAACGTAATTCTTGTAAGGTCGCGATATGTCGTGACTATATGGGTGTGAAATTTTATTAAAAAAAAGACATGAGAAAAAGAGCGGCAAAGAAAAGACCACTTTTACCAGATCCAAGGTTTAATGACCAACTGGTAACACGTTTTGTGAACAACTTAATGTGGGATGGAAAAAAATCGACAGCGTTTAAAGTATTTTATGATGCAATTGACATCATTGAGTCTAAAAAACAAGATGCGGAAAAACCTTCATTAGAAATTTGGAAGGATGCTTTAACTAACGTTATGCCTCACGTAGAAGTGCGTAGTCGTAGAGTTGGTGGGGCTACATTCCAAATTCCGATGCAAATTAGACCAGATAGAAAAATTTCTATGGCAATGAAGTGGTTAATACTTTATTCAAGAAGAAGAAATGAAAAATCTATGGCTCAAAGGTTAGCTTCAGAATGTTTAGCTGCGGCTAAAGAAGAAGGAGCGGCTGTTAAGAAAAGAATGGATACTCACAAAATGGCAGAAGCTAACAAAGCTTTCTCTCACTTTAGATTTTAATTCATAGAAAAATGGCTAGAGATTTAAGATATACAAGAAATATAGGAATTGCTGCTCATATTGATGCTGGTAAAACAACAACAACAGAGCGTATCCTTTTTTACACGGGTAAAACACACAAAATTGGTGAGGTGCACAATGGTGCTTCAACAATGGACTGGATGGAACAAGAAGCGGAAAGAGGTATTACAATTACTTCTGCAGCTACTACTTGTGAGTGGAATTTTCCAACTACACAGGGGAAGATTTTGCCGGAAACATTACCTTACCACTTTAATATTATTGATACTCCAGGACACGTTGATTTTACTGTTGAAGTAAATCGTTCTTTACGTGTACTTGATGGGTTGGTTTTCTTGTTTAGTGCTGTTGATGGTGTTGAGCCTCAATCAGAAACTAACTGGAGACTTGCAGATCAATATAGGGTACCACGTATTGGGTTTGTTAATAAAATGGACAGACAAGGTGCTAACTTTTTGAACGTGTGTCAGCAAGTTAGAGATATGCTAAAATCGAATGCTGTTGCGATCACTTTACCAATTGGTGAGGAAAATGATTTCAAAGGTGTTGTGGATTTAGTGAGAAACCAAGCTATTGTTTGGGATGACGCAGGTATGGGGGCAACTTACGAGATTGTGCCTATTCCTGAGGATATGATTGCTGACGTTAAAGAGTATAGATCTATTCTTATTGAAGCAGTTGCTGACTACGATGAGAATTTATTAGAGAAGTTTATGGAAGATGAAGACTCAATTACTGAGGAAGAAATCAACATAGCTTTAAGAGCTGCTACTATGGATATGGCTATCATTCCTATGGTTGCTGGTTCTTCTTTCAAAAACAAAGGAGTGCAATTCATGTTAGATGCAGTATGTAAGTACTTGCCGTCTCCAATGGATAAAGAAGGTATCGAAGGAATTCACCCTGATGATGTTGAATTGTTAGAAGAAGATCAAACTAAAATTTTGCGTAAGCCAGATGTTAAAGAGCCTTTTGCTGCTTTAGCGTTTAAGATTGCTACTGACCCATTCGTAGGTCGTTTAGCTTTCTTCCGTGCGTATTCAGGACGTTTAGATGCAGGTTCTTATGTTTTGAACACTCGTTCAGGAAACAAAGAAAGAATCTCTCGTATATACCAAATGCATGCTAACAAGCAAAACCCAATCGATTTTATCGAAGCAGGTGATATTGGAGCAGCAGTAGGATTTAAAGATATCAAAACTGGAGATACATTGTGTGATGAAAAACACCCAATTATTCTTGAGTCAATGAAATTCCCTGCACCGGTAATTGGTATTGCAATTGAGCCTAAAACTAAAGCTGACGTAGATAAAATGGGTATGGCTTTGGCTAAATTAGCTGAAGAAGATCCTACGTTTACTGTTAGAACTGATGAGGCTTCGGGGCAAACTATTATCTCTGGTATGGGTGAGCTTCACTTAGATATCTTGGTTGATAGAATGAAACGTGAATTTAAAGTTGAAGTGAACCAAGGTGAGCCTCAAGTTGAATACAAAGAAGCTTTTACAAGAGAAGCTCAACATAGAGAAACATACAAGAAACAATCTGGAGGTCGTGGTAAATTCGGTGATATCGTATTTAAATTAGAGCCAGCTGATGAAGTTGACGGTAAAGCTCCAGTTGGTTTGCAGTTTATTAATGCTGTAAAAGGTGGTAACGTTCCTAAAGAATACATACCTTCTGTTGAGAAAGGATTTAGAGAAGCTATGAAAACTGGTCCATTAGCAGGATATCAAGTTGATAGTTTGAAAGTAACTCTTTTAGATGGATCTTTTCACCCGGTGGATTCTGATGCACTTTCTTTTGAACTTGCAGCTAGAATGGGTTATAGAGAAGTAGCTAAGGCTGCTGGAGCTGTAATTCTTGAGCCTATCATGAAAATGGAAGTTATTACACCAGAAGAAAACATGGGGGATATTGTAGGTGATATCAACCGTCGTAGAGGTCAGGTTAATGACATGGGAGATAGAAATGGCGCGAAGACTATTAAGGCAGATGTGCCATTATCAGAAATGTTTGGTTATGTAACAACATTAAGAACATTGTCATCTGGTAGAGCAACATCTACTATGGAATTTTCACATTACGCGGAAACTCCTTCTAATATTTCGGAAGCAGTAATCAAAAAAGCAAAAGGAAACGCTTAATCTTAAAGAAAATGAGTCAAAAAATCAGAATAAAACTAAAATCTTACGATCACATGCTAGTAGATAAGTCTGCTGAAAAGATTGTAAAAACGGTTAAGAGTACCGGTGCAGTAGTAACAGGGCCAATTCCATTGCCTACTCACAAAAAACTTTTTACAGTACTACGTTCTCCGCACGTTAACAAAAAAGCGAGAGAGCAATTTGAAGTAATGTCATACAAGAGATTGATTGATATTTATTCATCTTCATCTAAAACTATTGATGCTTTAATGAAATTAGAATTGCCTAGTGGAGTTGAAGTAGAGATCAAAGTTTAAGGATTTACTTAAGAGTAAAAAGGGCACTTTGTTTAAGTGGAAGTTTTTTTTGGATTGTGTGTAAATAAGTTATACTTTTGCACCACTTTAAAAATAAGCTCCACTTAAATGATGTGTTCTATTTTTATATTTAATAATTAATAATTAATATTTATGTCTGGGTTAATTGGTAGAAAAATCGGCATGACTAGTATTTTCGATGAAAACGGGAAGAACATTCCTTGTACAGTAATTGAAGCTGGTCCATGTGTTGTTACCCAAGTCAGAACCATTGGTGTTGACGGGTACGAAGCGTTGCAACTGGGTTTCGATGACAAAAACGAGAAACATTCCACAAAAGCGGCTGTAGGTCACTTTAAGAAAGCGGGAACTGTAGCTAAGAAAAAAGTCGTTGAATTTCAGAATTTTGCAACAGAACAAAAACTAGGAGATCTTATAGATGTTTCTATGTTTGTAGAAGGAGAATTTGTAGATGTACAAGGTGTATCTAAAGGTAAAGGTTTTCAAGGGGTTGTAAAACGTCACGGTTTTGGTGGTGTTGGTCAAGCAACTCATGGTCAACATAACCGTTTAAGAGCGCCAGGTTCTGTAGGAGCTTCTTCTTATCCATCTAGAGTATTCAAAGGAATGCGTATGGCTGGAAGAATGGGAGGAGAAAATGTAAACGTTCAAAACCTTAGAGTATTAAAAGTAGTTACTGAAAAGAACCTACTTGTTATAAAAGGATGTGTTCCTGGTCATAACAACTCTTATGTAATCATTCACAAGTAATGGAAGTAAAAGTATTAGATTTCAACGGAAAAGATACTGGAAGAAAGGTTGAACTTTCTGATTCAGTATTCGCAATTGAACCAAATAATCACGCAGTATATCTTGATGTTAAGCAATATTTAGCTAATCAAAGACAAGGAACGCACAAAGCGAAAGAAAGAGCTGAAGTAGCGGGAAGTACACGTAAGATTAAAAAACAAAAAGGAACTGGTACTGCTCGTGCGGGTAGTGCAAAGAATCCATTGTTTAAAGGTGGAGGAACAGTTTTCGGACCAAGACCAAGAAGTTATTCATTTAAATTGAATAAAAGCTTGAAGCGTTTGGCAAGAAAATCTGCATTCTCAATGAAAGCAAAAGAGTCAAACATTATCGTTCTTGAAGACTTTAATTTTGAAACTCCAAACACTAAAAATTTCATTAATGTTTTGAAAGCTTTAGAGTTAGAAAATAAAAAATCTCTATTTGTGTTGGGCGATACGAATAAAAATGTATATTTGTCCTCACGCAATTTAAAAGCATCTAGCGTTGTAAGTAGCTTAGAATTAAGCACTTACGCTATACTAAATGCTAATAACCTAGTTCTTTTAGAAAGCTCTTTGGAGATAATTGAAGAAAACTTAAGTAAATAATAGGATATGAGCATCATAATTAAACCTATAGTAACGGAAAAAGTAACCAAAGAAAGTGAAGTTTTAAACCGCTTCGGATTCGTTGTTAACAAAAAAGCAAATAAAGTTGAGATTAAGAAAGCTATTGAAGCTACTTATGGTGTGACTATTTTGAGTGTTAACACGATGAATGTAAGGCCGGATAGAACTACAAAATACACTAAAAGTGGTTTGATCAGTGGAAAGACTAATGCAATTAAAAAAGCAATTGTTCAAGTACAAGAAGGAGAAACAATTGATTTTTACAACAATATCTAAGATAGAAAAATGTCAGTAAGAAAATTAAAACCTATTACCCCAGGTCAGCGATTTAGAGTTGTGAATGGTTATGACGCCATTACAACTGATAAGCCGGAACGCTCTTTGATAGCGCCGATAAAAAACTCTGGAGGTAGAAATAGTCAAGGAAAGATGACCATGCGTTATACGGGTGGTGGTCACAAGCAGAGATATCGTATCATTGATTTCAAAAGAACAAAGGAAGGAATTCCAGCGACTGTGAAATCAATTGAATATGATCCAAATCGTACTGCATTTATCGCATTGTTAGCTTATGCTGATGGTGAGAAAACGTATGTTATTGCTCAAAACGGATTGAAAGTAGGTCAGAAATTAGTTTCTGGTCCAGAATCTCAACCGGAAATAGGTAATGCAATGCCGTTAAGCAGAATTCCATTAGGAACTGTTATTTCTTGTATTGAGTTAAGACCAGGTCAAGGAGCAGTAATTGCTCGTTCTGCTGGGACTTTTGCTCAATTAATGGCAAGAGATGGGAAATATGCAACAATCAAAATGCCTTCAGGTGAAACAAGATTAATCTTGTTAACTTGTGCTGCTACTATTGGAGCTGTTTCTAATTCAGACCACCAATTAGTTGTATCTGGTAAAGCAGGTAGAACGAGATGGTTAGGTAGAAGACCTAGAACAAGACCTGTTGCAATGAACCCTGTCGATCACCCAATGGGTGGTGGTGAAGGACGTTCTTCTGGTGGACATCCACGTTCAAGAAATGGAATACCAGCAAAAGGTTATAGAACTCGTTCTAAGAAAAACCCGAGTAACAAGTATATCGTAGAACGTAGAAAGAAATAATTAAGATATGGCACGTTCATTAAAAAAAGGACCTTTCGTTCATTATAAGTTAGACAAGAAAGTTCAGGAAAACATAGCAGGTGGAAACAAAGGAGTTGTAAAGACATGGTCTAGGGCTTCTATGATTACTCCGGACTTTGTTGGGCAAACTATCGCAGTTCATAACGGTCGTCAATTTGTACCAGTTTACGTAACTGAAAACATGGTAGGTCACAAATTAGGAGAATTTTCACCAACTAGATCTTTTAGAGGTCATGCTGGAGCAAAAAATAAAGGTAAAAAATAAGAAGCAATGGGAGTTCGTAAAAGAGAAACAGCAGATGCGAGAAAAGAGGCTAATAAGTCTATTGCTTTCGCAAAATTGAATAACTGCCCTACTTCACCTAGAAAAATGCGCTTAGTAGCGGACTTGGTAAGAGGTCAGAAGGTAGAGAGAGCATTAAACATCCTTAGATTTAGTTCTAAAGAAGCTTCAAGAAAATTAGAGAAATTGGTTTTATCTGTTATTGCTAACTGGCAAGCAAAAAACCCTGACGCTAATATGGAAGAAGCAGGTTTATTTGTTAAAACGATTACAGTTGATGGTGGAATGATGTTGAAAAGACTTCGTCCAGCACCACAAGGTCGTGCACACAGAATAAGAAAACGTTCTAATCACGTTACAATCGTATTAGGATCTATTAATAACACACAAGCAATTTAATACAAGATGGGACAAAAGACAAATCCAATTGGAAATAGACTTGGTATCATCAGAGGATGGGACTCAAACTGGTATGGTGGAAATGATTATGGTGATAAACTTGCCGAAGATCACAAAATCAGAAAGTATATCCATGCTCGTTTATCAAAAGCTAGTGTATCAAAAGTAATCATCGAGAGAACTTTGAAACTTGTAACCGTTACTATCACTACTGCTAGACCTGGTATCATTATCGGAAAAGGTGGACAAGAGGTAGACAAGTTAAAAGAGGAACTTAAGAAAATTACTGACAAAGAGGTTCAAATCAACATCTTTGAAATCAAAAGACCAGAGCTTGACGCGTATCTAGTTGCTACAAGCATCTGTCGTCAAATCGAAAGCCGTATTTCTTACAGACGTGCAATCAAAATGGCTATTGCTGCTTCTATGCGTATGAACGCTGAAGGTATCAAAGTTTTGATTTCTGGTCGTTTGAATGGTGCTGAGATGGCGCGTTCGGAAGGTTTCAAAGAAGGAAGAGTTCCTTTATCAACTTTCAGAGCCGATATTGATTATGCATTAGCTGAAGCGCATACTACTTATGGTAGAATGGGTATCAAAGTGTGGATCATGAAAGGTGAAGTTTACGGAAAGAGAGATCTTTCTCCGCTTGCTGGAATGGACAAGAAACAATCTGGCGGAAAAGGTGGAGATGCTCCTCGTGGTAAATCTAACTTTAATAAAGGTGGAAAACCAGACGCTCGTAAAAGAAAGTAATTTTTAAATTAAAGAAAAATGTTACAGCCTAAAAGAACAAAATACCGTAAGGTACAAAAAGGTAAAATGAAAGGGAACTCTGGAAGAGGACATGAACTTTCTAATGGAATGTTTGGTATTAAATCTGTACATGAAGATGGAATGTTTCTAACTTCTCGTCAAATTGAAGCTGCGCGTATCGCTGCAACTCGTTTCATGAAAAGAGAGGGACAATTATGGATCAAAATATTTCCAGACAAACCAATTACTAAGAAGCCTCTTGAGGTACGTATGGGTAAAGGTAAAGGTGCAGTTGAGTATTGGGCTGCCGTTGTTAAACCCGGAAGAATTATGTTTGAAGTTGGAGGAGTTCCTTTGTCAGTTGCAAAAGAGGCGTTACGTCTTGCAGCTCAAAAGCTTCCAGTAAAAACTAAATTCGTTGTTGCTAGAGATTTCGAAGCATAATCTATATTATATTATGAAACAATCAGAAATAAAAGATCTTTCTGCAGCGGAGTTGCAAGAGAAGCTTAGTTTGACTAAGAAAACATATGCTGACCTAAAAATGGCTCATGCTATATCGCCAATTGAGAATCCACTTCAAATTAGAAGTGTAAGAAGAGTAATTGCGAGAATAGCTACAGAGCTTACAAAAAGAGAGTTGCAATCATTGTAATCTGCCGAAAGATGGAAGAAAAAAGAAATTTAAGAAAAGAGAGAGTTGGTGTTGTAACTTCGGACAAAATGGACAAGTCTATTGTTGTTGCGGAAGTGCGTAAAGTAAAACACCCATTATACGGTAAGTTCGTGTTGAAAACTAAAAAGTATCATGCACACGACGAAATGAACGACTGTAACATTGGAGATACGGTAAGGATTAGCGAAACACGTCCTTTAAGTAAAACAAAATGTTGGAGGTTAGTTGAAATCTTAGAAAGAGCTAAATAATTATGGTACAACAAGAATCAAGATTAAAAGTAGCAGATAACACTGGAGCTAAAGAAGTTTTAACTATCCGTGTTTTAGGAGGTACCAAAAGAAGGTATGCTTCAGTTGGTGACAAGATTGTAGTTTCTATCAAAGATACAACTCCTAACGGAAGCGTTAAAAAGGGAGCTGTTTCAACTGCAGTTGTTATACGTACCAGAAAAGAAGTGAGAAGAGCTGATGGTTCTTATATCCGTTTCGATGACAATGCATGTGTTCTTTTGAACGCTGCAGGGGAAATGAGAGGAACTCGTGTTTTTGGACCGGTAGCAAGAGAACTTCGTGAAAAACAATTCATGAAAATTGTATCATTAGCACCAGAAGTGCTTTAATTCGTTATAAGATGATAAAGCTAAAAATAAAAACAGGCGACATTGTAAGAGTAATTACTGGAGACCATAAAGGTGCTGAAGGTAAAGTATTGCGAGTTGACCGTGAGAAAAACAAAGCGATCGTTGAAGGTGTAAACATGGTTTCTAAACACACGAAACCAAGTGCAAAAAGCCCTCAAGGTGGTATTGTAAAAAAAGAAGCTTCTATTCAAATTTCTAACATCTCTCTAATTGATCCTAAAACAAAGGAAGCAACTAGAACTGGAGTTAGAGTTGAAGGAGATAAGAAAGTAAGATTTTCAAAAAAATCTAATCAAGTACTATAGTAATGGCGTATATACCTAGACTAAAAGAGGAATACAAGAACAGAGTAATATCTGCTCTTAAAGAGGAGTACGGATACACAAACGTAATGCAAGTTCCAAAATTGGAAAAAATCGTTTTGAGCCGTGGAGTTGGAGCAGCAGTATCTGATAAAAAATTAATTGACTATGCAGTTGATGAATTGACAAAGATAACTGGACAAAAAGCAATATCTACAATTTCAAAGAAAGATGTTGCATCTTTCAAATTGAGAAAAGGAATGCCGATTGGTGCTAAAGTTACTTTACGTGGAGAAAGAATGTATGAGTTTTTAGATAGACTTATCACATCTTCTTTGCCACGTGTTAGAGATTTCAGTGGTATTAAAGCTACAGGTTTTGACGGAAGAGGAAACTATAACCTTGGGGTTTTAGAGCAAATCATTTTCCCAGAAATTGACATTGATAAAGTAAACAAAATATCAGGTATGGATATCTCTTTTGTAACTACTGCAAAAACAGATAAGGAAGCAAAGTCATTATTGACTGAATTAGGATTACCTTTTAAAAAGAATTAAGATATGGCTAAAGAATCAATGAAAGCCCGTGAGGTGAAGAGAGAAAAAACGGTAGCTAAGTATGCTGAGAAAAGAAAAGCTTTGTTAGAAGCTGGAGATTTCGTAGGTTTGCAAAAATTACCTAAAAACGCTTCACCTGTTCGTTTGCACAATAGATGTAAAATAACAGGTAGACCTAGAGGTTACATGCGTCAATTTGGTGTTTCACGTGTTACTTTTCGTGAAATGGCAAATAACGGATTGATACCAGGGGTTAAAAAAGCCAGTTGGTAAAATAATAATTTTAATTGGTTAAAGGTTCTTCAGATGGTCTGACGAAAACCATAACCGCAAATTTATACATATGTATACAGATCCTATTGCAGATTATTTAACAAGAGTTAGAAACGCTGTGGCTGCAAACCACAAGGTTGTCGAAATTCCTGCATCTAATCTAAAAAAAGAAATAACTAAGATCTTATTTGATCAAGGTTATATCTTAAGTTACAAATTTGAAGACAACGCTGTTCAGGGTTCAATCAAAATTGCTTTGAAGTATGATAAAGATACTAAAGAGTCAGTAATTAAAGATATCCAAAGAATTAGTAAACCAGGTTTACGTAAATATTCAAGTTCTTCTACTATACCAAGAATCCTTAACGGATTAGGTATTGCGATTGTTTCTACATCTAAAGGTCTTATGACTGGAAAGAAAGCGAAACAATTAAATGTTGGTGGTGAAGTAATTTGTTACGTATACTAATAAATAGACTATAAGATGTCAAGAATAGGTAAAAGTCCAATTGTAATCCCTGCTGGTGTAACTGTAGAAGTTAAAGACGGTATTATTACAGTAAAGGGAAAAAATGGTCAACTTACGCAGGAGTTTTCGGACGTAACTGTAACAGTTGAAGACGGTCAAGTTCAAGTGGACAGATCGTCTGATCACAAAGACGAAAGAGCAAAACACGGTTTATACAGATCTTTAATCAATAATATGATTATCGGTGTAACTGAAGGTTTTACAAAATCATTAGAATTGGTAGGAGTAGGTTACAGAGCTTCGAATCAAGGACAAAAATTAGATTTAGCTCTTGGATACTCTCACAATATCGTTTTGGAAGTTGCTCCTGAAGTAACTTTAGAGACTATATCTGAAAAAGGTAAAAACCCAATCGTTAAACTTACATCGTTTGACAAACAACTTTTAGGTCAAGTTGCGGCAAAAATTAGAGCTTTCCGTAAGCCTGAGCCGTACAAAGGAAAAGGTGTTAAATTTGTGGGTGAAGTATTAAGAAGAAAAGCAGGTAAATCAGCTTAAAAAATAAGATTATGTCATTATCAAAACCTGAAAGAAGACAGAGAATTAGATTCAGAATTAGAAAGACGATTAGTGGTACTGCTACAAATCCAAGACTATCTGTATTTAGAAGTAACAAAGAAATTTATGCTCAACTTATTGATGACGTAAACGGAGTTACTATTTTGGCTGCTTCTTCAAGAGAAAAAGAAATAGGAAAAGGTACTAACGTAGATGTTGCTATTGCGGTTGGAAAACTTGTAGCAGAGAAAGCGTTAAAAGCTGGGATAGAAGTAGTAACATTCGATAGAGGAGGTTACTTGTATCACGGTCGTATTAAATCATTAGCAGAAGGCGCGAGAGCTGCTGGACTTAAATTCTAATATATTATGTCTAATAAATACAAGAATGTAGAGTTGGTAAAACCAAGTGGTCTTGAATTAAAAGATCGTTTGGTGAGTGTTAATCGTGTTACTAAAGTTACAAAGGGTGGTAGAGCTTTTGGTTTTTCTGCTATTGTAGTTGTAGGTGATGAGAATGGTGTTGTAGGTCATGGATTAGGGAAATCTAAAGATGTTTCTGAAGCAATTGCGAAAGCAGTAGAAGATGCTAAGAAAAATTTAGTAAAGATTCCTTTGAATGGAAAATCAGTGCCACACGAACAAAAAGGAAAATTTGGTGGAGCACGTGTATTCTTAATTCCTGCCTCTCATGGTACAGGAGTTATTGCAGGTGGAGCTGTTCGTTCAGTTCTTGAGTCTGTTGGGATTCACGATGTATTATCGAAATCTCAAGGATCATCAAATCCTCACAACGTTGTTAAAGCAACTTTTGACGCGTTGTTACAAATGAGAAGCGCCTATAGTGTTGCAAAACAAAGAGGAGTTTCTTTAGAAAAAGTTTTTAAAGGTTAATTCAAGGAAATTATGGCTAAATTATTAGTAAAACAAGTTAGAAGTAAAATCAACTGTCCACTTGATCAAAAAAGAGGATTGGAAGCTTTAGGTCTGCGTAAAATGGGACAAATTGTAGAGCATGATTCAAACCCTACAATCCTTGGGATGATAAACAAAGTTAAACACTTAGTTTCTGTAGAGGAAACTAAATAACAAATACTGTTATGAATTTAAGTAACTTACAACCAGCTGAGGGTTCAACACACAGTCAAAATAAAAGATTAGGTAGAGGAGAAGGTTCTGGAAAAGGTGGTACTTCGGCAAGAGGACACAACGGACAAAAATCTCGTTCTGGATATTCTAAAAAGATTGGTTTTGAAGGAGGGCAAATGCCACTTCAAAGACGTGTGCCTAAGTTTGGTTTTACAAACATCAATCGTAAAGAATACGAAGGTGTGAATCTTGATACACTTCAATTATTAGTAGATAATGGTGTGATTACAGATACTGTCGATATGACTGTTTATGTAGCAAATCGTTTGGCAACTAAGAATGAAATCGTTAAGATTTTAGGAAGAGGAGAATTGAAAGCGAAATTAAAAGTAACTGCTCACAAATTTACTGCTACTGCAAAAGCTGCTATTGAAGCGGCTGGTGGAGAAGCTGTAACAATGTAATTTTTCAAATTATATGAAGAAATTTATAGAATCATTAAGTAATGTTTGGAAAATCGAGGAGCTAAGAAACAGAATCCTAATTACGTTAGGTCTGCTTTTAGTTTATCGTTTTGGAGCACATGTTACGCTTCCTGGAATCGATGCAACACAATTGAATGGTTTAGCAGGTCAGACCCAAAGTGGTATCGGATCTATACTAGATATGTTTACTGGTGGTGCATTCTCTAAAGCGTCAGTTTTTGCTTTAGGAATTATGCCTTACATTTCGGCTTCTATTGTGGTGCAGCTTATGGGAATTGCGATTCCTTATTTGCAGAAACTTCAAAGTGATGGTGAAAGTGGTAGAAAAAAGATTAATCAGATAACGCGTTGGTTAACTATTGTTATTACACTAGTACAAGGACCAACTTACATCTACAATCTATATAGAACTTTACCTAGTAGTGCATTTTTATTAGGGTTTAATTCTTTTGAATTCTTGTTTTCTTCAGTGATTATCTTAGTTACAGGTACAATATTTGCCATGTGGTTAGGTGAAAAGATAACTGATAAAGGAATTGGGAATGGTATTTCACTTTTAATCATGGTAGGTATACTTGCTAGATTTCCTCAAGCATTTATACAGGAGTTTACTACTAGAGTTACGAATAACAACGGTGGACCAATGGTATTGGTTATCGAAATTATTATTTGGCTTTTAGTTATTGTTGCCTGTGTTTTATTAACTATGGCAATTAGAAAGATACCAGTTCAGTACGCTCGTCGTACGACTTCAGGTGATTTTGAACAAGATATGATGGGTGGTAATAGACAATGGATTCCTTTGAAGCTTAATGCTTCTGGAGTTATGCCTATTATCTTTGCTCAGGCGATCATGTTCATTCCTGCTGCATTAGCTGGTTTGTCTAAGTCAGATGCATCACAATCCATTGTTGGTGCTTTTAGTGACATGTTCGGTTTTTGGTATAACCTTGTATTTGCAACTTTAATAATTGTATTTACATTCTTTTATACAGCAATTACAGTTCCTACTAATAAGATGTCAGATGATTTGAAGAGAAGTGGAGGATTTATTCCAGGTATTAGACCAGGTGTAGAAACTTCTGATTTTCTTGACAAAGTGATGTCATTGATAACTTTCCCAGGATCTTTATTTCTAGCTCTAATAGCTGTGTTCCCAGCGATTATTGTAAGTCTTATGGATGTTCAACAATCTTGGGCAATGTTTTTCGGAGGTACCTCATTAATAATTATGGTTGGTGTTGCAATAGATACAATTCAACAAATTAATTCATACTTGTTAAACAAGCATTATGACGGTTTAATGAAGAGTGGAAAAAATAGAAAAGCAGTAGCTTAATCTTATGGCAAAACAATCAGCAATAGAACAAGACGGATCAATAATTGAAGCATTATCAAATGCTATGTTCCGTGTAGAGTTAGAAAATGGACATATCGTAATTGCTCATATATCTGGAAAAATGCGTATGCATTACATCAAATTATTACCTGGTGATAAAGTGAAACTAGAAATGAGCCCATACGATTTGTCAAAAGCAAGAATTACTTATAGATATTAAAGGATATTCACAATGAAAGTTAGAGCATCAGTAAAAAAGAGAAGTCCCGAGTGCAAGATTGTGCGTAGAAAAGGGATATTGTACGTTATAAACAAAAAGAATCCTAGATTTAAACAAAGACAAGGATAATTATGGCAAGAATAGCAGGGGTAGATATCCCAAAAAACAAGAGAGGTGTTATAGCACTTACCTATATCTTTGGATTAGGAAGCAGTAGAGCTATTGAGATTTTAGAAAAAGCTCAAGTTAGCCAAGATAAAAAAGTTCAAGACTGGAATGATGATGAGATCGGAGCAATTCGTGAGGCAGTATCAGAATTCAAAATTGAAGGAGAATTGCGTTCTGAGGTTTCTTTGAACATCAAACGTTTAATGGATATTGGTTGTTATAGAGGTATCCGTCATAGAACTGGTCTTCCTTTAAGAGGGCAAAGAACTAAAAACAACTCTAGAACAAGAAAAGGTAAAAGAAAAACTGTTGCCAACAAGAAAAAAGCAACTAAATAATAAGTAATATGGCTAAAGCAACTGCAAAAAAACGTAAAGTTATCGTTGAATCAACGGGAGAAGCTCATATTTCTGCTACCTTCAATAACATCATCATTTCTTTGACAAACAAAAAAGGTGAAGTTATTTCTTGGTCTTCAGCTGGTAAAATGGGTTTTAGAGGTTCTAAAAAGAATACTCCATACGCAGCCCAAATGGCAGCAGAAGATTGTAGTAAAGTAGCTATTGAAGCAGGACTTAAAAAAGTGAAAGTGTATGTAAAAGGACCAGGAAACGGACGTGAGTCTGCGATTCGTTCTTTGCATAACGGTGGAATTGAAGTGACTGAGATTATCGACGTTACCCCAATGCCTCACAATGGATGTCGTCCTCCTAAGAGACGTAGAGTTTAATTTATACTGAATTTATTTCAGTATCTTTTATAAAACAAAATTATAGTATAACCTAGATTGAATTTCGATTATTGAAGGATAAGACCTGAATTCATAATCTCAATCTTAAACAATTTAAAATGGCAAGATATACTGGTCCAAAAACTAGAATTGCTCGTAAATTTGGCGAAGCAATATTCGGAGATGACAAAGCATTCGAAAGAAGAAGTTACCCACCTGGACAACACGGGATGGCTAAAAAAAGAGGAAAAAAATCTGAGTATGCAATCCAGTTAATGGAGAAGCAAAAAGCTAAATATTCTTACGGAATATTAGAAAAACAATTCAGAGGTTTATTCAAAAAAGCATCGGCTACTAAAGGTGTTACTGGTGAAGTTCTTTTACAATTATGTGAAGCAAGATTAGATAACGTTGTATTTAGAATGGGTATTGCTCCTTCTAGAAGAGGCGCTAGACAACTTGTATCTCACAGACACATCACAGTTAACGGTGATGTAGTAAATATTGCTTCTTACCACCTTAAACCTGGTGACAAAGTTGCTGTTCGTGAAAAATCTAAATCATTAGAGGCTATCGAACGTTCTTTATCTAATTCAAGTCATGTTTATGAGTGGATTACTTGGAACAATGATGTTAAAGAAGGTACTTTTGTTTCTGTACCAGCTAGACTTCAAATTCCAGAAAACATTAAAGAACAATTAATCGTAGAGTTGTACAACAAATAATAATTGACTTAGTCGAAATTTATGGCAATATTTAATTTTCAGAAGCCCGATAAAGTTATCATGATCGATTCAACCGATTTTGAAGGTAAGTTTGAATTTAGACCTTTAGAACCAGGATACGGATTGACCGTTGGTAATGCACTTAGAAGAGTTTTGCTTTCAGCATTAGAAGGTTATGCAATTACATCCGTTCGTATAGAAGGTGTAGATCATGAGTTTTCTACTATCTCAGGAGTTGTTGAAGATGTTACCGAAATCATTCTTAATCTTAAACAAGTACGTTTTAAACGTCAAATTGAAGATGTAGATAATGAAGCAGTTACTATTTCTGTGTCAGGTAAAGATCAATTAACAGCTGGTGATTTTCAAAAATTTATTTCAGGTTTCCAAGTTTTGAATCCAGAACTAGTTATCTGTAATTTAGATCCAAAAATCAAATTGAACTTCGATTTAACAATCGAAAAAGGTAGAGGATATGTTCCTGCAGAAGAGAACAAAAAACAGAACGCAGCAATTGGAACCATTTTTACGGATTCTATTTTTACTCCGGTAAAAAACGTAAAGTATTCAATTGAAAACTTCCGTGTTGAGCAAAAAACAGATTATGAAAAATTAGTTTTCGAAATAAAAACTGATGGTTCTATAAATCCAAAAGATGCCCTTACTGAAGCAGCCAAAGTTTTAATTCACCATTTCATGTTGTTTTCTGACGAAAGAATTACACTCGAGGCTGATGAGATCGCACAAACAGAATCGTATGATGAGGAATCATTACATATGAGACAATTGCTTAAAACTAAGCTTGTTGATATGGACTTATCTGTAAGAGCATTAAATTGTTTGAAAGCGGCTGAAGTTGATACACTTGGAGATTTAGTATCGTTCAATAAAAATGACCTAATGAAATTCCGTAATTTTGGTAAAAAATCTTTAACAGAACTAGATGAACTAGTAGCTATTAAAAATTTGAACTTCGGAATGGATTTAGCGAAATACAAACTAGATAAAGAATAAATTACTTCATATTTTGATCTCCAAAACGGATAGTATCAAGATGAAAGTATAAAAAAACACGTCATGAGACACGGAAAAAAATTCAACCACTTAAGCAGACAGACAGCACATAGAAAATCTATGTTAGCTAATATGGCTTGTTCTCTTATTGAGCACAAACGTATTAACACTACTGTTGCTAAAGCGAAAGCGCTTAAACAATTTGTTGAGCCTTTAATAACAAAATCAAAAACGGATACGACTCACAACCGTCGTATTTGTTTCGCTTACTTACGTAGTAAATATGCGGTAACTGACTTGTTCAGAGACGTAGCTGCTAAAGTAGGAGACCGTCCAGGTGGATACACTCGTATCATTAAAGTTGGAAATCGTTTGGGAGATAATGCTGATATGGCAATGATCGAACTTGTAGATTTCAACGAACTTTACAATGGCGGAAAGAAAGAAGTTAAAAAAGCAAAAAGCCGTCGTGGTGGAAAAGCTAAAAAAGCAGATGAAGCTACTGAAGTTCCAGCCGCTGATGCTGACACAACTACAACAGCTGCTGAATAGTTATGAAGATAACCATTCAATAAAAAATAAGGATAAACTATTAGTAGTTTATCCTTTTTTTTTGCTTTTTTAGGAGCAAACTAGCGAGATTGGCCGCTTATGTTTCGGTTTTACAAAACGGTATAATTCATACTCTATTAGAAGTAAAAGGGTTAGTCTCGCCACATTTTGTTTCATAATAAATTTTAAAAGTTTGCATCCATTGTATTAATAAATTAAATTTGCACAATATTTAACTACACATGAAATATACAACACGACAAAGCGCCATACTTTTACTAAGTGACGGCACCATTTTTCACGGAAAATCAATAGGTATTAGCGGAACTACTTTTGGAGAAGTGTGCTTTAACACTGGAATGACTGGTTATCAAGAAATCTTTACAGATCCTTCTTATTTTGGACAAATAATGGTCGCTACTAATGCTCATATTGGGAATTACGGTGTAAATGAAAACGAAGTAGAATCGGATGGGATTAAGATATCTGGTTTGGTATGTAAAAATTTTAGTTTTAACTATTCAAGAGCTGATGCTTCGGAAAGCTTAGAAGAATACTTCATTAAGCAAAACTTGATTTGTATTTCCGATGTAGATACTAGAGCACTTGTAAGTTATATTAGAGACCATGGCGCTATGAATGCGGTTATTTGTACTGATGGAACTTCTGTTGAAGAATTAAAGGCTTCTTTAGCCAATGTTCCTGACATGAAAGGACTTGAGTTAGCTTCTAAGGTATCTACTAAAGAGCCTTATTTTTATGGTGATGAAAATGCGACGTATAAAATAGCAGCCTTAGATTTAGGGATCAAAACAAATATACTTCGCAACCTTGCTAAAAGAGATTGTTACATTAAAGTTTTTCCTTTCGATTCAACTTACAATGATTTAGCTTCTTTTAATCCAGATGGCTTTTTCTTGTCTAATGGACCTGGAGATCCAGAGCCACTTGCGGGAGCAATTCAAGTAGCAAAAGAAATTCTTGAAAACAATAAACCTTTATTTGGAATCTGTTTAGGACATCAAGTTATTGGGTTAGCAAATGGAATTTCGACTTATAAAATGTTTAACGGTCACCGAGGAATAAATCACCCGGTTAAGAATTTAATTTCCGGTAAAGGTGAGATTACTTCGCAGAATCACGGTTTTGCAGTTAACAAAGAAGAGTTAGAAGCAAATGCTGATTTAGAAATCACGCACGTTCATTTAAATGATGGAACTGTTGCGGGAATGAGAATGAAGGATAAAAATTGTTTTTCAGTTCAATATCATCCAGAAGCAAGTCCAGGACCTCACGATTCGTCTTATTTATTCGATCAATTTATTGAAAATATTAAAAAATAGGAATCTATTTCTTATTTTTTAGAACACAAATCAGATGCTTTCTTTTTAATTAAAGTCAGCATCTTTTTTTTATTTATACTATTCGAAAATAGTAATGTCGCTAGAAATTGAAGAGCTGATTTAGGTAAATCGGTGAATATTAAGATGATTTTTCTAAAAATGTGAAAAAGTTTTTTAATTATGCATAATTATAACGTTTTCGTTAATAAGATTAAATATTTTCATATTATCATTACAAAAGATAGGATATATTTGTATTTTATAATTTAAAATAAAGTAATATGAGTATTATTATCAAAATTCACGCAAGACAAATTTTCGATTCAAGAGGGAATCCAACAATAGAAGTAGATGTAGTTACTGAACATGGTGTTTTAGGTAGAGCGGCAGTTCCATCTGGAGCTTCAACTGGAGAACACGAAGCAGTTGAGTTACGTGACGGAGGGAAAGCTTATTTAGGAAAGGGAGTTTTGAATGCAGTGAAAAATGTTAATACACTTATTGCAGAAGAGCTTTTAGGAACTTCAGTTTTTGAACAAAATGTAATTGATCAAATGATGATTGATTTAGATGGTACGCCAAATAAATCGAAATTAGGTGCAAATGCTATATTGGGAGTTTCGCTTGCTGTTGCAAAAGCAGCTGCTAACGAACTAGGTTTGCCATTATATAGATATGTAGGTGGAGTTTCGGCTAATACCTTACCAGTTCCTATGATGAATATCATCAACGGAGGTTCGCATTCTGATGCACCTATCGCATTTCAAGAATTCATGATTTTCCCTGTAAAAGCAACATCTTTTACACATGCTATGCAAATGGGAACTGAAATTTTCCATAGCCTTAAAAAAGTGTTACACGATAGAGGTCTTTCTACCGCTGTAGGTGACGAAGGTGGTTTTGCTCCAACATTAGCTGGTGGAACGGAAGATGCTTTAGATACAATCAAAAAAGCAGTTGAAAATGCTGGGTATACTTTTGGTGATGAGATCATGGTTGCTTTAGACTGTGCTGCTGCAGAATTTTATGTAAACGGAAAATACGATTACTCTAAATTTGAAGGTGAAACTGGAAAAGTAAGATCTTCAGCGGAGCAAGTTGATTATTTAGCTGAATTAGTGGCTAAATATCCAATTATTTCTATCGAAGATGGTATGGATGAAAATGACTGGGATGGTTGGAAATTGCTTACAGAGAAAATTGGAGATAAAGTACAATTAGTAGGTGATGATTTGTTCGTTACTAACGTAGAGCGTTTGTCTACAGGTATCGAAAGAGGAATCGCTAACTCAATACTTATTAAAGTAAACCAAATTGGTACTTTAACTGAAACAATTGCAGCGGTAAACATGGCTAAAAATGCAGGATATACTTCTGTAATGTCACACCGTTCTGGAGAAACAGAAGACAATACAATTGCTGATTTAGCAGTTGCCTTGAATTGCGGTCAAATTAAGACTGGTTCTGCATCTCGTTCTGATCGTATGGCTAAATACAATCAGCTATTAAGAATCGAGGAAGAACTTGGAGATACTGCTTATTTTCCTGGTAAAAATGCATTCAAGATAAAATAAGACTTATTTTTATAATTCCAAAGGCCATTCGATTTATTCGGATGGCCTTTTTTTGTGGGTTTTAACAATATCATTGTCAATTTCTCTTTTTATTTTCTGTTATTATTCTTAGATTTGGTAAATTATTAAATATAAAGTTTTATTTTCAAAATATTATGTCAAAAACAGCTATAATAGAAATTGATGGCAAGAGGTTTGAACTTCCAGTTGTAGAGGGAACTGAAAACGAACAAGCGATCGATATTAACAAATTACGTGATTTAACTGGGATAATTACACTTGATCCAGGGTATAAAAATTCAGGTTCTTGTACTAGTAAAATTACTTTCTTAGATGGAGAACTAGGAATATTGCGTTATAGAGGATATTCAATTGAAGACTTGGCTGACAAAGCTGATTTTCTAGAAGTTTCCTTTCTTTTAATCTTTGGAGAGTTACCTACTGCAGCGCAGTTGAAACAATTTGAAGATGATATTAGAAAGCATACTTTAGTTAATGAGGAGATGAAAAACATCATTGATGGTTTCCCAAGAACAGCGCATCCAATGGGTGTATTGGCGGCATTAACTAGTGCATTAACTGCATTTAACCCTAAGTCGGTGAATGTTGAAAATGAAAAAGAAATGTATCAAGCCGTTTGTAAGACTATGGGTAAATTCCTAGTTATAGCAACTTGGACCTACAGAAAAAGTATGGGTTATCCTTTGAATTATTACGATAATACTAAAGGATATGTTGAGAATTTCATGAGATTAATGTTTGAAGTACCAACGGAGCCTTACAAAGCAAACCCGATTGTTATTGATGCATTAGATAAATTGTTCATCCTTCACGGTGATCACGAGCAAAACTGTTCTACCTCTACGGTAAGAATGGTGGGCTCCTCTCATGCGGGATTATTTGCATCTATTTCGGCAGGTGTTTCTGCACTTTGGGGACCACTGCACGGTGGAGCAAATCAAGCAGTGCTTGAAATGCTTGAAGAAATCCATAAAAATGGTGGGGATACAGATAAATATATGGCTAAGGCCAAAGACAAAAACGATCCTTTTAGATTAATGGGATTTGGTCACAGAGTATATAAAAACTTTGATCCACGTGCTAAAATCATTAAAAAAGCGGCAGATGAAGTTTTAGAAACTTTAGGTGTTGACGATCCTATTCTTGCTATTGCAAAAAAATTGGAAGCATTAGCGCTGGAAGATGATTATTTCAAATCTAGAAGCTTATATCCAAATGTAGATTTCTATTCTGGAATTATTTACAGAGCATTAGGAATTCCTACTGATATGTTTACAGTAATGTTCGCAATAGGACGTTTACCGGGTTGGATCGCACAATGGAAAGAAATGCGTGAGAACAAAGAGCCTATTGGAAGGCCAAGACAAATATACACAGGATCTCCTTTAAGAGATTTTAAGACTGTTGATAAACGATAAATTCAATTTTAAAAAGCTTCACTAACTAGTGAGGCTTTTTTTTTATCTTTGTCCAAATTGATTGGTTATATGTTAAAATTAAATGTTAAGAATGAGACTTCAAGATTGCGAGCAGTGGTTCTAGGAACTGCAGTAAGTAATGGACCAACACCAACAGTAGCCGAAGCCTATGACCCAAAATCTTTAGAGCATATATTGGCAGGAACTTATCCGCTGGAAAGTGATATGGTAAACGAAATGGAGGTTTTTAATAAAGTGCTTCAAAAATACAATGTCACCATATATAGACCCGAATTAATGACTGATTACAACCAGATATTTACAAGAGATATCGGTTTTGTAATTGACGACATTTTTATTAAGTCGAATATTTTGCCTGAGCGTGAAAGAGAATTAGACGCGATTCAATACATTATTGATCAGATAGACCCCATAAAAGTGGTGCGTCCTCCTGAAGAAGTACATATCGAAGGAGGAGATGTGATGCTTTGGGATGATCATATTTTTATTGGTACTTATAAAGGAAGTGATTATAAAGAGTACATTACCGCAAGAACAAATAAAGAAGGAGTTCAGTTTATAAAAGACTTGTTTCCTCATAAAATCGTTAAGGAATTCGATTTAGTTAAATCTAAAATTGAAGCACGCGATAATGCGTTGCACCTTGATTGCTGTTTTCAGCCGGTAGGTCCTAATAAAGGAATTATATACAAAAGAGGATTCCGTGAAGAAGCGGATTATATGTATCTTGTTAAGCTTTTTGGTAAAGATAACTTGTTCCATGTCACAAGAGAAGAGATGTACAATATGAATTCAAATGTGTTTTCTATTGATGCGAATGTGGTGGTTTCTGAAAAAAACTTCACTCGGTTAAATAACTGGTTGCGATCTTCTGGATTTACAGTAGAGGAAATTCCTTATGCAGAGATTTCTAAGCAAGAAGGATTATTACGCTGTTCCACATTACCTTTAATTAGAGATTAAAAAAAAATATTCAAAGTTTAAGGTTTCAAATAGCAGTTCGCAACTTTAAATCTTAAACTTTTAAACAAAAAATATTATGAGACAAACTACAAATTCAATATTGATGATTCGCCCGGTGGCGTTTAGAATGAACGAACAAACGGCAGTTAATAATTATTATCAAAAAGTAATTGACGGGCTTTTACCAGCAACAGTAAATGCAAAAGCGCAACAAGAATTTGATGTTTTTGTCGAAAAACTGCGTGCTGTGGGTGTTGACGTAATCGTGGTCGATGATACTTTAAACCCAGATACTCCAGACAGTATTTTCCCGAACAACTGGGTTTCTTTTCATGAAAATGGAGATGTGGCGCTGTATCCAATGTTTGCGGTGAATCGTCGTGAGGAACGCCGTGAGGAAATTTTGGACACCTTAGAAGAAAAAGGTTTTAAAATCGAAAATATTGTAGATTATACCTCTGCCGAAGAGGATGGTTTTTTCTTAGAAGGAACCGGAAGTTTACTTCTTGATAGAGTGAATGAAAAAGCATATTGCGCCTTGTCTTCTCGAGCTGATGAAGAACTATTTATTGAGTTCTGTGAGGATTTTGACTATGCCCCTGTTGTTTTCGAAGCTTTTCATACTGTAGATGGAGAGCGTAAATTGATTTACCATACGAATGTTATGATGTGTTTGGGAGAAACATTTGCTGTTATTTGCACAGACAGTATCGATGACAAAAAAGAACGCAAAATGGTTTTGGATAACCTTAAAAAAGACAATAAAGAAGTAATCACAATCACAGAAGCACAAGTAAATAATTTTGCTGGAAATATGCTGGAAGTACGTGGCGCCGATGATAAAAGATATATCGTAATGAGTTCGGCGGCGCATCAAAGTCTAACGCCAAAGCAAATAGAACAGTTAGAAAAACATGCTACGATTCTTAGCTCAAGTTTAGATACTATCGAAGCTTGTGGCGGTGGAAGCGCAAGATGCATGATGGCAGAAATATTTCTGCCTAAAAATTAACTAATTCTAAAAAAAAAAATCTGACTCAGAATATTCGAAGTCAGATTTTTTTTAGTTATAAAAGATTTGTTTTGATAATATTGATGATCGCACTTACTATATATTGAATTCCAATCGCAATTACAATAAATCCCACGATTCTCGATATAGCAACAATTCCTGATGCACCTAGTATTTTAGCTAAATAGTGAGCACTTTTTAAAATTATAAAAATGGCAATCGCAATGGCAAGAATGGCTAGCGAAGAAATAATTATTTCACTTGTAGAATGATGTTCTTGGTAAAACGCAATTAATAGAGAAATCGATCCAGGACCAGCAAGCATAGGGATAGCAAGCGGCGTTAAAGCAATATCATTTCGGCCTTGTGCATCAGATTCTGCTTGTTTAGTGATACCTCTTTTCTTAGAAAATTCTCCGGAAAGCAACGAGAATCCTGAACTTACAATAATTATTCCACCGGCAATTCTAAGCGCATCGATACTAATTCCGAAAAAAACCAAAACATATTGTCCAATAAAAAAGGATACGATAAGAATGATAAATACATTAATAGCTGTCCATAAAGATATGCGCGAACGTTCTTTTTTACTGTCATCTTGGGTTAGCCCAACAAATATAGGGACAGTTCCAATGGGATTTAAAACCGAAAAAAGAGCAGCAAATAAATATATAAAAAGTTCCATGGTTTTTCTCGAAATTAGTTAGGGTTCTTGCCTTTCGAAGCAATTTTTAGACTTAGAAAAGATTATAATAAACAGAGTCGCATCATAATTATAAAGCATAAGAAAACGAAAGATATTAATTTATATTAAAACGGACTATAGTATTTTAGTACTTTTACAGAAAAATAATAAAATAATGAAAAATAAGAAAACTTTAGTTCTTGGAGCATCAGCAAAACCAGAGAAATATGCATACAAAGCGATTACTATGTTAGTTGATAAAGGACATTCAGTTCTTGCCATTGGACAAAATGCAGGAGAAGTAGCCGGTATCAAGATTAATACTAAAGCGATTCCTTTAAAAAATATTGACACAATTACTTTATATTTAAATCCGACCCGTCAAAAAGATTATTACAACTACATAGTTGAAACGAAACCAAAACGGGTGCTTTTTAATCCAGGAACCGAGAACCCAGAATTGTACCAACTATTAGAGCTAAATAACATTAAGTCAGAAGTGGCTTGTACATTGGTTTTATTGACTACAAATAGGTATTAAATAGCTGAATAAATTAACAATATATTGATTTCGTCTCCGTTTTAAAACCGAGACGAAATGCAATTATAACCATTTGTTTTGCGTGGTTTAGATCAAAATTAAAAACGAGTTTCTTCTACTGCGGGTTTGCTAATCAGTAGTAGTCCTATGAAGGTTATTAGTCCGTTTATGATAATTAGTTCATTATCGAATACATATCCGAAAAATAATACTTTTGAATTTTCACTTAGCAGCAATGTTAGTGCTGGAGAAAGCAAGCAAATGAACGGTATAAATTGATCTTTCACAGTTTTTGTTTTCACAAATAAACCGAATCCATACAATCCTAGTAATGGACCATAGGTATAAGAAGCAATTCTGAAAATTATTGCTACCACTGAGCTGTCGTTGACAGAGTTGAAAAAAACAATAACCAAGAACATTAGAAAACAAAAGCCAAGATGTGTAAAGTGTCTTGCTCGCACTGCAGTGGGCTTATTTCTGTTTTCTGTTTTGTCCATACCCAGAAAATCGACACAAAACGAAGTGGTTAGCGCAGTTAAAGCGGAGTCTGTTGTTGCAAAAGTCGCCGCCGTTAATCCTTGTAAGAATATCACCGACGGAACTAATGTCAAGTGATGAAAAGCGATTTCAGGAAATAGTAAGTCGGTTCTTGGTTTTCCGGTAACCAAATCTGTTGGTGTACTTTGGCAATGAATATAAATCCTATAGCGTTTCCCAGAACAAACTGAAAATATTTGAATTGCTCGCCATTTGGCGATCCCACTTCTCCAGGAACCGAGATAAAAGTTACTCCAGATAACGCTGTTCCAATCATTCCGAAAGCGACTAAATACTATTTAGCATTTTTATTTGCTTTAAAGAAAGCGTCGTTGCCACTGTCTTTTTTACTGGTGAAGTGCGAAATAGCAAATAATATTCCGAAGTAGATTACAATAAGGGATAGAATGGTGAAGGGTGTCATTTATTGAATTTTGAGAAGCAAAATACAATTTTTTAGCTAATCCGTTATTTGGCCGTTATTTTATTTGAAAGCATAAGAATTTGTAACAGCGATTATTTAAATAAGCATTTAAAGAAATAAACAAATTACTACATTTGTAGTTATGGAATTCTCATCAAAATTAATAGAAAAAGCAGTTAACGAAATTTCTCAATTGCCAGGAATCGGCAAGAGAACTGCCTTGCGGTTAGTGCTTCATTTATTGAAACAGCCCAAAGAACAAACTGGTTTTCTAGCTCAGGCATTGCTAAATATGCGTGAAGATATTAAGTATTGTACAAATTGTCACAATATTTCGGACAGTGAGATTTGCGAAATTTGCGCTAATAAAAGTCGGAATCATCAGATTGTGTGTGTCGTAGAAGACATACGTGATGTCATGGCGATAGAAAACACAGGACAATTTAGAGGAGTTTATCATGTTTTAGGGGGTAAAATATCGCCTATTGACGGAGTGGGACCAAGCCAGTTGCGAATAAGTACCTTGGTAGAAAAAGTAAAAGCAGGAAGTGTAAACGAAGTTATTTTTGCTTTAAGCTCAACTATGGAAGGTGATACTACTAATTTTTATATTTATAAACAGATCGCTGATGCAGATATTGTAATTTCGACAATTGCACGCGGAATTGCAGTTGGGGATGAGTTAGAATATGCCGATGAAGTAACTTTAGGAAGAAGCATACTGCAGCGCGTTCCGTTCGAAAAGTCTTTTAAAAACAATTAATTGGCGTAATAAATAACTAAACTTTTGATATAGTAAATGAAAAGCTATATTT
This sequence comes from Flavobacterium sp. XN-5, assembly GCF_008033395.2. Taxonomy (NCBI): domain Bacteria; kingdom Pseudomonadati; phylum Bacteroidota; class Flavobacteriia; order Flavobacteriales; family Flavobacteriaceae; genus Flavobacterium; species Flavobacterium sp. XN-5. The sequence goes on from NZ_VOGZ02000003.1 coordinate 89,814, forward strand.
GTTAAATAAAATATAAATATGAGCAAACATATATTCTATTTATTACTAGTTATTAGTATGTTGTTTACGTCTTGTATTCCTACGCAGGATTTAATTTATTTACAAAAAAAGAGTACTACGGATTTAGAAACTGGAATTTCGGCTGTCGTTGCTAAGCCCTATCGATTGCAAACTAATGATGTGCTAAGTATTAGTATCAAGGCGATTGATCCTAAATTAGTTGCTATTTTTAGTACTACAAATCAGGGAGAGGCTGGGAAATCAGAGTCTGGATTGTATTTTGATGGCTTTACGGTTGATGATCACGGGAATATTAGAATGCCTGTTTTAGGAGAATTGAATGTTATTGGTTATACTTTGGATGAAGTAAGAGTTAAAATCGAAAAGCAATTATTAGAGGACTATTTTAAAAAAGAAGCTAATATTTTTGTTATTGTAAAATTAGCGGGCTTCAAGTATACCATTAATGGAGAAATAGGGAGTACGGGAACAAAAACCTTGTTTCAGGAAAACGTGACTATTATGGAAGCGATTGCAAACGCGGGAGATATCACTATTACAGGAAATAGAAAGGCCGTTACCATTATTAGAAAATCACCAACTGGAGTTGAAATGCATGATCTCGATCTTACAGATATTAATGTCATGAATTCTCCTTATTTTTATTTACAGCCTAACGATTATATATATGTCAAACCACTCAAGCAAAAAACGTGGGGAACAGGAAAGACTGGAATAGAATCATTGGGTACTTTTATTACCGTGTTGTCATTGGCAACAACGACTTTTTTCTTGTTATTTAAAAACTAAACCAGAAATCAAAAAATGTTAGATATAAAAGATTTTTCGATTTTTGAAAACGAGCTTAGTTTTGACTTTAAAGGGTTTTTGATAAAAATCGGAAGTTACTGGAAATGGTTTTTAGTAAGCTTAATTGTCACTTTCACTATTGCCTATCAGGTGAATATTCGAAAAGGAAAACAATATAGCATGGAGACACTTATTTCTGTAAAAGAAGAAAGTAATCCTTTGTTTACTTCTAATACCAGTCTTGTTTTTAACTGGGGCGGTACATCTGATCAGGTTCAAACCATTTCGACCAAAATAAAGTCCAGATCACATAATGAATTAGTGGTTGATAAACTACAGTATTATATCAATTACTTAGTTCAGGGAGAATATGCGCTCGAGGACGCTTATGGCGCAGTTCCTTTTTATGTCGAAATCGATAAAACAAAAGGGCAGCTGGCAGGAAGTCTAATCGGGATTACCTTTTTGAGTGAAAGCGAGTATGAAATTAGAATCCCATTTGAAAGTCAAAATGCCTCATTAATTAGATATTCAGATAATTCATATAGCAACACCGCCGTTGCTACAGGGGATTTTGTCAAGAGATATAAAGTGGGAGAACGCGTGTCTTTGCCGTTTCTGAATTGGAAATTACAAATAAATGACAACCCAGGCTTTTATAAAGGCAATGAGTATTTCGTTTCTTTTAGTGATTTTGATAGTACGGTTGCGGCTTATAAGGGAATAGACGTGCGTTCAGATGATAAAGGCGGTTCCATAATTACACTTGGGATGCAAGGCGGGAATAAGGCACGAATGGTAGAATACCTGAATTCGACCGTAAAAATGTTGATAAAAAGACAACTCGACAGTAAGAACCAGTTTGCTACAAATACAATCGCTTTTATTGACAGTACCTTAATTGCGATGGAGTCGCAGTTGAAAGAAACCGGAAATGAACTAAAATCATTTAGACAGGGCAAAAATATCTACGATATTGAAGATGGCGGAGCGAAGTTTTCTGATAAAATGCTCGAATTTGATGTCAAAAGAGATGAAGTAACCCGTAAAATATCCTACTATAATAGCTTAAAGTCGTATCTAAAGAATAGCGTTGATTACTCAAAACTTCCTGCTCCCTCAGTCGCGGGTATTGACGATCCAAATGTGGTGACGAATGTTTCTAAATTGATTTCACTTTCAGGCCAACGATCCGAAATGGCTTATGCTGTAAAAAGTGATAAGATATTTAAAGATTTTGACAACCAGATGGCGGCGATTAAGAACGTATTGCTAGAAAATATTGCATCGGCTAAAGCTTCGTTACAATATGATCTGGCATTGATTAATAATAAAATTGGTCAAACCGAGAGTACCATTAGAACACTTCCAGATGACCAACAGGAATTGATAAAAATAAAAAGAAAGTATGATTTAAGCGATAATATTTACAATACTTTTCTTCAAAAAAGAAGCGAGGCTGATATTGTGAAAGCGGCAAATTTATCAGATATTCATTTTATTGATCCAGCAAAAGATGTAGGTGGCGGCCAAATTGGTCCACGCACCTCCGCTAATTATGTTTTAGCACTTTTTCTTGGAATTCTGTTCCCCTTGTTGTTTGTGTTTTTTATTTTCTTTATTAACAATTCCATTCAAAATACAGACGATATAGGAAAACTGACAAGTATTCCATTGATTGGAGTGGTGGGTTTAAATAAAGAAACTTCAGATTTGGCGGTGTATGATAGACCTAAATCTGCATTGTCTGAGTCTTTTAGAGCGATTCGCTCTTCGCTTCAGTATTTGTATAAAAAACAAAATGTAGATGGTGGTAAGACATTGATGATCACATCATCAGTCAGTGGAGAAGGAAAGACATTCTGTTCTATAAATATCGCTACTGTTTTTGCTTTAAGCGAAAAAAAGACTGTTATTATAGGTTGTGATTTAAGAAAACCGAAATTATTTGAGGAGTTTAATTTGTCTAATGAGGTTGGAATCGTAAACTATTTAATCAAGCAAAAAACTGTAGACGATATTATCAATCACACTCAGATTCCTTATCTTGATGTGATTCTTTCAGGACCTGTTCCTCCTAATCCTTCAGAATTGATTATGAGTGATAGTTTCGGAGAGTTGATTGAGGAATTAAAGAAAACCTATGATTATATCATTTTAGATACTCCGCCAGTGGGATTGGTTTCTGACGCTTTAGAATTATCCCAATATTCGGATGTTACGCTCTATATTGTAAGGCAAAATTTTTCTAAAAAAGAAATGATCACTTTATTGAACAATAGGGTGAAGCGTGGGGAATTAGACAATGCCAGTATTATTTTTAATGGTTTTGAAAACAAGGCTAAATATGGTGCGGGTTATGGTTACGGTTATGGCTACGGTTACGGCTATGGCTATGGTGCTTACTCCAATGGATACAACGAAGAAGATAAGCCAAGAAATTTATTTGAAGTAATTCGAAGAAAATTGAGGGTAAAACGAAAAAAATAAAAGCAGGATTTTAAAATTAATATAAATGAAAGAGGGAATAAAAAGTAGGATATTGATTACCGGTGGAGCTGGGTTTATCGGTTCTAATCTTTGCGAGTATTTTTTATCGAAAGGGCATCGCGTAGTCTGTTTAGATAATTTTGCTACGGGACACAGACATAATTTGAAAGACTGTATAGATAATCCAAATTTTCAGTTGATTGAAGGTGATATTCGGAATGCTGTTGATTGCCAGCATGCAGTAATAGGAATTGATTATGTGATGCATCAGGCAGCTTTGGGTTCTGTGCCGCGATCTATTAATGATCCGGTTACTACCAATGATGTCAATGTATCTGGTTTTTTGAATATGCTGGTAGCAGCTACAGATGCTAAAGTGAAACGATTTATTTATGCAGCTAGCTCGTCTACTTATGGAGACTCTGTTGGATTGCCAAAATTCGAGGATGTCATAGGAAAACCGCTTTCTCCTTATGCAATAACAAAATATGTAAACGAACTCTATGCTGATATTTTTAGTAAAACATATGGTTTGGAAACAATAGGATTGCGTTATTTTAATGTTTTCGGTCGGAAGCAGGATCCTAATGGTGCGTATGCCGCAGTAATCCCCAAGTTTGTGATGCAATTAATGAATCATGAAACGATTACTATCAATGGAGACGGAAATCATTCCCGTGATTTTACTTATATTGAGAATGTCATTCAGATGAATGAATTGGCGATGACCACGGAAAATTCAGTTGCTGTGAATACGGTGTATAATACAGCCTATGGAGATAGAAATACATTAAATGATTTGGTGAATTATTTGAAAGAATATTTATCGGAATATGATCCTGAAATAGCAGATGTGGAAGTGTCGCATGGTCCTAACAGAGCGGGAGATATTCCGCATTCTTTGGCTAGTATCGCTAAAGCAAAAGAGTTGTTGGGTTATAATCCGCGGTATTCTTTGCAGGAAGGTTTGAAAGAAGCGGTGGAGTGGTATTGGGGGAACTTGAGGTAGTTTTCTGTTGTGAGTTATCTGTTATCCGTTATGGGTTATGTGTTGTCTGTTATAGGGTATCCGTTATTAGATTTGAGTTATCCGATTGAGAATTGATTGCAAGAGAGAATGAGGCACAAAAAATGAAAACCGAAAATATGAAAAGCTATAAAGATTTAGATGTTTACAATTTAGCGTTGTCTTTGTTTTACAGAGCACATAGACTTTCTTTAACTTTGCCAAAATATGAATTATACGAACTAGGGAGCCAAATCAGGAGGTCTTCTGATTCTGTTGCAACTAATATTGTTGAAGGTTATGGAAGAAAACGATATAAGATGGATTTTATCAAGTTTTTAACCTATTCACACGCGAGTAATTTAGAAACAATTTGCCATCTGGAAAAATTAATAATACTTTATCCATACTTATCAGTGGATCTGATTTTGCTTCAAAAAGAGTATGATATCTTGGGGGCAAAATTATTTTCATTTTTAGGTTATGTTGAAAATAATTGGAATAAATTTGAATAAAGAGTTGTCTGTTAGGGGTTATGTGTTGTCTGTTATGGGTTTTCCGTTATCCGTTATTAGATTTGAGTTATCCGATTGAGAATTGACTCCAACAGAGAAAGATCCACGAAGTGGCGACAACTGAAATCAGACAACCGAAAACAGGCAACCGAAAACAGAAAATAGAAGAAATGAAAATAGAAGAAATGAAAATTACAAAAATTTGTTGCATTGGTGCTGGATATGTTGGTGGACCAACCATGGCAGTTATAGCACAAAAATGTCCGCATATTCAAGTTAAGGTAGTGGATTTGAACGCAGAGCGTATTGCGGCTTGGAATGATGAAGATTTAAATAATATCCCAATTTACGAACCGGGACTAGATGCAATTGTTGGTGAAGCAAGAGGAAGAAATTTATTCTTTTCGACTGAGGTTGAAAAAGCGATTGACGAGGCTCAGATCATTTTTATATCGGTGAATACGCCTACCAAAACCTATGGTAAAGGAAAAGGGATGGCAGCCGATTTAAAATACATCGAGTTATGCGCCAGACAAATTGCTAAAATAGCCAAGGATGATAAAATAGTGGTGGAGAAATCGACATTGCCGGTGCGAACTGCTGAAGCGATTAAGAGTATTCTGGACAATACTGGTAATGGGGTGCAATTTCAAATTTTATCTAATCCAGAGTTTCTGGCTGAAGGTACAGCTGTTTCAGATTTGTTGAATCCGGACCGAATTTTGATTGGTGGAGACACTACTGCGGAAGGTCAAGAGGCGATACAAACTCTTGTTGATGTGTATGCTAATTGGGTGCCAACAGATAAAATATTGACTACAAACGTATGGTCTTCAGAATTGTCGAAGTTAACTGCGAATGCATTTTTGGCACAAAGGATTTCGTCTATCAACGCCATGTCGGAACTTTGTGAGAAGACAGGTGCTGATGTGAATGAAGTAGCAAAAGCCATCGGAATGGATAGTCGAATAGGTCCAAAATTCCTTAAAGCCTCTGTTGGTTTTGGAGGTTCTTGCTTCCAAAAAGACATTTTGAATTTGGTTTACATTGCTAAATCCTACGGATTGAACGAAGTAGCTGATTATTGGGAGCAGGTGATTATCATGAATGATCATCAAAAACGACGCTTTTCGAGTAATATCGTTCAAACGCTTTATAATACCGTTTCCGATAAAAAAATTACGTTCTTAGGTTGGGCTTTCAAAAAAGACACAAACGATACTAGAGAGTCTGCTGCTATTTATGTAGCTGACGATCTGATTAATGAAAACGCGAAAATTGCGGTATACGATCCTAAAGTTTCCAGAAAGAAAATCTTAGCTGATTTGGATTATTTAGAATCTAGAAAAGCAGAGGATAATGCAAATGCAATTCTATCATTTGAAGATCCTTATGAAGCGAGCAAAGGGGCGCATGCGATAGCGGTACTTACGGAATGGGATGAGTTTGTGCAGTACGACTGGCAGCGTATTTATGATTCGATGCAAAAACCTGCTTTTGTCTTCGACGGAAGAAATATATTAAATCGTGCTGAGATGGAATCGATTGGGTTTGTGTATCAAGCGATTGGGTCTTAAGTCCTCACCCCAGCCCTCTCTGAAGTGGTGAGAAGTGAATTGTGAGAAGTGAATAGTGAGAAGTGAATTGTGAGAAGTGATCAGTGGTCAGTAATTTTGAGTTGTCGGTTATGAGTTATGAGACGGTGATCAGTAATCAGTAATCAGTGGTCAGTAATTTTGAATAGTGATCAGTGATCAGTGGTCAATTAAAAAGAGTTTAAAGGTTTCAGGGTTTAAGAGTTTCAGGGTTTAAAGGTTTAAGAGTTGCAGAGTTACAAAATTACAAAGCTTCAGAGTATATTGGAGCAAACATGTTTTTACTTTGAGAAGCGGCTTTAACTTCTGAAATGAAATAATAATTTATTACAATACAATATTGATGATGAACTGGTATGTAGTCTATACAAAACCGAAATGGGAGAAAAAAGTAGCGGAGCAACTGACAAAAATTGGGGTGGAATGTTATTGCCCTATGGTAACACAAGTGCGGCAATGGTCGGACCGAAAGAAGAAGGTAATCGTGCCGCTTTTTAATTCCTATATCTTCGTGCAGTTGCCAGAAGCAGAGAGGAGTTTGGTTTTTCAGTCGGCTGGGGCGGTGCGGTATTTATTTTGGTTAGGGAAAGCTGCTATTGTTCGTGATGAAGAGATTGCAACCATTAAACAATGGTTAGACAAGCCTGATGTTTATGATATTTCGATAGATACAATACAAGTTGGAGATAGAATCAATGTAGAGTCGGGGCCTTTTGCGGAGCAAGAAGCTATTGTTCAAGAAGTGAATAAAACGCATTATATATTGATGCTGGAGTCTTTAGGTTGTGTTTTGAAAATGAAGATTAAGTGATGGGAGGAGTGGTGAGAAGTGAGAAGTGAAGAGTGAGAAGTGAATAGTGATCAGTGAGTAGAGTAGAGTGGATGTGAAGTGTTCATATTTTGTCACTCGGCAGTTGGGGAAGTTGGCTATATTGATGTGTTTTGTGGGCACGGTTTGCAAACTGGCGTTATCGGGTGAGTAGTTTATTTGAAGGGAGTCTTTACTTTTTCCCTTGATGGAAAAAGTAACAAAAAGATCAAGCTTGAAAATTCAAAACTTAAAAACTACCTCAAAACTCTGTTCCGCAGCCCGAGCTGTTCGCCTTTCAGGCTCAACTCGCGGACTGCTGCCACGGCGTTTTTTCGTTGTTTTTGACGTTTTTAATTTAAGGGCGGGGGTAGGAGTGGTGAGAAGTGAAGAGTGAATAGTGATCAGTGAGTAGAGTTTAGCTGTTTAAAATCGAAAAGAGTTTAAATTTTAAAAGTTTAAGGTTTAAAGTTGGCGATGGGGAGTAGGAGTTTTCAGTTATGAGAGAATGTGAAATCTTCGTTTATCACAATCGGTCGTGAGTTGGTTATTTTGTTTTTTCATGAAGGATCTTTTCTTTTGCCTTGATGCAAAAGAAACAAAAGATCAAGCCTGAAAATTCAAAACTTAAAAACTATCTCAAAACTCTGTTCCGCAGCCCGAGCCGTTCGCCTTTCAGGCTCAACTCGCGGACTGCTGCCACGTCGTTTTATCGTTGTTTTTTGACGTTTTTAATTTAAGGGCGGGGGTAGGAGTGGTGAGAAGTGAATTGTGAGAAGTGAATAGTTAGGAGTGAGCGGTGATCAGTGGTCAGTGATTTTGAGAAGTGAATAGTGAATAGTTAGGAGTGAGCGGTGATCAGTGGTCAGTAATTTTGGGTTGTCAATTATGAGTTATGAGTGACTATGAAATTTTCGTTTTGTCCCCGCTTTTACTTTCATTGTCTGATTTCTTCGGTGGCGACTTATGGAAATGAGGATTCAACATTGTTTTAATGGTATAGTATTTCGAACGATCAACATAGAGGTTAAAAAACTATAATTTTCGTAATAAACAGACTTTTATTTCAAAATTTCATATCACCTAAATTGGTGATTTTTTTATATAATTATCAGAATAATTAGTTTGTTGTTATTTGACAGTCAGTACGTTATATACTTAATGTTTTTCGTTTGATACTATTTAGTCGTTTAGAAAGCGATTTGTAGTTTAAAGAACGATTTTAAGTACCTATATTTGCGAACTTAAATTAAATAGCTTTTCTCCCCTTTTCTTGTGGGTTGGAAATGCGAAGCGGTGCGATATACTTAAAAAAATCCCTCGTGAAATTAGAAGTAAATACTTTAAAATAAATGATTTCGAACATAAAAATAGCGGTTATAGGTTTGGGTTACGTTGGTTTGCCATTGGCACGATTGTTTGCCACAAAACATGCCGTAATTGGGTTTGATATCAATGAATCTAGAGTAGCCCAATTGAAAGCAGCGCATGATGCGACACTTGAAATTGATTCTGTGACCTTATCAAAAGTATTGGTCGATAAATCAAGTTTCACGGCTGGGTTATACTGCACGACAGTTTTAGAAGAAGTGACTGATTGTAATTATTATGTGGTTACTGTGCCAACGCCAGTCGACAAAAATAACCGTCCGGATCTGATCCCTTTGTATAAGGCATCTGAAACGGTAGGGAAAATATTGAAAAAAGGTGATATTGTGATTTACGAATCAACGGTCTATCCGGGGGTGACTGAAGAAGAATGTGTTCCTGTGTTGGAAACGGTTTCAGGTTTAAAGTTTAACGTAGATTTTTTTGTGGGCTATTCACCAGAAAGAATCAACCCCGGAGACAAGGAACATACTATAGATAAGATATTAAAAGTCACTTCGGGCTCTACAGCTGAAATTGGCCAAAAAGTAGATAAATTGTATCAATCAGTAATTACTGCGGGTACACATTTGGCACCTTCTATAAAGGTAGCTGAAGCCGCCAAAGTAATTGAAAACTCCCAACGGGACATCAATATTGCCTTCGTGAATGAGTTGGCTAAAATATTTCAATTATTAGATATTGATACCCAGTCTGTTTTGGAGGCTGCTGGCACCAAATGGAATTTTCTTCCTTTTAAACCAGGATTGGTTGGAGGTCATTGCATTGGTGTAGACCCTTACTATTTAGCTCAAAAAGCCCAAGAAATGGGATACCATCCTGAAATTATTTTGGCGGGAAGGCGATTGAATGATAGTATGGGTGAATATGTGGCTGCACAAATTGTGAAGTTGATGATTAAAAAGGGTATTTCAGTTAGTGGGGCAACGCTGCTTATGCTTGGAATTACTTTTAAGGAAAATTGTCCTGATGTACGAAACACCAAGATTGTGGATGTTATTACGGCCTTAACTGATTATGGAATTACCGTAACTACCTACGATCCATTAGCAAATCCAGAGGCGGTTCAAAGAGAATACAACTTAGTGACTACAACTACAGTTCCAAACGAAAAATTTGATGCAATAGTTCTGGCAGTAGCACATGCCGAATTTCTAGAATTGGACTTGTCGCAATTACAAAATACACCGAGTGTGTTGTATGATGTGAAAGGCGTTTTGGGAAGCAATGTAGACGGTAGACTGTAGAAGTCGTTTGTCGCTGACCGTTTTTCGTCCATCGATAATAGAAAAACGTTCACGTTTTTCCATCGAACATCGAACATCGAACATCGAACATCGAACATCGAACATCGAACATCGAACCAACGTCTTTATAAAAACATGAATTATGAAAATAGGAATAACCTTTAGCGCATTCGACCTGCTACATGCGGGACATGTGAAAATGCTGGAAGATGCCAAAAGACAATGTGACTATTTAATAGCCGCTTTGCAAACAGATCCTACACTTGATCGCCCAGAAAAGAACAGGCCTACACAAACCGTTGTGGAGCGTTATATCCAACTTAAAGGTTGTGTGCACGTTGATGAAATTGTGCCTTATGCAACGGAACAGGATTTAGAGGACATTTTGCGTTCATTTAAAATTGATGTACGAATCATAGGAGATGAATACAAGGACAAAGATTTCACCGGCCGCAGCTATTGTGAAGAAAAAGGAATAGAACTGCATTTCAACACCCGTGATCATCGCTTTTCAAGTAGTGGTCTTCGTAAGGAAGTTGCCGAGAAGGAAAATGACAAGAATATAGTTAAGGTATAGAGTTTTGTCGTTGATCGTTGATCGTCCATCGTCTAACGTTAACCGTTAACCGTTGATCGTCCATTGATAGGAGAAAAACGTTTCACGTTTTTCCAACGAACATCGAACATCGAACATCGAACATCGAACATCGAACATCGAACATCGAACATCGAACATCGAACATCGAACATCGAACATCGGACATCGGACATCGAATAACGAAAAACGAACAACGAAAGCATATGGAATCCAATTTAGAGGTATGGAAAACAGCGCATAAATTGACATTGGCCGTATATAAAATTACTCAGAACTTTCCGAAGTCAGAGCAATTTGGTCTTACAAGTCAAGTGAGAAGAAGTGTCGCTAGTGTACCTACTAATATTATTGAAGGCCAGGCCAGACAATATAAAAAAAGAATTCATTCAGTTCTTATATATTTCAAAAGGATCTTTGGAAGAAACAAATTATCATTTATTTTTATCTAAGGAACTGGGATACATAGCAGAGGATGATTATAAGATGTTGTCTGAATTATGCACAAGAATAAAAATGATGTTGTATAAACTGATTAAATCGTTGGCGGCATAGCCGTTGATCGTCGACCGTCCACCGTTGACCGTTTGTCGAAAATCGTCCACCGTTGACCGTTGACCGAATGGCGAAAAACGTTTCACGTTTTTCGATCGAACATCGAACATCGAACATCGAACATCGAACATCGAACATCGAACATCGAACATTGAACATCGAACATCGAACATCGAACATCGAACATCGAACAACGAATATCGAACAACGAACAACGAATATCGAACAACGAATATAAAAATATGAAAAATAAGCATTCCATTATACATGTAATCCTCACAGGAGGGGTAGGAAGCCGTTTGTGGCCGTTGTCACGCAAAAGTCAACCCAAACAATACCTTGACATTTTTGACGGGAAATCATTATTTGAGATGACCGTGGACCGCAACCGCAATATAGCTGATACGGTGATGGTGGTTGGGAATATTGACAATTGTCATTTGAGCCGAAAGGTATTAGAAAAAACGAATACGGAATATATCGATATCATTGAATCGACTCCAAGGAATACGGCTGCAGCCATTGCATTTGCTGCGTTTGCTGCTGGTCCAGACGATATTTTGATTGTCACTCCGTCTGATCATATTATTGATGATATGCAAGCTTATGAAACGGCAATCCAAGAAGCGGTGGAGAAAGCATCTCAGGGATATATTGTCACTTTTGGAATTGTACCAACCAAACCAGAGACGGGATATGGGTACATAGAGCGCAAAGGGGACGATGTCATTTCTTTTAGAGAAAAGCCCAACCAGGTTTCAGCAAGAGATTTTATTGCCAAAGGGAATTTTCTTTGGAATAGTGGAATGTTTTGCTTTAAAGCGGGAGTTTTGTTGGAAGAGTTGAAAGCCTTTCATCCTGAAGTGTATGAGAAATCAAAACTGGTTTGGGAAAGTAACATCAATGGAAATTTAGATTTGGCACTATCGCTGGACATTCCTTCGATCAGTATTGATTATGCGGTGATGGAACGAAGCAAAAAAATAAAAGTGGTATCCTCCCAATTTTCCTGGTCTGATTTGGGTTCATTCGAATCTGTATATGACTATTTGGTTACTATTGGACATACGGTGGATGAAAATGGGAACATGGTGATTGGTACTACTAATTATACGGCTTTTATAGGGGTTAAAGACACGATTTTTGTTTATACGCCTACTGCGAATTTGATTTTAAAAAAGGAATTTTCACAGGATGTTAAAAGTGTGTATAATGCACTTGAAAGAGATAACTCTGATTTATTGAATTAATTGTAGGTTCTTGGTTTTGCCCCTGCCCTAAAGGGAGCCCAAGAACTTTCATATCCAGAAGCATTTGTTTGCTTCTTCCAGAGCTTCGGGACTAAAGCGAAGACAACATTTAATATTTTAAAAATAATTTGTTTTTCCCCCGCCCTAAAGGGAGCCAAATTATTTGTAAAACAAGGTGTTGATAATGAAAATTACATTTGGGTTCTTGGTTTTTCCCCGCCCTAAAGGGAGACCAAGAACCTTCATGTCCAGAATCATCTGTTTTTCGAACTTTGTAGGGAGTGCAGTTGTTTGTAAAGCGAGAATATTTCTTTGTTTTCATAGTTTTTCATTTCACCCTTTAGGGAGGGGAAAAAAATGAAAAACGGCATGATAGAAAAATATCTCAAGAAATAATTTGTTTTTCCCCAACCCCAAAGGGAGCCAAATTATTTGTAAACGAGAATGTCTTGTGGATTTCAAAGTTTTTCATTTCACCCTGCAGTCCCTAAAGCCTTCGGGAGTGGGAAAAATGAAAAATGACGTATGACTAACTAAAATTTTATAGCCCCGAATTCTTGGGAGGAGAAAAATTGAAAAACTGTACGAAATACAAAAAGCTTAGTTGATATAAATCATGCAGTATGAAAAAGAGGGATTCGCAAGATGATGAAAGTATGTGGAAGGGAGCTCCCGCTAGCGGATTCTTGAAAGCGCAATCCTTTAGAGTAAATTCAACAGATGCTGAAGTTTATTTATGGGAAAGATTAAAATCAAATCAATTTCAAGGATTAAAATTCAGAAGGCAACATCCTATTGGTATTTATATTGTAGATTTTTATTGTCACCAACATCAATTAATAATAGAAATAGATGGAGGCTATCATAACAGTCTAGAACAAATTGAAAAGGATCAAGAACGAACTAATTTTTTAAGTTTTCAAGGATTAAAGGTTGTTCGTTTTACAAATGAGCAAGTACTAAGGGAAATAGGTGATGTTTTAGAAAAAATTGGAGAATGGTGTGAAAAATAATTTATTTTTCCCCTCTTGCAGATTCGAAGTTAAAGGAAAATAACGTTGAATATTTTAAAAATAATTTGTTTTCCCCTCCCGAATCGTCGGGACTAAAGGGAGCCAAATTATTTGTAAACGAGAATGTCTTGTGGATTTCAAAGTTTTTCATTTCACCCTTTAGGGAGGGGAAAAAAATGAAAAACGGCATGATAGAAAAATATCTCAAGAAATAATTTGTTTTTCCCCAACCCTAAAGGGAGCCAAATTATTTGTAAACGAGAATGTCTTGTGGATTTCAAAGTTTTTCATTTCACCCTACAGTCCCGAAAGCCTTCGGGAGTGGGAAAAATGAAAAATGACGTTTCAAATTGACATCTCGGTAAAAATAAAAGAGTAGTTAAAAAAATACAGCATGAATAAAGAAGCTAAAATATACGTTGCAGGGCATAACGGAATGGTGGGTAGCGCTATCTGGCGTACGCTGACTGCTAAAGGCTATACTAATTTGGTTGGGGCTTCGAGTAAGGAATTGGATCTGAGAAACCAACAGGCAGTTAAGGACTTTATGGCGGCCGAAAAACCGGAAGTGATTATTGACGCTGCCGCAAAAGTGGGAGGAATCTTGGCCAACAATGATTTTCCGTACCAGTTTATTATGGAAAATATGCAAATCCAAAATAATCTAATCGATACCGCATTACAATCCGGTGTGCAGAAGTTTATTTTTCTGGGAAGTTCTTGCATTTATCCTAAACTGGCGCCACAACCGTTAAAAGAAGAGTATTTGTTGACGGATAGTTTGGAACCGACGAATGAATGGTATGCTATTGCAAAAATAACAGGGGTAAAAGCCTGTCAAGCCATTAGGAATCAATTTAGTAAGGATTACGTAAGCTTGATGCCGACGAACTTATACGGTACTCACGATAATTTTGATTTAACTTCTTCTCATGTTTTACCAGCAATGATGCGAAAGTTTCATGAGGCAAAGGAGAATGGAAATACTCCAGTTACTCTTTGGGGTAGCGGAACACCAATGAGGGAGTTTTTGTTTGTAGATGATATGGCACAAGCCGTGGTATTTGCATTAGAAAACACGCTGCCGGATTATTTATACAATGTAGGAACCGGAGAAGATTTGACCATCAAACAGTTGGCTGAAACTATTCAGAAAATAACTGGACATCAAGGTGAAATCATTTGGGATAGCAGTAAACCCGATGGGACACCAAGGAAATTAATGGATATTTCTAAAATGCATGCCTTGGGATGGAAGCATCAAGTACAATTAGAAGAAGGAATTCAAAAAACATACGATTGGTTTTTAGAGAATATAGATCGGTTTAAGCAAGTGAAGATGTAGGTCGTTTGTCGCTGACTGCTCTATCCGTCATGGCGTACAGTTGATAGTTTCTCGTTCTATTTGTCATCTCGACGAAGGAGACTTGAGCGTTAGCGAACAGACGAAGTAGATCTCCAGCAATGATAGGAAACTGAAAACGCTACGCTGTTATTCAAATAAATTATTCAAAAAATTTAAATCGGGATTGATGGTTTTGATGAGATTTATTTTTTTTTCTCGCCGCCATCCTTTTATTTCTTTTTCACGAGCAATTGCTTCCTGTATCCAATTGAATTTTTCGAAATAAAGTAAAAAATGTACGTTGTATTTGGAAGCAAATGTTGAATTTCCAAAGGTGATATTGTCCTTATGCTGACTTAAACGAATTTTCAAATGATTGGTTACACCAATATATAAGACCGTTTTAGCTTTATTAGTGATTATATAAATGTAGTACGTATGATATCCCTCTTGAAATTGCATAAGACTAAAATACGATTTTATCAGCAATAAACACAAAATAGCTTGACAATTGGGACAGGGATTCCTCGTTCCTCGGAATGACAAGAGTGTGGGAATGACAAGAGGTTTTTCCGTTCTGTTTGTCATCTCGACGGAGGAGACTCGAGCGTTAGCGAACAGACGAAGTAGATCTCCGTAAAGTGAAGCTTAATTTACACTTACAAACGAAATAGAATAATTGGGACAGGGATTCCTCGTTCCTCGGAATGATAAGAGTGTGGGAATGATAAGAGTGTGGGAATGATAAGGGGGTGTGAAGATGGCGTGACAATTGGAATGGAGATTCCTCGTTCCTCGGAATGACAAGAGTGTGGGAATGACAAGAGTGTGGGAATGACAAGAGTGTGGGAATGACAATAGTGTGGGAATGACAAGAGTGCGTGAAGATGGCGTGACAATTGGAACGGAGATTCCTCGTTCCTCGGAATGACAGGAGTGAGGGAATGATAAGAGTGTGGGAATGACAAGAATGCGGGAATGACAAGAGTGGGGAATGATAAGAGGGTGTGAAGATGGCGATACAATTGGAACGGAGATTCCTCGTTTCTCGGAATGACAAGAGTGCGGGAATGACAAAAGTGTGGGAATGACAAGAGTGCGGGAATGATAAGAGGGTGTGAAGATGGCGAGACAATTGGAACGGAGATTCCTCGTTCCTCGGAATGACAAGATTGGGGGAATGACAAGAGTGCGGGAATGATAAGAGGGTGGGAATGACAAGAGGGTGTGAAGATGGCGATACAATTGGAACGGAGATTCCTCGTTCCTCGGAATGATAAGAGTGTGGGAATAATAAGAGTGTCGGAATGACAAGAGTGTGGGAATGACAAGATTGCGGGAATAATAAGAGGGTGTGAAGATGGCGTGACAATTGGAACAGGGATTCCTCGTTCCTCGTAATGACAAGAGTGTGGGAATGACAGGAGTGCGGGAATGATAATAGGGTGTGAAGATGGCGTGACAATTGGAACGGAGATTCCTCGTTCCTCGGAATGACAAGAGTGTGGGAATGACAAGAGTGCGGGAATGATAAGAGTGTGGGAATGACAAGAGTGCGGGAATGATAAGGGGGTGTGAAGATGGCGTGACAATTGGAATGGAGATTCCTCGTTCCTCGGAATGACAAGAGTGTGGGAATGACAAGAGTGTGGGAATGACAAGAGTGCGGGAATGACAGGAGGGTGTGAAGATGGCGTGACAATTGGAACGGAGATTCCTCGTTCCTCGGAATGACAAGAGGGTGTGAATGACAAGAGTGCGGGAATGACAAGAGTGGGGAATGATAAGAGGGTGTGAAGATGGCATGACAATTGGAATGGAGATTCCTCGTTCCTCGGAATGACAAGAGTGTGGGAATGACAATAGTGTAGGAATGATAAGAGTGTGGGAATGATAAGAGGGTGTGAAGATGGCGTGACAATTGGAATGGAGATTCCTCGTTCCTCGGAATGACAGGAGTGCGGGAATGACAAGAGTGCGGGAGTGATAAGAGGGTGTGAAGATGGCGTGACAATTGGGACAGGGATTCCTCGTTCCTCGGAATGACAAGGGTGTGGGAATGACAAGAGTGTGGGAATGACAATAGGGCGAATACGGGTGCCACAAAAAATAAAGGAATAACAAGCAATAATATCATGGATAACAATACACAAAAAGTAGCATTAGTAACAGGAATTACAGGTCAAGACGGATCGTATTTAGCAGAATTATTATTAGAAAAAGGGTATATGGTACATGGGGTAAAACGCCGTGCTTCTTCTTTTAATACGCAACGTATCGATCATATCTATCAAGATCAACATGAAGTGCATGTTAATTTTAAACTGCATTATGGTGATTTGACTGATTCTACTAATATTATACGAATTATTCAGGAAGTTCAGCCTGATGAAATCTATAATTTAGGTGCGATGTCTCATGTAAAAGTGTCTTTTGATTCTCCAGAATATGTTGCTAATGTAGATGGACTAGGAACCTTAAGGATTCTTGAGGCTGTTAGAATATTAGGATTAGGAAATAAAACGAGAGTATATCAGGCTTCTACTTCTGAATTGTATGGAGGATTGGCAGAAAATAAAAATGCAGCAGGTTTTTATGACGAAAGCTCTCCTTTCTACCCGCGTTCTCCTTATGGAGCGGCTAAGATTTATGGTTTTTGGATTACTAAAAACTACCGTGAGGCCTATAATATGTTTGCTTGTAATGGAATTCTTTTTAATCATGAATCTCCAAGACGTGGTGAGACTTTTGTAACGCGTAAAATTACGATGGCAGTAGCTGCTATTGCTAAAGGAAAGCAAGATTGTTTGTACTTAGGAAATTTGAATTCTCAAAGAGATTGGGGGCATGCTAAGGATTATGTAGAGGCGATGTGGAGAATCTTGCAACAAGATGCGCCAGAAGATTATGTAATTGCAACAGGGGTGACTACCTATATTAGAGATTTCGTGATCATGGCTTTTGCTGAGGTAGGTATTACATTAACTTTTGAAGGCGAACAAGAAAATGAAACGGCTACCGTTGCTGCTTGTGCTAATCCTTTATATCAGATAGCGATAGGTACAGTTGTACTTAGAGTTGATCCAGAATATTACCGTCCTACTGAAGTTGATTTGTTGATTGGAGATCCTACGAAGTCAAAAACACAATTGGGATGGAAACCGCAGTACGACTTAGCGGCTATGGTTAAGGAGATGGTGGCGAGTGATTTGAAATTGTATTAGTTTTAAAGCAGTTTTTGATAAATAGCGGATATACTGCTATTAATTGTTTTTGAGTAGTACGATAATAATTGGTTAGAAAAAGATTAACTGGTTTAAAAAAGCTACTAATTTAGAAAAGAATTAGCTGGTGTGGAAAAAGTTTAATTGTTTAAGCAACACAAAAACAATTAACCACTTAACCAGTTCAGCGAATCAACTTTGCAACAAACAATCAACCGCAAAAAGAACAAAAAAATTCTATGCAAGCAGCTCATCGAGTAGCCAAGAATACGGGAATATTATATGTCCGCATGGCGATTACAGTTTTTATATCGCTTTATTCTACACGGCTAATTCTTGCTGCGCTTGGCGTGTCTGATTTTGGGTTGTTCAATGTAGTTGGCGGGGTGATAGCCATGCTGGGGTTTTTAAACAGTTCCATGGCGGCGGCTACCCAACGATTTATGTCGTTTGCACAAGGCGCTGGTGATCTAGAAAAGGTAAAACGAATTTTTAACATGAGTACACTTTTGCACGCTGTTATAGCGCTGCTGATGGTTCTAGTTTTAGAAATTGCGGGCTATTTTTTTTTAAATGGAATATTAAATATTGCTGCTGAAAGAGTAGAGGTTGCAAAAATTATCTTCCATTTTATGGTGGCAAGTACTTTTTTTACCGTCTTATCTGTTCCTTATGAAGCGGTGATAACCTCGCACGAGAATATGTTGTTGTATGCTATTTTGGGAATTGTCGAGGCGATATTAAAATTAGGTATTGCCTTATATATTACTTACAGTGCTTACGACCATTTAGTAGCTTATGGCTTTTTGATGGCCGCACTCTCCATTTTTTTATTGGTATTGCGCCGAATCTATTGCCACCGCTATTATGCCGAATGTGTCTTGCAGTTCCGCCGTTATTACGACAAACCTTTATTAAAAGAAATTAGGAATTTTGCAGGCTGGTCCTTATTGGGTGCTGCTAGTAGTATGATTGCGGGTTATGGACAAGCTATCGTATTAAATATTTTTTTTGGCACAAAAATTAATGCAGCTCAAGGAATTGCTGGGCAGATCAGTGGACAGTTAGGCGTATTTGCTTTAACGCTATCCAAAGCGCTAAATCCGTTAATAGATAAAAGTGAGGGGTCTGGTGATAGAAATAAAATGATTAAGGCAACTTTAACAGGGAGTAAAATATCGTTTTTTTTGCTCAGTTTCTTGTATATACCCTTTTTAATTGAAATGCCAAAATTATTAAATTTATGGCTAGTAAATGTACCTGAATTTGCGATACTATTTTGCAGGTTGCTATTAGTAAGGAATTTAATAGAACAATTTTATATTCCTTTGAATAGTGCAATTACAGCAGTAGGTAATATTAAAAGTTATCAAAAATACAATGCTTTTTTAAATTTGCTTCCCATTGTTGTTGCTTATATTTTATTTAGTTTAGAATTCCCTCCTTTCAGTATTTATATCATATTTATAGCGTTCTCTCTCGTTCAATTCATAAATGTTTTACACCATTCTAAAATAAATTTTAATTTGTCTTATTCACTATTTTTTAATCAAATCGTATTAAAATGTGGCAGCGCATTTATTCTGTCGTTACTAATTGGAGCTATGCCACTACTGTTTCTTGAAGATACTATTATAAGGCTGTTTATTGTAATTAGTTTAGGAACGCTTGCCTATTTAATATTAATTTGGAAAGTAGGATTGTCAATAGATGAACAAAAAATGGTTATAAGTTTAAAAGATTTAATTGTCACTAAAATTAGAAACGTATAGATGCCAAAATATAATATAATGATTTTAGTAGGTAAATTTAAAAGAAGTTATAGAGCTAAATTAGTATCTTATTTTAGAAGTAAATCCTATTACCCAAAACTGTATAAGAGTTATTGGCATTATCGTTTTAACAAAAATGTTATTTCGTCAAGTTCATTTAATTATTACACTGCCATCCCTAATCCAGGTGCAGGAATAGGACATCAAATGGCAAATTGGATTGCAGGATATTGGTTTGCCCAACAATTTGGATTACAATTTGCGCATATTCCTTTTTTAAGTAGTAAATGGGACTTTTTTTTAGGGTTTGGACAGGAGGAAAAAAAAACAGCCAATTTATTACGTGATGGTTATAAAAAAGTGCGACTTCCTTTATTTGATGAATTCAATAATGCACAAGTACTTTTGCAAAAAGATATAATTGCATCCTATTGCAACAAAAAAGTAGTTTTTGTAGCCGAACAAGATCAAGGGTATAAAGATCAATATGGCGTTATAGAATCCATTCAAGAGAAATTTCATAATGCTGCCGCACGGAAAAAAGACGCTGTAATTTTCGAATCGAATAATTTAAATATAGCTATACACGTTCGTAGAGGTGATATAGTAATCGGTCAAGAGAATCAAAATGCCAACTTACTGATGCGTTGGCAAGCAAACGATTATTTTGTAAAAGTATTGGAGAATGTTCTTAATGGCCTTGAAACAAATAAACCCATAGCTATTTATCTTTTTTCACAAGGAGTAGAAAGCGATTTTATAGAGTTCTCACAATTTAAGAACTTGCACTTTTGTTTAGATATGAATGCACAAGATTCTTTTCTACATATGGTTTTTGCAGATTTATTAATTAGCAGTAAAAGTTCATTTTCCTATAAGCCATCACTCTTAAATAGGGGTGTTAAAGTATGTCCCGAGGATTTTTGGCACGGGTATCCTGATGCGGATGATTGGGTAATGGTTAATAATGACGGGGTATTTAAAAAAAGCAACACTATAAGGGAATTAAAATGAACAAATATCAAATTCTTGCTTTAAAAAGTATACGTAGAGTTTATCAAATCGTATTTAATGGCGAAAAAGAAGCGAAACCAAAATGTATTCAAGATGCAGATGTTGCCTCCAAAATTATTTATGATGCTTTAATGTCTCACGAGCCTTGCATGATTGCTCGTTTTGGTAGTACTGAACTTACTTGTTTAAGTAACTCTATTGGAGTACACAAAGAAAAAAAGCAGTATGTGAATTATATTTTAGGAAAAAGTAATCCTTGGTGGTGGGAGCAAAATATAATTAAGCAAATGCAGCAATGGTCTGGTTTTTTTCCTGCAAGAGAAGATAAAATCGAGCAATTCTGCGAATTAATGATTCAAGATATTTCTCATGTGGATGTATTGGCTTCTTGGTTACCTAATGAAAAACTATTTAGTAAGGAATTATCAAACAGTTCTAAGATTGAATTTGAACTATTGAACCCTTATTTTTCCAAAATACCATGGACAAAAGCGTTGGAAGGTAAAAAAGTATTGGTGGTGCACCCATTTAGCAATACTATAGAACAGCAATATAAAAAACGAGAATTATTATTTAAAGATAACTTATTGCCTGAATTTGAGTTATTGACTATTAAGGCAGTCCAGAGTATTGCCGGTAATACAACAGAATATAATGATTGGTTTGAAGCATTGGATCATATGAAAACTGAAATGGACAATCATGATTATGATATTTGTCTGATTGGTTGCGGTGCGTATGGATTTCCATTGGCAGCACATGCAAAACGAATGGGTAAAAAATCAATTCAAATGGGAGGTAGTCTGCAATTGCTTTTTGGTATAAGAGGCAAACGATGGGAAGATTCAAATTACAACCCAATCTACAACTATGCTAAGTTAATGAATGAACATTGGGTAAAACCTGGAGATGAAGATAAACCAGCTGGCGCAGCTACTGTTGAAGGCGCTTGTTATTGGTAATGTGTTAAAATAGGATTAAATTTAATATAGTCGTAGTTATGCATATAGGAATTGCTGGACCTATTCACATACCGTCCTTAAAAATACAATATGATGGAGATCGCTCTAATTGGCCAATAGGTATGGGTGGTGTTCCTGTTAATCATTTGATTAATGCATTGTTAGAGCTTGGGCATCAGATTTCTGTTTTTTCATCATCGCCGGAAATAGCCATAGGAGATTCTTTTGAGTGGCATGAAGAAAATCTATCCATTTATATGGGGCCACATAGAGCAAGGCCGAGGTATGTTTGCAAAGATTTTTTTGCCGTTGAAAGTAATTATATAAAAAAGGCAATTTTAAAAGCTAAGCCAGATCTCGTACATGCGCATTGGCAATATGAATGGGCATTGGGTGCTTTAAAAAGTGGAGTAAGTACATTGGTAACTTGTCATGACTCACCTGTGCATGTTTTAGAAGCACAACCTGATTTATATCGTTTGTATCGTTTAATAATGTCCTTTTTAGTGATTAGGAAGGCCAATAATCTAACTACTGTTTCGGATTACTGTAGTAAAGGGCTACGCTATATTATCTCAAAAAAAATTTCAGTAATACCAAATTTTGAGCCAGATGAAATTTTTAATTATCACAAACCTTCCCGCTTTATAGGAAGTGAAATTTCAATCGCCATGATTAACAATGGATTTACGAATCGAAAAAATGTGCCTGTGGGTATTTTAGCATTTGAGCAATTTCGAATACTTTATCCCAACGCAGTGTTGCATTTGTATGGGCAATCTTTCGGAAAGGGAGAAGAAGCTGATACATGGTGTAAAGGTAGATTAAATACGGAAAACATCATATTTCATGGTGCAATCCCTTTTAATCAATTGATGAAAGATCTTGCAGAAATGGATGTGTTTTTACATACTTCGAGAGAGGAGTCTTTTGGGATGGTTTTAGTGGAAGCAATGGCAATGGGCATACCAGTCATAGCAGGAATGAATTCTGGAGGACCTGAATGGATTCTAAAAGATGGAGGCGGTTTACTGGTTGATATTAATTCAGTAGAGGATGTAAAGGAAGCTCTAGTAAAACTGATGTCGCCTCAAGTTTATTCCAATTGCTCGAAAGTTGCAAGAATGGTGGCTGTAAATAGATTTAGCGAAAAAATCGTGGTAAATCAATATTTGGAGGCGTATAAATTATTGTTAAAATCAGAATAGTAAAAATATTTTATGAAAATAATTCATATCCTTCACAGTTTAAAATTTTCCGGAGCTGAAATAATGTACGTTGATGCCGCCCCTTTTTTTCAGGAAAAAGGTTGTGAATTGACGGTAATGGCAACAGCAACAGAATTAGGGCAGTATGCACCGTTTTTTGAGCGTGCAGGATATAAGGTAATGCACCATCCAATGCCTCCTTTAAAAAGGTACATACAACGGATCAGGTACTATAATGTCATAATAAAACTTTTAAAAAAAGAACAATTTGACGTGGTACACATACATAGTTCCGCGGCCAGATGGGGTTTTGCTTTTTGTGCTTGGCTGGCTAATATCAAATCGGTTTATACTTTTCACGCAGTATTTCCTACTCGAGTACTAACCTATCCATATCATTGTTTAATTCGGTGGTCAGCAAAAATAATTTTTAAATGTAGGTTTCAAGCTATTAGTGATTCAGTTTATGATCACGAATTAAAATTGTACCATAATAAAACAACCAAGGTATATAATTGGTATGGGCATACCCGATTTTTTCCGGCAGCGGAAGGCGAGAAATTTGCTGTAAGAAAGGAATTAGGAATCAGCGAAAAAACTTTAGTTTTAATTTCAGTAGGCGGATGCAATGATAACAAACGCCATACCGATATTATAAAAGCCTTATCTCTAATTTTAGAAAAAATACCAGATTGTCTGTATTTACATTTAGGTAAGGGCTGCACTGAAGCAGATGAAATTCAATTAGCAAAGGATTTAGGTGTGAATGATAAAGTGCGATTTTGTGGCAATCAAGAAGAAGTACGGAAGTACCTTATAGCATCAGATATTTACCTAATGACTAGTTGTTTTGAAGGGATTTCCATTACAACTATCGAAGCTATGGCTTGTAAAACACCTGCGATTTTATACGATGTGCCCGGTTTGCGTGATTTCAATAAATCAGGAAAAAACAGTGTTTTAATTGCAGAGGATTATCGGTTGTTAGCTGATACGGTTGTAGAATTAATAGCCGATAAAAAAGAGATGACTGAGATGTCTAAAAGTGCTCAGGATTTAGTAAATCAACTGTTCAATATACAAAATAATGCGGAGGAAATTTATGAATTGTATTTATAAAAAGATTGATTATTGTTATAAATTCACCTATTAACTGAGACTATCCTAAGAAGACTATAGTTCGTAATTATATAATTGCATCTTGTTTCTTTAATGTTGATTTGTAATATCTAAAAAAAAATGAAATATCTTTTATTTATTGGAATACTAACTTATATGTTTTTGAGTACTTCAGTTGCTGCTAAAATTGGTATAAAGGAAGTAGGTACTTATTCCTCATTGATAATTGTTTTTTTATTTGCAGTAAAGTTTTTAGGAGACAGTAAGCATAAATTGTTTGCGAAATTCAAAGAAGAGTTTCATATTATATTAGCTGGTTTCTTTCTCCTTTTCATTAAAATATTTTTGGGGCAGTCAGATCAATTTAATCATATTGTTTTTTTTTTAATAGTGCCAATGAGTCTGTCGATTTTATTGGGAGTGCAAAACATATCTAATAAGAGAGTAATAAGAAAACTAATTCTATTTTTTTTTATTGCAGAATGTTTTTTGGCTATATATGAGCGCTGGTCATTAACAAATTTATTCCCATTTGTTGATGAAATAGACGAGAGCGCTATTGTAGATTGGAGTTTTAGAAGTAGCGGATTTCTCGGGCACCCTTTAGCAAATGCCTTGTGTATTTCAACGATAATGGGATTTGTTTTAACTTCTCAAATGAGTATCTTCTATAAGTTATTCTATTTGATTCTTGGGTTTGTTTCCTTACTGTGTTTTAATGCAAGGGCTGCAATATTAATATGGATTTTATTAGGGACAATCTATCTACTGAATCTTATTAAAGATAGAAAAACAAAAAAGACTGTTTCATTGTTACTAGTTATTTTTCTAGTTACGATGACCTATTTTATTTATTCAGCTATGTTCAATTATGGATTAGGCGGACGAATTGCGGAAGGGAATATAATGGATGGAAGTGCAAACACCAGGTTAGAAGTTTTTGATGCGTTTAATTATATTAATAGTTCTGATTTATTGTTTGGTAATTCTCTCAATTATATTCCTATTATGAATAAATTAGGTGCCGGTGGTGTTGAGAATTCTTATATTGTTCTTATTATATATTATGGGATTTTTATCTTTACATTATTAGCCTTGCTTTATTACTCTTTAGTCAAACGTTTTCTAAAAGACTACTCTTTATATTTTAAATTTATAATCTTGAGTTCTTTCCTATTAGTAGGCTCAACAAACAATGGATTAGTGAGTGCGATGCCATGGGGGTTTCTAATTTTATGTTTTTATACTTTTCCATCAATGAAAAAAAGAAATAAAAGGAACAAATTTAATACTATTGACAAAGTAATTATTAAAAAGGAAAATTATATGTCAAGGTAAGTATCCTCTTTAATCAAATAAAATTAATAAAATCCATTTTAAATTAACAATGATCCCCATACCCAAAATCGCCGTTCTGCTCACCTGTCACAACCGCAAGGAAAAAACCCTGCAATGCCTAGATGCCTTATATGCGCAGCAAGGTCTCGATGCAGATTTCAATATCGAAGTTTTCTTAGTAGACGATGGATCTACTGATGGTACAGCGGAAGCTATTGCTAGTCAATTCCCTAAAGTGACTATTATTGCTGGTGATGGTAATCTATATTGGAACCGCGGAATGCATTTAGCGTGGCAAACTGCTGCAGCCACTAATGATTTCGATTATTATTTATGGTTGAATGATGATACTTTTTTAGAGATGAATGCTCTTGAGGTGCTATTATCGAAGACACAGAGAAATTCAATAGTATGTGGAACAACAAAATCTTCTTTTGCTTCTAGAGTTACCTACGGGGGATATAGTAATAGTCAAAAAGGATTACTTGTCCCAAATGGAAAATTCCAAGAATGTGATTATTTTAATGGTAATTGTGTTTTAGTATCCAAAGCAGCATATGATATTGTAGGAAATTTAGATCCTGTTTTTCATCATGCGTTAGGTGATTTTGATTATAGTCTGCGAGCAAAAAAGCTTGGGGTGACTCTTTACATTGGCCCTGATTTTATAGGTGCCTGTGAAAGTCATACAGAGTTACCAAAGTGGAGATCACCTGAGGTGAATGTACTGAAAAGAATAAAGAGTTTATATACGGCAACTAATGGTTGTTATCCGCCACATTTTTTTGTTTTTGACAAAAGACATAATGGATTGCTTGTTGCTAGCTTTCATTTTTTAACCATTAATTTAAGAGCATTAATGCCTTTTTTGTGGACAATTAAATCGAAATAAGAAGAATTTTTTTTATTTTAAATCGTAAATGTAACATAAAAAAAATAGTCATTATGTTCAATTTTCAATATTGATAATTTTTTTGCATATATTATTTAAATGAAAGTAGTTGTTTTACATCCGCCATTATACCCCGTTAATTATGATTTTTATAATCATTTGGGGAGTTTAGTTGATTTAATTGTACTTCAGTTTGGGGAATATCCTTCTGATCATGTAGATTGGACTGCAGAAAGTCTTACTTATAAAAGAAAATCTTTTGAACTAGTAGTAATTGGGAATGGTTCTGATTCATTTAGGAATCAATTGAATTTTAGCTTTCTAACGCATATCAGAAAATTTAAACCAGATATTGTTCTCAGTATCGCATTTTGGATTCCATCCATATTAATCGCACTGTTGAAAAGAACCTTAAAATGTAAATTCATCATTTTGACAAATGCAATTTTAGCTACAGAAAAGGACACCTCTTATTTAAGAAAATTACTCAGGCAAATAACATTACAAAAAACAGATTGCGTTATTTCGGCCTCACAACTAAGTACGGATTTTTTAAATTCCATTAATAAAAATCTTAATATACGTTTGTCAAAACAAACAATAGATGTATTTCAATGGACGAAAGATATTAATAGTATTCCTGACAAAAAACAGTTAAGAAAAACGTTAAAACTACCCGAAAATAAAATTGTTTTTCTTGGAGTGGGGAATTTCAGTTATAAAAAAAACTGGATGTCTGCTATTTCTTTACTGGAAAAAAGGAATGATAGTATACTTGTGTTAATAGGAGATGGCGCGGAGAAGGATAAATATATTGCTTATATAAAAGAGAATAACTTAGGTGACAAAGTAATTCTAGTGCCAGTAAAAGAAGGGTTGGGGTTAAAGGCATATTACAAAGCTGCCGATGTATTTATTTTACCATCATTATATGAGCAATATGGATTTGTTGTTGTCGAGGCATTAATTTGTAGACTTCCCGTTTTATGCTCTAAAAATGTAGGTGCTTCTTGTTTAATTGAAGATGGATATAACGGTTACCTAATCGATCCATTAAAAGGTTTTGGTGAAGCAGCGAATGACATAATCAAGAACTATAAAATGATCAGTTCAAATTGCTATTTGAGTGTCAAAGATATGACTTTAGAAAATAGAGCTCAAGAATTTCATGAGATATTTAAGAGTATTTTTTCATAAAAGGTATAAATTTAAATTATGATAAAAATATTTCAATTAGTTACATCCGTAAATCTCGGAGGAGCAGAGAATATTGCTTTTAGTTTGTCTGAAAATTGCAGTAAAGCTAATCCAAATGATTTTGAATTTATTGTTGTTGAGTTGTACCACACGAAAAGTAAATATGCCTTTGAAAAAAAGCAGGAACTTTTTTCAAAAAAAATTAGAGTAATTACTTTATTTAAGGGGCCAAAAAGATTAGGTCTATTATTTGCTCCATTTAAATTGGGGTATCATATAGTTAAAGAAAAGCCTAAGGCTGTACATTCTCATACTGATTTACCAGACTTTGTACTGTCAATGTTTTTAAAACTGAACTTTTTTTTTAAACTCAAAATAATAAGAACCATTCATAATACAGAATTATGGACAGAATATCCAAAAGTAGCTAAGTTTGTTGAATCCTCTTTTACAAACGATACGGTTATTGGAGTTTCTGAAGCTGCTTTGGTTGCATACCAAGAACTAAGAAAAAAAAATAATCTTACTGTGTCTGAATATACTTCGGTGATTTATAATGGATGTAGCTGTCCTTCAAAGAAGGAAACGCCTTTCTTAATTAACAAGCAGAAAATTAACATAGCATTTTGTGGAAGATTTGAAACTCAAAAAGGGATAGACATATTATTAGAAAGGATTCTAGAAATCAATAATTTATTTGAAGATCAATTTGTTTTTCATCTTATAGGAAACGGAACTTATAGAGAGGAAGCGCAGAAACTTACAGTGACTACCACTAATGTTTTTTTGTATGATGCGGTTTCTAATATTTCGGATAAATTATATGTGTTTGATTTCATTATTATGCCCTCTCGTTTTGAAGGTTTAGTGTTAATGTCCATTGAGGCCTCTTTCGCAAGAGTACCCGTAATTGCAGCTTTCGCTCCGGGACTTGATGAAACATTACCAGTAAATTGGCAGCTGCAATTTCATTTAGAAAATAAAGAAGAATTGTTTATCCTATTGAAAAAAATAGTCAATAAAGAATTTGAATTAGAAGAATTGAAAGAGGAAGCATATAGTTATGTTTCGAAAAAATTTTCTTTAAATACAATGATTGATTCTTATTCAAGATTATATGATCTGTCTTTTGAAAATAAAAGTCTTAAGCTAGATTTAAAAAAATAATAATACAGTAAAATTGAAAATTCTTCTTATTCATTCTCATTATCAGCTTCAAGGTGGTGAAGATTCAGTTGTAGAACAGGAGATGGAATTATTAAAGCAAGACCACACCGTGGAAGTTTTGTATTTTCAAAATCAGGCTGGCTTGAAAGGTGCGTTGCAATTTTTATGTTCTATCTGGAATATTGGTTCTGCTACAGCAGTCAGAAAAAAAATCCAAGAATTCAAACCGGATATCGTACATGTACACAATTGGCATTTTGCAATGGGCCCATTGGTTTTTCGAGAAATATATCGATTACGCATTCCAATTGTTCATACGGTTCATAATTACCGTTTGTTATGTCCTTCAGCAATTCTATTATATAAAGGACAGTTGTTTACTGATAGTTTGAAACAAGCGTTTCCTTGGAAAGCGATACTTAATAAAGTATATCGTTCCTCAATAGCGCAAACCTTCTGGCTTGCTTTTGTTGTCTGGTTTCATAAAAAAATAGGGACTTGGCAAAAAATAGACGCCTATGTGTGTTTAACGCCTTTTGCTGTTGAGCTATTCCAACAATCTAATTTTAGGGTTTCAAAAGAGCATTTTACAGTAAAGCCAAATTTTAGAATTGCTCCAGTAGTTGATAGTAAGATTGAAAAAGAATCGCATTTTCTTTTTATCGGACGATTATCTGAAGAAAAAGGAATCGATGTTTTATTGGATGCGTTTAAAGAACTGCCGTATTTGATTAAGATTGCTGGGGAAGGACCTTTGAAAGAGTTAGTTGAAGAAGGATCTAAACAATTTTCGAATATTAGTTATTTAGGTAATCTAAGTTCTGAAAAAGTTGTAGCAGAATTGCAAAAAACACAGGCTTTGATTTTTCCATCTGTTTGGTATGAAGGAATGCCAATGACGATAATAGAAGCTTTCTCAGTGGGTACACCTATAATCGCTTCTAATTTGGGGGCAATGAGCTCCATGATTTCTAACGAACAGAATGGTTTTCATTTTGAATCTTCTAACGTGAACGATTTAAAACAAACTATTACTAAATTCAATATGCTTTCTGATTCAGTAAAAGAGGAAATGGGATCTAATGCTTTTAAGAGTTATACAGAAAAATATTCACCAGAGTTACAACAGCAGTATTTTGATGCTATTTATAGTGCTGTTTTAATAAGAGAATAAGAGTTTTAAAAAAATATCTATTTAATAAACAATGACTAATTCAATACCTAGCGTTTTCTTACAGCACTATTCCGTTTATAATGGCAATTTGTCGGAATTAGCCGTTGTGGATAAAACACTAATCAACACGATTAATCAATATTCCTTTTGCATTGGTGAACAGGATTCGGAGTTCAAAGCCGCCTTGCAGGGTTCTGACATTTTATTGCCTGACGGCATGGCCATTGTGGCTGCGGTTAAATTGTTGAGCGGCCAGAAAATCACAAAGATTGCAGGAGCAGATATTCATCAGCATTTATTGGAGGAATTGAATAAAATGGGAGGCCGTTGTTTTTATTTAGGGTCTTCCGAAAGCACACTTCAAAAAATTGTGGCACGCCTTTCTATAGATTTTCCTAATGTTAGCGTTGGAACATTTTCACCAGCTTACAAGCCGGAATTCTCTTTAGTTGAAAATCAGCAAATGTTGGAGGCAGTCAATGCGTTTCAGCCCGATGTGTTGTTTGTTGGGATGACCGCGCCCAAACAGGAAAAATGGAGTTATCAGCATAAAGACCAACTAGACGCTAAAATTATTTGTTCTGTAGGTGCCGTCTTTGATTTTTATGCCGGAACAGTAGATCGACCATCTCCTTTTTGGATACAGTTACGACTAGAATGGTTTATCCGCTTGATCAAAGAACCAAGGCGCATGTGGAAACGATACCTTTATTATGGTCCTGTTTTTATTACCCTAATATTAAAAGCTAAAATAACTCAGATTATTAAAAGTGTAAATTAACTACAGCTTAAAATATATATTCTATATACTCACGCCCCTAAATATGCCGATATTAAAATACCTCGCTGGTTACCGTTTTTCCCGTTATTTTAAACTTCTGTTTGTACTATGGGATTTAGTTTTACTTAATAGTGCCATACTGCTTTCTTTTTTATTGAGATACGGAAACCTAGATAGAGTCGATTTAAAGGAAGTGCAAACAGTTTCCTTATTGTCTAATTTATTTTGGTT
This sequence comes from Flavobacterium sp. XN-5, assembly GCF_008033395.2. NCBI lineage: Bacteria > Pseudomonadati > Bacteroidota > Flavobacteriia > Flavobacteriales > Flavobacteriaceae > Flavobacterium > Flavobacterium sp. XN-5. The sequence continues at coordinate 120,511 of NZ_VOGZ02000003.1, forward strand.
TGTTATCTTGTTTTATAAAGATGCCTATAGGATAATCCGTATAGAAAGAATTGAGACGATACTTACTCGAATGATGCGACACATACTGATTCATACTGCATTAATAGCTGTATTTGTAGGCTTGTTAAAATATTCAGCCGTTTCGCGTTTGCGTTTGGTCTATTTTTACATCTTTTTTTTTGCATTGCTTTTCGTTTCTCGGGTGGTTTTCATGAAATTGATGAAGTATATACGGGCGCAGGGCTATAATTTTAAAAATGTTATTATAATAGGGGCAAATGATAAAGGGGAAATTATCAGGAAATTCCTTGCTAAAGATTTGACCTACGGTTATCGTATATTAGGTTTTTTTGATGATAAAGTGGAGCTTTTTGAGCCAATTTCAGCTCCTGTACTAGGCGGTTTTGACGCGGTAAAGGATTACGTTGCTAATGGTAATGTTGACGAAATGTACATTGCACTCCATATCGATAATATAAAAATAATCCATGAATTGACAGCCCTTTGTGAGCGTTATATGGTGCGTATCAAATTCATACCGGATTTCCAGCAGTATACCAGATCGCGCAAAGTGCAAATTACATTTTACGGAAATACTCCAGTATTAATGTTGCGTAAGGAACCCTTGGAAGGCCTGCCTAATTTGCTTCTAAAAAAAGCATTTGATCTTGTTTTTTCATTTGCTGTTATCGTTTTAATTTTCCCGTGGTTATTTCCTATCATCATATTGTTGATCAAGATGGATTCTCCGGGGCCGGTATTTTTTAGACAACGGCGCTCGGGAAGGGACAATAAGGATTTTTGGTGTGTTAAATTCAGAACGATGCGGGTCAATAAATTATCAGACAGCGTGCAGGCAACTCTGGGTGATAGCCGCGTGACCAAGATGGGGGCATTTATGCGCAGGACTAATATTGATGAACTGCCACAGTTTTTTAATGTGTTGTGGGGGACGATGTCAGTGATAGGTCCACGCCCGCATATGTTGATGCATACCGAACAATATTCAGAATTAATCAACAACTATCTCGTTCGTCATTATGCCAAACCAGGGATTTCGGGTTGGGCGCAAGTGAATGGTTTTCGAGGTGAAACTAAAGAAGTGTCTGAAATGAAAGACCGGGTAGATCATGATATTTGGTATATCGAAAATTGGAGTCTTTTACTAGATATAAAAATTATTTACCTTACGGTGTTTAATGTGTTTAAAGGCGAGGAAAAGGCTTATTAGTGAGTGGTGAGTAGTGAGTAGTGAGTAGTGATCAGTGTTCAGTAATCAGTGATCAGTATTCAGTGATCAGTACTTAGTGAGTAATCGGAAGTGATAAGTTTTTAGTAGTCAGTGGTCAGTGGTCAGTATTCAGTGATCAGTGGTCAGTGTTCAGTGATCAGTAGGAGGTCAGTGTTCAGTGTCAGTAATCAGTGTTCAGTTTTTTAGTGTTCAGTATTTAGTGAAAAGGAAGTTGCATTTGTTTTAAGGTAAACGACGGTAAATTGATCAATAGAGTGATTTAAAAGTAATTTCTCTTTTATGATAGTATACTAAGGGTTTCAAGTTGATTTCTAATCCAAATTTATTGAAACAGCGTATCTAAAAGATAATGCCTATATTTGCCGCTTTTAAAATTTTGAAATTAGTATAATGATGCGTTTTTTGAAAAAATCAAAAGATTACATATATAACATTATAAAAAATAAACAACAATCTATTAAAGGAGCATTACAGAATCGCTAGTCTTACAGCGATAAGATATGCGAATTTGATTTGACCAATAAAAAATAAACAACAACCTATGAAATATATTTCTTTCTTAAAGAAAATAACCCCTTTCCTACTTATAGCATTATTGTTTTCATGTGCGTCCAGAAAAGATGTCGTGTATTATCAGGGAATTGATGGAATGACTGCTCAAGGAAAGTCCAACTCCTATGAAATAAAACTGCAACCAGATGATTTATTGATGATTATCGTTACTGCCGAAGATCCTGAAATTGCGATGCCTTTTAACTTACAGTCAGTTTCTGTACAAAACCCGGGGAAATTAGATGCCGTAACTGGGCAACAAACTATGCAATTGTATCTGGTAGATGCACAAGGATTTATAGAGTTTCCTGTATTAGGGAAATTAAAGGTGAGTGGTTTAAGCCGTTCAGAGGTGCTGCAAATGCTACAGCAAAAAATAGGGGTTTATATTAAGAGTCCAAATATTAACCTGCGAATCATGAATTTTAAAATTTCGGTTCAAGGAGAGGTTAATTTACCAGGAACCTATAATGTGGCTTCTGAAAGAGTTACTCTGATTGAGGCGTTGACTATGGCGAAGGATTTGACTATTTATGGCAAAAGGAACAATATTTTGATCATTAGAGAAATCGATGGGGTTAAATCTTATAATAGGGTCGATATTACCAATGCTGATTTTATGAATTCTCCGTTCTATTATTTGGCACAAAATGATGTGGTATATGTGGAGCCTAATAAAAATAGAATAAACGGGGCGGCGATTGGCTCTAATACTGGAGTGATTATTTCGATATCTTCGTTACTGATTACCTTGATTACCTTAATAATTACTACTACAAAATAATTTTTTGCATGGATAACCACGATTTCGACGACGAATACGAGAATGATTTTGATTTAAAGGGATTTCTTAATAAATATTTGATTCACTGGCAGTGGTTTGTGCTGGCAAGCTGCATCGGTTTATTAGGCGCTTTTTTATACTTACGATATACAATACCCCAATATAATGTTAGTACTACAATATTGGTAAAAGACGAGAAAAAAGGAGGGATGCTTTCTGAATTGTCTGCTTTTGCTGACCTAGGAATGGGAGGAGGAATGAAAAGTAATCTCGATAATGAGATTGAAATTCTGAAATCACGCACCTTGGTGGAAAGCACGGTAAGAAAATTAAATTTAAATACGACCTTAATTATAACTGGGAAAATATCGGATAGAGAAATTTATGGGGATACACCTATCTCGGTTAATTTTATGGATAAATCGAATGGATTTTATCAAAGTTCGATTGATTTAAATTTTACCGAATTATCGCCTACAAGCTTTGAGTTAGTTAGTCAAGCTGAGAATGATTCCTCAAAAGTAATAATAGGAAATAAAAAAGTGTTTCAATATGAGAAACCTATAATGACCAAATATGGTAATTTGATTATTAGTAAATTAGGATCTAAGGCTGGTGAGATTGTTCATGAGGGTAAAGCGATAAGAATCCTTATTAGTCCCTTAGAAAGCGTTGTGGCAAGTTTTCAAGGACGCCTCAAAGTAGAGCCTGTTAGCAAAACTAGTAGCGTTGTGCAGCTTTCTATAACTGGTCCAGTAATAAAAAGAGCAGAAGATTTTTTGAATAATTTGACTCAAATATATAATGAAGACGCAGCGGCGGATAAAAACTTCATTTCTGAAAACACCTCGATTTTTATTGCTAATAGATTAAAATTAATTACTCAGGAATTAGATGGAGTAGAGCAGGACGTACAAAGCTTCAAGAAATCGAATCAATTGACGGATATCGAGTCGGAAGCCAAGTTGTTTATTGAAGGTTCTAATGAATATGACAAAAAAGGTGTGGAGACGGAGATTCAACTGAATATGGTGAGTTCCATGTTGAGTTTCTTAAAGAAAAGTACCAATGCGGATCTTTTGCCTACCAATATAATTTCAGGCGACAATACTGCTGCGGGAATGATTAATTCGTATAACCAGTTGGTTTTGGACCGTAACCGAATTTTGAAATCGGCTACTGAGGTCAATCCATCTGTAGTGAAAATGGATCAGGAAATTAGCTCGTTGAAAAATAATGTTCAAGGAAGTTTACAGCGAATGCAGTCTAATTTGACTATCCAGAAGAGAAACTTGAGTAGCGAGGAAAACATACTGAATACTAAAATAGGGAAGATTCCTGCTCAAGAGCGTCAGTTTAGAGTGATTGCAAGACAACAAAAGGTAAAGGAAGAGTTGTATTTGTATTTATTACAAAAAAGAGAAGAAACGGCAATATCATTGGCGGCGACAGAACCTAATGCCAGAGTAATTGATGATGCCAAAGGGAATAAAATCCCCGTTTCGCCAAAGAAAAACATCATTTATTTAGCAGGACTGTTACTTGGGCTTTTAGTTCCGTTTGGAATTATATACACGGATGATTTATTGGATACTAAAATTAAAAGCCGTTTGGATCTGGACGGAAAAACGTTGATTCCTTTCATTGGTGATTTGCCTACCTCGGATACACCTTCAGTAATTATGAAATCCGAAAGTAGGACTAGTTCTGCTGAGGCATTACGAATCATAAGAACCAATCTGGAATTTATGTTAAGTAAGGTGCCAGAAGGTATTGCTAAAACCATATTCCTGACTTCTACTTTTCCAAAGGAGGGTAAAACCTTTGTTTCCGCAAATCTGGCTGCCACTTTTGCTTTATCAGCTAAAAAAGTATTGTTGATAGGAATGGATATTAGAAACCCAAGGCTTGACGAATATTTAAATATCCCAGAAAGAGGATTTACTAATTATTTATCCTCAAAGGATTTAAAATTAGAGGATTTAATCGTTAAGTATGAAGGGTACGAGGATTTTCATATACTGCCAGCAGGGGTGATTCCGCCAAATCCAGCGGAATTATTAATGAGCAAGAAAGTGGATGACGTTTTTGAGATTTTGAAAGCACAATATGATTATATCATCGTGGATACGGCACCTGTGAGTTTAGTGACGGATACCTTGTTAATCGCTAAGCATGCTGATTGTTTTATTTATGTGGCGCGCGCTGGGTTTCTAGAAAAAAGAATGTTAAACATTCCTAATGGCTTATATAAAGAAGGAAAGCTACCCAATATGTGTTTGTTACTTAACGATACTGATTCTACAAAAGGCTATGGCTATGGTTATGGGTATGGGCATAGTGTAAAAGAAGAAGCTTGGTATAAAAAAATATTTAAGGCGTAGTTATTTAGTGATACTACAATGCCTGGAAAGTCCATGAGATAATTTTATTTCATGGACTTTTTTGATTAGGAATCGCAAGTTCTTTGTTTTTCCCCTTCCCTAAAGGGAGCCAAAGAACTTGGGATTCCTGAGGTGTTTGTTGTTCTTTGTTTTTCCCCCGCCCTAAAGGGGGCCAAAGAACTTGCGTTCCAGAAGAATTTGCTGTTCTAGGTGTTGGGCGTGTTCTTGTTTTTTTCCTTCCCTAAAGGGAGCCAAAGCGCTTGGAATTCCTGAAGAATTTGCTGTTCTTGGTTTTTCCCCTTACCCTAAAGGGAGCCCAAGAACTTGGGATTCCTGAGGTGTTTGTTGTTGTTAGGGACCGAAGACATTCTTGAAAACGGTGCTGCTGGGTTCAAAATAATTTGTTTTTCCCCTTGCCCTAAAGGGAGCCAAATTATTTTAGAACAGGAAGATTTCGTTCTAATGAAAAATAAGTTCGATATTGATTGTTTTTTCCTCTGGAATTTTGAGGCCAGATGGACGGGAATTGTTCTTGTTTTTTTCCTGCCCTAAAGGGAGCCAAAGAACGGGAATTCCTGAGGAATTTGTTGTTGTAGGGGTTATGGTAATAATTAATAAATAGCGTAGTGGATAATGTATAATTTTTAATACTGTAGTATGAAAAAAGATGATTTACAACATGATGATAGTATGTGGAAAGGTGCTCCTGGCAATGGTTTTTTGATGGCCCAGTATTTAAGGGAAAGGGCAACAGCGGCGGAAGTCTATTTATGGGAAAGATTGAAATTAAATCAATTTCAGGGATTAAAATTCAGAAGACAACATCCTATTGGTATTTATATTGTAGATTTTTATTGTCATCAAAAAAAACTTATTATTGAAGTTGATGGAGAGTATCATGGCGATTTGGAGCAGGTGCAGAAGGATACGGAAAGAACGGATTTTTTAAACTTCCAAGGGTTGCATGTTATTCGTTTTTCTAATGAGAAAGTACTGACTGAAATAGATTCTGTTTTGGAGGAAATTGGAGAATGTTGTAAGGAGTGATTTATGAGTATTTTAAAAATGGTATTTCTTTACTTTTTTAAATTAGGGAAGTAAATGTGGAGTACTGTTCTTGATTTTTACCTCCCGAAGAGTCGGGACTAAAGAGGAGTTGTGTTCTTTGTTTTTTTTCCTGCCCTATAGGGAGCCAAAGAACTTCCGTTTCTGAAGAATTTGCTGTTCTTTGTTTTTCCCCTTCCCTAAAGGGAGCCAAAGAACTTGGAATTCCTGAGGTGTTTGTTGTTGCAGGAGTTTTGGCTTGAAAATAGGTACTCGTAGTAGCGTAAGGTATAGGTTTGTTGGCATCACTAAAATAGGTGATATTTATTTATGGTAATTGCTGAGCAATGCGCTGTATTTAGCTGGTTTATAAATATTTGTTCGATGTTTACTGGTCCGGGTTGTGATAAGTAGATTTATTGTTAAAATAAAATATAGAATATGTTTTTTTTAAAGAGTATATTTGCCGACTCTAATCCAGCGTTGGTTTTAACGGACCTATTAGGCTTAGAATACTATCTTTAAATGACAATAGTGAGCCAATAATGGGAGTCACTAAGGCGAAGCCATTTATAGAATATTGGTTTCTGTTGTTTTTAGGTGTTTTTTGATCACAGAAATAGTTGAAAGCAGGTGCTTTAATGCATTTTGCATTAGTTTCTAAAAAATGGTTGGCCACAGCTTAAATGAATTTTCACTGATTAACCTTTGAGACTATTTTTTAGTCTGTGGTAAATTAATAGGAATTAATCTTGAAGACCTTAAGTTCAAAGTGGTTTGTTAAAATTCTATAATTCTGCTTGTTATTAGCACATTAACTTAAAATAATTAGTACTCTTTTTATATAAAAAATTTCGATATGAGAAAAACAGTTGCCTTTCTATTTATATTATTTTCGCTCTTGCAGTCCTCGACTATGCTTGCTCAGGACTTGTTAAAAAGCAGCGATTTGAGTACGTTAAAAGTAGATTATTTGTCGGATGCTGATATTGTAAAGATTAAAACTCAATTGCAATCCAATAATCTAACTATTGATCAGGCTGAACCAATGGCTTTATCGAAGGGCATGCCGGCATCTGAATTTGCTAAATTGAAAAAACGAATTGAGGGATTAACAATTTTAAATAAAGAGGCTGTTAAGACTGATAAAGAAGGGCAAAAAGAGAGTAATGATGAGTATGGAAGAAAGCAAGAAAAAATAGTCAATAAAAAAATTAAGGACAGTGTTAATTCACTTGTTTTTGGTTCGCAACTATTTGATAATCCTACTTTGAATTTCGAGCCTAATTTGAAATTGGCTACCCCAATGAATTATATTTTGGGTCCTGGTGATGAACTGCAGGTGAGTGTCTATGGAGTTCAGGAATATAATGCCAGTATTCCGGTATCAGTAGAGGGTAAAGTAACGATTCAGTATGTAGGGGAAATTTCGGTTTCAGGAATGAGTATTGAGGCAGCGACACAAAAAATTAAGGGAGCTATGGCCAGAGTATATAGTACTATTGGGTCAGGTCAATCTCAGGTTGCGGTGAGTCTGAGTCGCATTAGAACAATTCGTGTTACGTTAATAGGAAGTAAACAACCAGGGAATTATTCTATTTCTTCTTTGGCAACGGTGTATAACGCCTTGTTTCTGGGAGGAGGACCAGGGAAAAATGAAAGTTATAGAAACATTGAGTTAATTCGAAATAACAAAATATATACCAAGGTTGATATTTATAAATTTTTGGTCAATGGGGATCAATCGGAGAATGTAGGTTTAAAAGACAATGACGTTATTCGAATTCCGGCATACAATCAAAGAGTCAGCCTTGAAGGACAGGTGAAGCGTCCTGGAATTTTTGAAATGAAGGCAGGAGAGACTTTTTCTGATTTATTATCATTTGCTTCAGGATTTAATGAGTTTGCCTATACAGCATCAGTAAATGTTTTGCAGAAAACGGCTAAGGAATTTAAAGTGAGGGATATTAAGGCCTCTGAATTCAATACCTATGCGCCTTTATCGGGGGATGTGTTTAGAGTGACTAAAATTTTAAATCGTTTTGAAAACCGAATCAAAATTGAAGGAGCGGTTTTTAGACCGGATACCTATTCTTTTTATGAAGGCATGCGAATCTCTGATTTGGTTCTAAAAGCAGATGGATTAAAAGAGGATGCCTATAGTAAGAGAGCGAGAATCATTCGATTGCAACCTGATTTGACAACGGAGATTGTCAACGTCAATTTAGAGAAAGCACTAGAGGGAGATATAGAAGCTGATATTCCATTGTATAAAGAAGATGTGGTGACTGTTTATTCTATTTTGGACTTTGTAGAGGAATATAAAATCACGATTGATGGGGAGATTAAAAATCCGGGGGTTTATGACTATTATGAGGGCTTAACTTTGAATGATCTATTGGTTCAATCAGGTGGTTTGACGGGTTCCGCTTCGAAAAGGGTAGAAGTAGCAAGAATGATACTATCGGAAGAAATTGATGATGCTAATCCTAATAAGGCCGAGTTATTTGACATAGTAATTAGTCCAGATAATAATGAGCAGGCTAGTAATTTTGCGTTGTTGCCATTTGATGTCATCAATATCCGTAAGATGGCGGTGTATGAAAAACCGGAAATGGTTACTATTAGTGGAGCCGTTAATTATGCGGGAAAATATGTTTTGGCCAATAAGAAAGCTAAAGTTTATGATATTGTAGAAAGAGCAGGTGGTTTGACTTCCTTGGCAAATGTTAATGGTGTTAAAATTAAAAGGCCTATTCAAGCAAAACAAATTGCAGAAGTCGAGAGTATCGATCTGAATTTGGGTACCAATGACAGCATTCAAAATAAATTGAAGAAAAAGCTAAAAGAAGATTTAAAATTTGCTGTTATTCCGGTGGATTGGGAATCAATTGTTAAAAACCAAAATAGTAGTACTAATGTAACTCTTTTTCCTGGTGATGAGATTGAAGTAGCCACTTTCAATGAAGGGGTAAAAGTGACGGGTAATGTTTTATTGACTTCGGAGATTCCGTATGATAAGGGTAAAGGATTTGGATATTATTTAGATGCAGTGGGTGGAGTGGATGCTAAAGGATGGAAGAAAAAGGCTTATATCATTTATCCAAATGGAAAGGCAGATGTGGCTAGTTCGTTTTTGTTTTTCAGGAATTATCCAAAGGTTACGCCAGGTTCGCAGATTATTGTTCCGGAAAAACCAGAAGTGAAGAAGATGAGTACAGGGGAATTTGTTAGTATAGCGGGGGTTTTGGCTAGTTTAGCGGGAGTTATTATTGCAATATTGAGGTAGGAGGTTGTGGTTGTCAGCTTTTATAAGTTTAGGATTGCAGTCAATACTGAGTAGTTTTTTGAAGGGAGTCTTTACTTTTTCCCTTGATGGAAAAAGTAACAAAAAGATCAAGCCTGAAAATAAAAAGCTTAAAAACTACCTCAAAGTGCCGTTCCGCAGCCCGAGCCGTTCGTCCTTCGTCCTCAACTCGCGGACTGCTGCCACTATACTTTTTCGTTGTTTTTCTATACTTTTTATTTAAGGGCGGGGAGAGGAGTTGTAGGTTATGAGTTCTCGGTTTTCGTCACTTCGAATATGATAAGACATCCACAGTGTCAGCTCGAGCGGAGTCGAGGGGCTTCAATGTAAAAAGCGTCAATAGTAGTGGATTTATAAAATAGCGATAGTCTTTTTTTAAAATTGTTTTGAGAAGTCTGGTATAAAGAGAGTCTTTACTTTTTCCCTTGATGGAAAAAGTAACAAAAAGATCAAGCCTCAAAATTCAAAACTTAAAAACTACCTCAAAACTGTGTTCCGCAGCCCGAGCCGTTCGCCTTTCAGGCTCAACTCGCGGACTGCTGCCACGTCGTTATATCGTCGTTTTTTGACGTTTTTAATTTAAGGGCGGGGTAGGAGTGGTCTATATCCGATGTTCGTTGATCGATGATCGAAAGAACGGTGAACGGAAAAGGATGTTCGATATACGATGTTCAAAAGAACGGTGAACGGGAAACGGAAAAAAATATTAGCTGGAAGTTATTAAAATATAGTATTGATGGAAGTACAAAATGACGAGATATCGTTAAAGGAATTAATAGAGAAGGGTAAGGAATGGTATGCTTACTTGCTGTCGCAATGGAAGGTTATTGTGTTGGCGGGAGTTATAGGGGCCGGATTGGGGCTGACGTATTCCTTTATTAAGAAACCGGTATATACTGCGACTTTGTCTTTTGCATTGGAAGATGAGAAAGGCGGTGGCGGATTAGGTGGTGCTTTGGGTTTAGCTAGTTCACTGGGTTTTGATTTGGGTGGCGGAGGCGGTAGCATTTTTACCGGAGCTAATCTGGCGGAATTGTTTAAGTCGCGTGCTATGGTGGAACAAACTTTGTTGAGTCCGGTTGTTGTAGACGGCAAGACGATTTCACTGGCGGAGATGTATATCCAGCATAATAAATGGAGAGATAATTGGGATGCGAATCCTAAGTTTAAAAGTATTCAGTTTTTGCCCAATACTAACAGAAAGTATTTTAGCCGAGTGCATGATAGTATTATGGGGGTGATGTATGCTAATTTGTCTAAAGGCGGACTGAGTGTTGGACAAAGAGATAAAAAAGTAGCTATTTTGTCTATTGATGTTTCTTCGACTAATGAGTTGTTCTCGAAGTATTTTACCGAAGCTCTGGTTAAAGAGGTGTCTGATTTTTATGTGACCACCAAGAGCAAGAAGGCGAGGATGAATATGGATATACTCGAAAGGCAAACCGATAGCATCAGAAGAGAATTGAACGGAGCGATTACCGGAGTAGCAGTTGCTAATGATAACACCTTTGGTTTGAATCCTGCAATGAACGTAAGACGTGCGCCTTCGGCCAGAAGACAGGTCGATGTGCAGGCAAATACGGCGATATTGACCGAGTTGGTCAAGCAAACGGAATTGGCTAAAGTAACACTACGTAAAGAGACTCCACTGATTCAGGTGATAGACAGCCCTATTTTGCCTTTGAAGAAGGAAAAATTTGGTAAGGCGAAAGGGATTGTAATGGGAGGTTTTTTAGCCGGGTTTTTTATGGTCTTGGGATTGATTGTCAGGAGGGTGTTGAAGGAGCTGTAGGTTTAAAGTTTCAGGTTGTTTAACCGCAACGGACGCAAAGGAGGCGCAATCCCGATAGCAATCGGGACACTAAGACTGTTGTAGGTTTTATTTTTGAAGTTTAAAGTTGTTTCAGGTTTCAAGTTGTTTAACCGCAAGCGGGACAGTAAGTATTAATAAATTAGAGGTAAGAGATTGCTTCTTTCATCGCAATGACATGAAAATAGGTATCACTTTTAGTGCATTTGATTTATTGCACGCAGGACATATAAAGATGCTCGAAGAAGCCAAAAGACAATGTGACTATTTGATTGTTGGTTTGCAAACGGATCCTACACTCGATCGTCCTGAGAAGAATAGGCCCGCGCAAACGGTGGTTGAACGCTACATTCAATTGAAGGGCTGTAAGTTTGTAGATGAGATTGTTCCTTATGCAAGCGAACAAGATTTAGAAGATATTTTACGATCTTTCAAAATTGATGTGCGTATTGTAGGCGATGAATATCGTGAACAAGATTTTACTGGACGCATGTATTGTGAAGCCAAAGGGATTGAGTTGTACTTTAATACCAGAGATCATCGGTTTTCGAGTAGTGGTTTGAGGAAAGAAGTGGCTGAAAAAGAAGCAAAGAATACCAATATAAAGGTTTAATTACTGTAGTGAAAGAATATGAAAAAGAATTCACTTAAACATGTTATACTTACTGGCGGTGTTGGTAGTCGATTATGGCCGTTATCACGGAAAAGCCTGCCAAAGCAATATCTTGATATTTTTAATGGAAAGTCATTATTTGAGATGACCGTTGATCGTAATCGTAATATAGCGGATACAGTTATAGTAGTTGGGAATATGGATAATTGTCATTTAAGTAAAACTATATTAGAGAAATCGAATGTGACCTATATCGATATTATTGAATCTACACCAAGGAACACCGCTGCAGCTATTGCTTTTGCTGCTTTTGCTTCAGATCTTGATGATATATTAATGGTCACCCCGTCGGATCATATTATTGGGAAAATGGAATATTATGAAGCCGCTATTGATGAAGCAATAGAAAAAGCCTCTAAAGGATATATAGTCACTTTTGGAATTATTCCCACTAAACCTGAAACAGGATACGGCTACATTGAAAGCAATGGAGATGATGTAATTTCTTTTAGAGAGAAACCAAGTGAGACTTCAGCTAAAGATTTTATAGATAAAGGTAATTTCCTTTGGAACAGCGGTATGTTTTGTTTTAAAGCCAGTGTTTTATTAGATGAATTACAGATACTTGCACCAGAAGTTTATAAAAAGTCAAAAATAGCTTGGGAGACAAATACGAATGGTGTGTTAGATTTAGAGCTCTCTCTAGACATTCCATCCATTAGTATTGATTATGCGGTAATGGAAAGATCTAAAAAAATAAAAGTCGTGCCGTCTAAATTTTCTTGGTCTGATTTAGGATCTTTTGAATCGGTATATGATTATTTGATTACTATTGGTTATCCAGTCGATGAAAACGGAAATATGGTCATTGGGACTGATAATTATACTGCTTTTGTAGGTATGAAGGATACAATTTTTGTTTGTACGGATAATGCTAATTTAATTTTGCAAAAAAATAATTCTCAGGATGTGAAGAATGTTTATAGTTCATTAGAAAGTATAAAATCAGATTTACTGAATTATTGAGAATAGCATGAATAAAAATAGTGAAATGTACATAGAAATATATAGAGAATTAGTAGTAAGTGATTTGATATTACTCGAGTAAAAACTAGAAATTAAAAGTCAATGAATCAGTAACTTTGAATTATTTTGAGTAGTTAATTGGGTGTTCTTGTTGATGATTATATAAAATCACGATTAATAATTAACTACTATTTCCAGTTTAGCCAATGAAAGATAGAATTATTAAAGTAAGAAATGTAATAAAAGGAAACAAAGCACTAGTTGAGAATTTTTCCTATCTATCACTACTGCAAGTATTAAATTTAGTTCTGCCCCTTTTATCTTATCCGTATTTGATTAGGGTGCTAGGTGTATCTGTTTATGGTACAGTAATCTTCGCACAAGCAATTGTGGGTTATTTTGTAATATTGATAGGTTTTGGCTTTAATATATCAGCAACCAAGGACGTTAGTGTACATAGAGAGGATAAATCTAAATTAAGTGAAATAGTATCAAGTGTATTGATAATTAAAATGGTGCTATTTATAATTTCACTAATTCTTTTAGTGCCAGTTTTATTTTATTTTGATCAAGCTTCTCAAAACAAGGAACTCTACTTTCTAACACTTTGGATTTGTATTTATGAAATATTTTTTCCAGCTTTTTATTTTCAAGGAATTGAAAAGATGAAGTATATATCGATGATATCATTAGTTGTTAGAAGTTTAAGTGTAGCGTCTATTTTTATTTTTATAAATTCAAAAGATCAATATTTATATGTGCCTATTATAAATTTATGTGGTGCATTATTATCTGGTATTTTGGCGATGCATATCATTTTTTTCTCTCATAAACTTAGGTTTTATGTGCCTAAATTTGAAATTCTTAAGTATTATTTTAAAGAATCAATACCTGTATTTCTTTCAAATATTTCTGTTCAGATCTATGTAAGTACCAATAAAGTATTGATAGGTTTGTTTCTTGGAATGACTGAAGTTTCTTATTATGATCTAGGAGAAAAAGTATTAAATATTTTAAGAATTCCCCAAGGTATTCTCAGTCAGGCAGTTTTTCCTAAGATCTCGTTTGATAAAAATATCTCTTTTGTAAAGAATATTTTTAAATACTCAATGGCTTTGAATTTAATATTGTTTGCGGGTTTAGCGGTTTTTTCTGAATTTATTATAAGAATTTTAGGAGGAGAGCAAATGTTACCTGCCAAGTGGGTAGTAATTATTCTAGGGTTAACACTGCCAATAGTTGCCGTCAGTAATATTTTTGGGATGCTTGTCTTAATTCCTTTTGATTTCAATAAATTATTCAGCAAGATTATTATGAGTTCAGGTCTGGTTTTTATGGTTCAGTTGTTGGTATTGTGGGGGGGCAATTTAATCACAATTTATTCACTGTGTTTAATTACTGTGATAACTGAGATATTTGTATCGTTAGAAATGTATTATTATATTAAAAAAAATAATTTATGGTAAATAAAAAGTACGATTATTTAATAGTTGGTGCGGGTTTATTTGGTTGTGTATTTGCACATGAAGCTACTAAAAACGGAAAAAGATGTTTGGTTATTGATAAACGTGACCATTCAGGTGGAAATATTCGTTGTGAAAATGTCGAAGGTATTAATGTACATAAATATGGTGCACATATCTTTCATACCAATGACAAAGGACTTTGGGATTATGTAAATCAGTTTGTTGAATTCAATCGATATACAAATTCACCCGTAGCTATTTATGAAGATAAATTATTTAATTTACCTTTCAATATGAATACCTTCTATCAGTTGTGGGGTGTAAAAACGCCACAGGAGGCTATGGATATCATTGATGAGCAAGTAAAAGAATCAGGAATTACCGATCCACAAAATTTAGAAGAGCAAGCTATTTCACTTGTTGGTAAGGATATCTATTTTAAGTTGATAAAAGGATATACTGAAAAACAATGGGGACGCAAAGCAACTGAATTACCTGCTTTTATAATTAAACGATTACCAGTTCGTTTTACTTATGATAATAATTATTTTAATGATAAATACCAAGGAATTCCTGTAGGAGGATATAATAAGTTGACTGAAGCATTATTAGAAGGAATTGAAGTAAAACTAGGAGTGGACTTTTTTGCGTCAAAGCAAAAATATGAATCGTTATGTGATAAAGTCATTTTTACTGGTAAAATTGATGAGTATTATGACTATAGATTTGGGGAATTAGAGTATCGTAGTTTACATTTTGAACATCAAACTTTGGATATTGAAAATTATCAAGGAAATGCAGTGGTAAATTATACAGAAGCAAATATTCCTTATACTCGAATTATTGAACATAAACATTTTGAATATGGTAAACAAGAGAAAACGGTTATTACACACGAGTATCCTGCCGAATGGAAATCAGGAATGGAGAGCTATTATCCTGTAAATGATGTGATAAATTCTATTAAGTACAGACAGTACAGCGAACTAGCACAAAAAGAAGCTAATGTTATTTTTGGCGGAAGGCTCGCTGAATATAAATATTATGACATGCATCAAGTAATTGCTTCTGCACTTAAATATTTTAAAAAATAATAGATGATTAGTGTAAATAAAGAAAGAAAAATATATATATATTGTATCTCAAATGTTGTTACAGGAGGAACTGAGCTGTTACATCAACTTTGTGATGTATTAAATAATAAAGGTTTTGATGCGTATATGGTCTATTATCCAGACGCAGACTCACCTACTCCTGTTTCCTATAAAAATTACAATTTACAACTGAGGAAAGAAATTGATGATATTCCTAATAATTTTTTAATTATGCCAGAAGCATTAATAGATCTAGGTATTAATTTTAAAAGTATAAAAAAAATTAATTGGTGGTTAAGTATTGATAATTTTTTCGAGTTATCCCTATTAAATTTATCACCAATTATATATCTTAAATTATGGCCAAAATTATTTTTTAAAGTTTTGGGAGTGAAATTTAAATATTTTTTTAAGATTTTAAAATCGGCTAGAACTGGTTATTTGAGCTATAATTATTTATTTTCAGATGAAGATTTAAATTTAGTTCAATCAATGTATGCTTATGATTTTTTAAAGAAAAATAAATTTAAAAATATATATTTTTTGTCGGATTATTTAAACACCAATTTCTCTAATCAAAAGACAAATAATCGTGAAAATATAATTTTATATAATCCAAAAAAAGGTTTAGAATTCACTAAAATATTAATAAATAAATTCAAGAATTTTAGATGGGTTCCTATCGAAAATATGACATATATAGAGGTGAGTTTATTAATGCAAAATAGTAAATTATATGTTGATTTTGGGAATCATCCTGGAAAAGATAGATTACCTAGAGAAGCTGTTTTAAGTGGAATGTGTATAATAACCGGTATGCAAGGGTCTGCGTTTTATTTTGAGGATGTATCAATAGATTCTCAATATAAATTTGATGAACTGAATTTTGATTTTGATAGGTTCGAAAAAATAGTCATGAATGTTTTTGATTCTTACGAAGAAGAATATTCTAATTTTCTGGAATATCTTCAATTAATAAAAAATTCTAGGTTAAAGTTTGAAAGTCAAGTTGATGATCTAATTAAAATTTTAAAATTAGATGATAGTTTTAAAAATAATAGCCAAATATAGTACTAAGATGATTGGTTTTACTTGTATAAAGTCTATTACACAGATGAAATATTATTAAGACTACAAATAGTTATAAATGAAAAATAATCTAGCAGTTATAATCCCAGCTTACAAGAGTGAATTTCTTCGCAAAACATTAGAATCGTTCAAAAACCAAACGTGCAAAGATTTTGTTATTTATATTGGAGATGATGACAGTCCATACGATATCAAATCTATTGTCGAAGAATATGAAAACGTCCTAGATATTCGCTATAAAAAATTTGATTGTAACTTTGGGGGGAATTCATTGACTAAGCAATGGGAACGTTGTGTAGAGTTGTCGAACGAAAAGTGGGTTTGGTTGTTTTCTGATGATGATATAGCTTCTCCAAATGCGATAAAATTGTTTTATGAGACTGTTAATCAAAATCCATTAAGTCATCTTTTTAAATTTCACACAAAAATGATTGACGGTATTGGTCAGGAAATTAATCTTTTTAGAGATCGTACAAACAAAGATTACGATTTGATTTCTCCTGAACATTTTATAAATAATAGAATAAATAATAGAAGATTCAGGAGTTATGCGGTGGAGTACATTATGAGTAGAGAACTTTATGATAAGTTTAAATTCGTTGAATTTCCGCTTGCTTGGTTTTCTGATGATGCTTCATGGTTACGTTTTTCTGTGGAAAACAATGGTATAGTAGTAATAAAGGAATACATTTATTGGCGATTTTCAGGTCAAAATATATCCTCGATAAATAATGATGAAACCGATTTAAAAAAGATAGAAGCGACCACTCAATATATTACTTGGTTGATTGAGTTTAAAAACCAACATTCATTAAACATTCTTGATGAGGATATATTATATGCAGGAATTTATCAGGTTGATAAGTATAAAAAAAACAGTAATGATGTTAAATTTAATGATTTTTATGATAGAATTAAATTAAATTTTTCTAAACAAAATTATATTAAAGTAAAGGTTAGAATAATGTTGGAATCTATTATTGAGATACTTAAAGTACGGATAAAAAAATTAAAATATGAATAATAAATCACTCGTTTTATTTTCATATGATTTCCCACCTTCAAATGGTGGGATTGCTAGGTTATGTCAAGAAATTGCTGTTGGTATGAAGCAATATTATGAATGTGTTACTGTGCTTACAAGAGAGTCTGAAGGCCCTGCAGATTTCTATAATTGTGAAAATATTGAAGTAATACGTTTGCCTAGAAAAAGAATTAGCCTAGAATTTTCTGCTTATAATTATTTAATAAAATTAAAGAATAAAAAGTCAGTAGATGTTTTATGTGGAGTGTGGCACCCTGAAGCAGCTATATGCCAGTTAGCAGGTATAAAGAATATTTTTATTCTTGGGCATGGAACAGAATTCTTAGCGGGGCAATCCAGTTTTAGAAAGTATTTTTGGTTACCTTTTTATTCTAAGTGGGTATTAAGAAAAGCTCGTATGGTTATTGCTAACAGTTCTTATACAAAAAGAATTGTGTCAGAAATAGATCAATGTATAGCAGTAAGTGCTTTACCACTAGCGGTAAATGAATCTTTTTTTAGGCCATTATTTAATAATAAGGATAATTCAATATTACAACTATGCTCACTATCTCGTATACTTAAATTCAAAGGTTATGATTTTATAGCTAGATCTATTGCTGAATTACCATCGATTTATAAAGAAAGGGTTAGATGGAATATTGGAGGTACTGGGCCTTATCTCAAAGAATTAAGGGGTTTAGTTAAAGAATTAGGAATTGAGCAAAATGTGACATTTTTGGGGTTTATTAAAGAAGAAAATTTACCCTCGTTTTACAATAGTAATGATGTTTTTGTACTTTGTACTCGCGAAGAAAAGAATAGTACAAGTGTAGAAGGATTTGGATTAGTCTTTTTAGAAGCGCAATCATGCGGAATTCCCGCAATAGGAACGAGAACCGGTGGGATTGCTGACGCAATCGAAGATGAGAATGGTGGCTGGTTGATAGAGCAGGATGATGAAGAAGCTTTAAATAGTTTATTTATTCATTTAATTGAAAATAGAGATCAACTGGATAGTATGGCCTTGCGAGCAAGAGATCGAGTTGTACAGAAATGTACGCGCGACCAATATTGCAATAATTTATACGAAATAATTAGTAAGGATCGTGATGTTAGATAATATTAATGATATTTTATTCAACAGATTATTTTTAATACTTTATTTCTCAGTTTGCTTTATTGTTTTTATTTTTCTTCAAGTTGGATATTATAATAATAGGGAAACTTCTAAATTACAAGGTTCTTTTTTGTTGCTATTTTCAATTTGTTTTTTATTTTTATTTGGATTTAGAAATTTTGAAGTTGGAGTTGATACTATGACATATTTAAGTATGTTTAGTAACGCCGAGGATTTTCTTTTTGTGGATTTTGGATTTGGATTTTTTAATAAATTTTTACATGGAAGAGTAACGGAGAGAACTTTTATTTTTTTAATGGCTTTTTTGTATATCATGCCACTATATTTTGCTATAGTGAGATTTAGTTCTAAGAATAAATTATTTATATTTTTTTGTGTAATTAGTTTTTTCTTTTTTAAATCTATGGGAATGAATACAATGAGGCAAGGAGTTGCTTTTTCTTTGTTTTTTTTAAGTTTAAGCTATAATAAAAACAACTGGCTAAAATACGTATTGATTTTTTTCGCATTGTCTATGCATTTATCAATGATATTTCCGATACTAGTTTATGGCGCTTCAAACTATATTAAAAATTTAAAATTTCCTTTCTTTATTTTTTTTATATGTACTTTGCTCTCTGTTATTAAATTTAATATTTATGGATTAATACAAAATATTCCATTAATTGCTATTGCTGATAAGATAGATTCTTATTCAAATTTAGACACTAGTGATTATAAAATAGGATTTCGTCCTGATTTTTTTGTATTCAATCTCATATTTGTTTTTATTGGATATTTTATTTACACAAAGGTTGCAGATCAACGTAAATATTTAAAATATCTAAGTTCATATTTGATTTTAAGCGGAATTTTTATTGTTATGTTTAATTCGGGTTTTAGTGATCGATATGGATTCTTGTCTTGGATTTTCATTCCACTTTTGATATTGCCTGTTTTAAACGGGGATAAAATTAATAGGTTAATTACTGTTTCGTCTATTTTGTCTTTTTGCTTTTTTATTGCAGTAGTTTTTTATATTATTAAATAATTATATTTTTAACTATTTTTAAACTTAAATTCAATAATGGTTTATTAGGATGAATATTTTTGAATTATTACTTTTCATAACGACAAAAATTTTAAGCTGATTATTAAGTGATCATTTGAAAAACTGATAAATGATGTGTAGTACATCAAAGGTTATGTTAAGGTAATTATTCTTCATAAAAATTATCTAGAACTTTTAATAAGGAAAGAGCAAAAGGTTTTATTAGACTTCAAGTTGAGAATTAAACTCAATCTTTCAAAAAATAAATACTGGTGAATCATTCAGAAAATTATAAAATATCAGTAATTATACCCTGTTATAACGCTGAAACAACAATTGAAAAGTGTATTAGTTCTGTCTTGGAGCAAACACATAAGGTTGAGGAAATTATTCTTGTTGATGATGGTTCATCTGATAATTCTGTTCAAAGAGTTAGAGTTTTAATGAGGAACTGTAGTACGAAAATTACTATCATTGAGCAGGTTAATTCTGGCCCATCGGTAGCAAGAAACAAAGGTGTTTTGGAAAGCTGTGGGAATTGGATCGCATTTTTAGATAGTGATGATTATTGGGTATCAAATAAAATAGAAATACAAATTTCAGCACTTAAAAATAATTTTGATATCGTACTTTTAGGAGGAGGTAATTTTAGCAATAAGAGATTGAAACATATATCTTTTGATGATTTGATTAAAAGGAATTATTTTCAAACTTCTGCTTCAATTGTCAAGAGAGAAGTAATATTTAATAACCTCTTTAATACCAAGCAAAAATATTCAGAGGATTATAGAGTTTGGCTTGAAATAGCTTACAAATATAAAGTTGCTGTTTTGAATCAATCCCTTGCGTTTCCAGTTTCGGGTAAAATGGCGTTTGGTGTTTCAGGGCTTTCTTCAAGATTATGGCTTATGCAAAAAGGAGAAATGAGTAATTATACTTTTCTTTACAAAAGGAATAAAATTTCACTTTATAGATATTTTAATGCCACAATGTTTAGTTTTTTTAAATACCTTAGGAGAAGGTTAATTGTTGTATTGAATAAATGAAAAATAAAATTATCAGAATTACAACTGTACCAGTCTCATTAAATATTTTATTAAAAGGTCAATTGTCTTTTTTAAATGGACATTTTAAGGTATTAGCTGTTTCTGGATCAAATACTGATCTTGATATTGTAAGACAGAGAGAAAAAGTTGATGTTTTTCCTATTGAGATGCAAAGGAATATTTCTCCAATCAAAGATATTATTTCGCTTTGGAAACTTTATAATTACTTTAGAAAAGAAAAACCTATAATAGTTCATTCTATCACACCAAAAGCAGGTTTGTTGAGTATGAGTGCGGCCTATTTTGCTAATGTTCCAATCCGTATACATACTTTTACGGGTTTAATTTTTCCTACTAAGAAAGGAATACTTCAAAAAATATTAATACTGATGGATAGGATATTATGTTGTTTTGCAACAAATATTTATCCAGAAGGTAATGGAGTCAGGAAAGATTTGGTCAAGTATAAAATCACAACAAAGCCATTAATGGTACTGGCAAATGGAAATGTAAACGGTATTGACACGACTTTTTTTTCTCCTATACAAGTTGCTGTAACAGATAAAAAGAACTTACGTAAACAGTTGGGAATTAAAGATTCTGACTTTGTTTTTGTAGGACGCTTGGTTGGAGATAAGGGAATTAATGAGTTGGTTGCTGCATTTGGACAACTAGAAATGGATAATGTTAAATTACTGCTGGTTGGTAATGAAGAAATTGACTTAGATCCTTTGCAAGTAAACACATGTAATGAAATTGCAATAAATAATAATATTATTACCGTCGGTTTTCAATCAGATGTTCGATCTTATTTTGCCATCAGCGATACTTTAGTCTTTCCTTCTTACCGCGAAGGATTTCCAAATGTTGTTTTGCAAGCTGGAGCGATGGGATTGCCATGTATTGTGACTGATATAAGCGGTAGTAATGAAATAATATTGGAAGGTCAGAACGGAATAATTATCCCTGTAAAAGACGAGGTAGCTATTTCTAATGCAATGATAAAAGTATCATCAGACAAGGATTATTATTCAGTTTTAAAAAGAAATGCGCGCAAGATGATTACTTCTCGTTACGAACAAAAAATGGTTTGGGAGGCTCTTTTGGCAGAATATAAAAGTTTAGAAAAAAATGTATAAAACTATTTTTAAAAGAGTATTCGATTTTTCTGCAGCTTTATTAGGTTTAATCTTATTAAGTCCTATTTTCTTTATAGTGACTATTGGTCTATATTTTGCCAATCAAGGAAAACCGTTTTTTTTTCAGCTACGTCCAGGTAAACATGGTGCTATTTTCAAGATTATTAAGTTCAAGACCATGAACGATAAAAAAGATGTTAATGGTAATCTATTGTCAGATGGGGATCGACTGACAAAAATTGGAGCGTTTGTTCGTAAAACTTCTTTGGATGAGATCCCTCAATTATTGAATGTAATTAAAGGAGATATGAGCTTAATAGGTCCAAGACCTTTGTTACCACAGTATCTTCATTTGTATAATGAATTTCAAAATCGGCGTCATGAAGTCAAACCGGGTATTACTGGTTGGGCTCAGGTCAATGGGAGAAATGCCATATCCTGGGATACTAAATTTGAATTGGATGTGTGGTATGTGGATCATTTCAATTTTACGTTAGACATGAAAATATTTTTTTTGACTATAAAAAAAATAATTAAGACTGAAGGTATAAACGCTGCAGATGTGGCAACAATGGAGCCTTTCAATGGAAAATAAAATCACATTATATGGGGCGAGTGGACATTGTAAAGTTATAATTGATATTTTGCAAAACAATGGTGTCCCAATAGAAGTTATAGTTGATGATAATCCTAATATCAAAACGATTTTAGGGATTCCTGTTTTAATATCGAAACTAATTGATAATAGAACCTTAAAAAACGTAATTGTAAGTATTGGGAATAATAGAATACGAAAAATAATCGTCTCCCGATTGAATGGCACTTTTTCTAAAGCCATTCATCCACGATCAACAGTGTCCGCTTATGCGAAAATTGATGAGGGTACTGTGGTTATGGCAGGGGTAGTTATAAATCCAGATGTAGCAATTGGTAGGCATTGTATTTTAAATACAGCTGCAACAGTAGACCATGATTGTACAATAGAAGATTTTGTACATATTTCACCTAATGTATCATTGGCAGGAGGGGTGTATGTTGGAGAAGGAACACATATCGGGATAGGTGGTACAGTAATTCAAGAAATTAAAATAGGAAAATGGGCTACGATTGGTGCAGGGGCAGTTATTATTGATGATGTTCCTGATTATGCAGTTGTAGTGGGAAATCCTGGTAGAGTAATAAAATATAATTCAATAGAAAATGAATAACTCAAAAATATGGCTTTCCTCTCCACATATGGGAGGCAATGAGCGCCACTACGTACAAGAGGCTTTTGATACCAACTGGGTAGCACCATTGGGACCTAATGTTAATGGTTTAGAAAAAGATTTAGAAAATTATTTAGGGAATGGAGCTCATGTTGGGGCTTTAAGTTCCGGGACAGCAGCGATTCATTTGGGACTCATTTTATTGGGAGTTCAGGCTGGTGACGAAGTTATTTGTCAGAGTATGACTTTTTCGGCTTCGGCTAATCCGATACTTTATTTGGGTGCGACTCCTGTATTTATTGACAGTGAAGAAGAAACCTGGAATATTTGCCCGATTGCTTTAGAAGCAGCTATCGTGGATCGCATTGCCAAAGGACGCAAACCCAAGGCGATTATAGCGGTGCATTTGTATGGAGTGCCTTATCAAATAGAAGCCATTAAAGTCATTTCGGATAAATATGAAATTCCAGTTTTAGAAGATAGTGCGGAAGCTTTAGGAAGTTCTTATAAAGGTCAACAATGCGGTACTTTTGGAGATATTGGGGTATTGTCCTTTAATGGGAATAAAATCATTACCACTTCAGGAGGAGGGGCTATTGTTACGAAATCAAAAGACATAAAAGATAGGGCGGTATTTTATGCGACCCAATCCAGAGATGATGCACCGCATTACCAACACTCGGAGATAGGCTATAATTACAGAATGAGTAATATCTGTGCCGGAATAGGCCGCGGACAAATGGAAGTTCTTGATGCTCATGTCGCTTTGCGTCGAAAAATGCATGATTTTTATGTGGATTTGTTCCAAGATATTGATGCGGTAACTGTTTTTAGCGTTCCGAACGATGATTATTTTGCTAATTATTGGTTGAGTGCGATTTTGGTTGCCCCTGATTCAGACAAAGGAATTGATAGAGAAGCTTTGCGACAGGCTTTTGAAGTGGCGAACATTGAGTCGCGTCCTTTGTGGAAACCGATGCATTTGCAGCCTGTTTTTGAGAGTTATCCTTATTATGGAACGAAAGTGGCTGAAACGCTGTTTGAAAACGGTTTGTGTTTGCCTTCAGGGTCTAATTTGACTGATGAAGAAAGAGCACGAATTGCGGAGGTGGTGAGGAGCTTTTTTGGTGAGTAGTGAGTTATCGGTTGTGGGTTGTGGGTTGTCTGTTCTCATTTATCGGTTATGAGTTATCAGTACCTATAGATCGGGACTCGGGTAGATAGATTTTTTGTTCCGTTTTTACTATACAAAAAATACTAGCATTGAGGTTTTTAATAATTATATCCAAGGGGTTAATTTGTATTTAATATGAAGATTGAAAAAACATTTATAAAAGATTTAGTAATCATACAACCCGCCGTATTTGAGGATTCGCGCGGGTATTTTTTTGAAGCCTATAGTAAGACTAAGTTTGAAGATTTAGGGATTGCTATTGATTTTGTGCAGGACAATCAGTCTTTTTCTAAAAAAGGTACTTTGAGAGGCTTGCATTATCAAAATCCTCCTTATGCCCAAACTAAGTTGGTTCGTGTACTGGAAGGGGAGATAATTGATGTTGCTGTAGATTTGCGAAAAGATTCGCCAACTTATGGTAAGGCATTTAGTATCTTATTATCTGCTGAGAATAAGAAACAATTGTTGGTTCCCCAGGGTTTTGCCCATGGATTTTCGGTAATCAGTGAGACAGCTGTGGTGCTGTATAAGTGTGATCAGTTTTATCATAAAGAAAGTGAGGGCGGGATTCGTTTTGACGATCCAAGCTTAAATATTGATTGGGGAATTGATGTAGCGGATGCGATTGTATCGGAGAAGGATTTGGTTTTGCCTTTTATTGAGGATTGTAATAGTGGGTTTTAGTTTTAGGTTATGAGTTGTGAGTCGTGAGTGGTGAATGGAGAGAAATTCTTTTTCTTTTTCTTTTTCTTTTGCCTTGATGCAAAAGAAACAAAAGATCAAGCCTGAAAATTAAAAACTTAAAAACTACCTCAAAACTATGTTCCGCAGCCCGAGCCGTTCGCCTTTCAGGCTCATCTCGCGGACTGCTGCCACGTCGTTTTATCGTTGTTTTTCTACGTTTTTAATTTAAGGGCGAGGAGAGGAGTTGTAAATAGTGCGTTGTGTGTTATGGGTTGGAAATGGAAAAGAGTAAAAATTAAATGAAAAAAATAGTAGTTACAGGTGCCAAAGGGCAGTTGGGGTCAGAGTTGCAAGTTTTGGCAGTGAATTATCCGCAATTTGAATGGGTTTTTACTGATAGAGAAGAACTGGATTTATGTGATTTGGCTGGTTTGGAGGCGCAATTGGACGCTATTCATCCCCAAGTCATCATCAACTGTGCGGCGCATACGGCTGTGGATCGGGCGGAGACTGAGGTGGAATTGTCGGATGTGTTGAATCATCAGGCGGTTGCGGTATTGGCGAAATGGAGTGCAGCTCATGGGGCTAAATTGATCCATGTTTCGACTGATTATGTTTTTGACGGCAGTTCTTCGACTCCTTTGACGGAAGCGGCGCCGACGAAGCCGATTAATGTGTATGGGGTCACTAAACTGGCCGGCGAAAAGGCTTGTATGGAGCAAAATCCGGATTCGGTTATTATCCGAACTTCCTGGGTGTATTCGCGTTTTGGGAATAATTTTGTCAAAACGATGTCGCGACTGATGCAGGAAAGAGAGAGTCTGAATGTGGTGAACGACCAGATCGGGAGTCCGACTTATGCTGCTGATTTGGCCCAGGCGATTCTAACGATCCTGACTCATGCGCAGTGGCAGGCCGGGATGTATCATTTTTCGAATGAAGGGGAGATCAGTTGGTATGAGTTTGCCCTGGCGATACAGGAAATTGGCGGTTTTGATTGTGAAATCAGTGGGATTCCATCAGAGGCTTATCCTACGCCGGCGAAGCGTCCGCAGTATTCTTTGTTGGATAAAACGAAGATTAAAACTACTTTTGGAGTGGTCGTGCCGGGTTATGAGGAGAGTTTGAGGAAGTGTATGGGGGTGTTGCGAATTTAAAAACGAATTGAAACGAATTGACACGAATTTTTAAAGCGAATTGAAGCGAATTGAAACGAATTGAAACGAATTGAAACGAATTAAAACGAATTATGCGAATGGATGCTACCGATAAAATACTTTACAAAGAAGAAAGCTTTAAAATTATTGGGGCATGTATGAAAGTGCATCGTTCATTAGGAGCTGGATTTCTGGAAGCGGTTTATGAGGAAGCGTTGGAGAAAGAATTTCAAGTTCAAGAAATCCCTTTTAAAAAGCAAGTGAAGTTGGAATTATATTATGATAATCAGAAATTAAATAAACACTATAGAGCCGACTTTATTTGTTATGATTCTATTATTTTGGAAATAAAAGCAGTACAGCAAATACCCATAGCATTTTATGCACAGTTGAAAAATTATCTACGATGTACGAAAATGGAGTTAGGTATGTTAATTAATTTTGGTATGACTTCATTAACTTATAAAAGAATAATTAATTTAAAAAATTCGGATTAATTCGTGTCAATTCGCATTAATTCGTAAAATTAGAAATAAATGAAAAAAATATTAATTACCGGTGGTGCCGGTTTTATTGGGTCGCATGTGGTGCGGCTTTTTGTGAAAAAATATCCGCAGTATCAGATTTTTAATTTGGATGCGCTGACTTATGCGGGGAATCTAGAGAATATTGCCGATATCGAAAAGGAGTCCAATTATACTTTTATCAAAGGGGATATTGTGGATGCTCCGTTTATTGACGCTTTGTTTGCCGAACATCAGTTTGAGGGGGTTTTGCATTTGGCTGCGGAGTCACATGTAGATCGCTCGATAACGGATCCGTTATCTTTTGTGAAAACAAATGTGATAGGAACCATGAATTTGTTGAATGCGGCAAAAACGATTTGGAAAGATAATATGGAAGGAAAGCGTTTCTATCATATTAGTACTGATGAGGTTTATGGGAGTTTAGGCGCTGAAGGTTTGTTTACTGAGACTACGGCTTACGATCCAAATTCACCTTATTCAGCTTCCAAAGCGAGTTCAGATCATTTTGTACGTGCTTACGGTGAGACTTATGGTTTGCCGTATGTATTGACGAACTGCTCTAATAACTACGGGCCGTATCATTTTCCTGAAAAATTGATTCCGTTGTTTATTAATAATATCATTCAAAACAAACCTTTACCGGTATATGGCGATGGGAAATATACCCGTGATTGGCTGTTTGTAGAAGATCATGCAGTTGCGATTGATTTGGTTTTTCATGAGGGTGTTAATCATGATACTTATAATATTGGAGGGTTTAATGAATGGCAGAATATTGATTTGGTGAAATTGCTTTGTAAAATCATGGATGAGAAGCTAGGTCGTGAAGCAGGTACTTCAGAGCAGTTGATTTCGTATGTTAAAGACCGTCCAGGTCATGATTTGCGCTATGCGATTGATGCTAATAAAATAAATACGGAGTTGGGTTGGAAGCCTTCGGTTACTTTTGAGGAAGGTTTGGAGAGAACTGTAAATTGGTATTTGGAGAATCAGAGTTGGTTGGATCATATTACTTCGGGGGAATATGCGAGTTATTATAAGAAACAATATAATTAATAGTGTTCAGGAAATAGTGTCCAGGGATTGAGTAGTTGTGAGTGCCGATAGTTATCGGGATTAGTGATCAGTTTTGATAGTGATCAGTCGCAGATGGTGATTTTTGAAGGAATAAAATGGTTGTGGTTGCTTAGGTGAGTAGTTTTTTCGAATCATATTTTTACTTTTTTGCTTGATCAAAAAAGTAACAAAAAAATCAAGCCTGAAAATTAAAAATTTAAAAACTACCTCAAAACGACGTTCCGCGCCCCGAGCCGTTCGCCAAAAGGCTCAACTCGCGGACTGCTGCCACTTCGTTTTTTCGGTGTTTTTCTACGTTTTTAATTTAAGGGCGGGGTTAGGAGTGCTGAGATTTGCGTTATCGGTTTCCGTCACTTCGAGTGATTTTATAAAATAGCGAGAGCGTTTTTATAAAATTGTATCGAGAAGTATGAGGTAAAGTGATCCTTTGAAAAAATAAAAAAGCAATTGATTAAAACGAGCCTAAAAGCTTATTTTGTATTGTCTGGTATGATGCTATTATTTTGGAAATAAAAGCAGTATCACAAATACCTACTGTGTTTCAAGCGCAGTTACAAAACTATCTACGATGTACCAATATGGAATTAGGAATCCTAATTAACTTTGGTACATCGTCATTAATTTATAAAAGAATCATTAATTTGAAATAATTCGATTTAATTCGAATAATTCGTGAAAACTATGAAAGGAATTATATTAGCAGGAGGTTCTGGGACTCGTTTACATCCGTTAACATTAGCGATGAGTAAACAAATGATGCCGGTTTATGATAAGCCGATGATTTATTATCCATTGTCTACATTGATGATGGCGGGAATAAATGAAATTTTAATTATTTCGACACCACATGATTTGCCAAATTTCAAAAAACTATTAGGTGATGGTTCGGCTATTGGTTGTCAATTTAGTTATGCAGAGCAGGCGATTCCTAATGGATTAGCGCAGGCTTTTGTTATTGGGGAAGAATTTATAGGGGATGATAGTGTGGCTTTGGTGCTGGGAGATAATATTTTCTTTGGTTCGAATATGGATGAATTATTGCAATCCAATAAGAATCCTGAGGGAGGAGTTGTTTTTGCCTATCATGTTTCGGACCCGGAACGATATGGTGTGGTTGAATTTGATAAAGATTTAAAAGCACTTTCGATAGAAGAAAAGCCATTGCAGCCAAAATCAAATTATGCAGTACCTGGATTGTATTTTTATGATAATTCTGTGGTGGAAATAGCAAAGAATATAAAGCCAAGTGCTCGAGGTGAATATGAAATCACTGATGTGAATAAAGTATATTTAGAAAAAGGAGCTTTGAAAGTTGGTATTTTAAGTAGGGGAACTGCTTGGTTAGATACGGGAACTTTTAATAGTTTGATGCAAGCAGGACAATTTGTTCAGGTTATCGAGGAACGCCAAGGGTTAAAGGTGGGATGTATCGAGGAGATTGCCTGGAGACAAGGTTTTATAACAGAACAACAGTTAAGAGATCTGGCTGAACCTTTGAAGAAATCGGGATATGGTGAATATCTTTTGGGATTGGTGAAGCATGCTTTATAGTGTGTTGTAAGTAATCAGTGGTCAGTGGTTAGTGAGCAGTATTCAGTGTTCAGTGATCTGTATGGGGTATCGGTGGTGAGTGGTCAGTTATCAGTTATGGGTTATCGGTTGTGAGTATTCAGTGTTCAGTGATCAGTTATGGGGTTATCGGTGGTGAGTGATCGGTGTTCAGTAATTAGGGACGTGCAATCAGTAATCAGTTTTCAGTTATGGGTTATCTGTGATGAGTGATCGGTTATCAGTTCTCAGGAATCTACTCTCAATGTAGATGAATTAGTGAAAGAAGATATAGTTATTAATATAAATGATTTATTCAACAAATAAATTATAATAATATAATTTCATTATAATTAGTAGTATTTTTGATCTGTTTAAAAATAATAATAAAATATCATATAGTTTGAGAAATAATAGAGAAACTGACAGCAGCTCTGTAGACGGAGAAATTTTTTCTAGGAGTAATCTTAGGTTTAATATTCATAGTCTAGGTTATTTACCGAGATGGATTATAGTCATGATGGACTGTGCCGTTTTAGTACTTTCCTTTTTCTTTAGTTATCTATTGTTTAGAGGTACAGGAGTACACTATATCTTGACACCGCATAGCGTATTGTTTGTTGGCTCGCTGTTTGTGGTCAATCTATTCTTTTTTTGGTTGTTTCGAACGTACTCTGGAATTATCAGACACTCTTCCTATATCGACGCCGTTAAGCTCCTATTTTCGCAAATGTCAGTCTTAACTGTGTTTTTACTGTTTAATTTTATTTTCGAAGTTTTCTATGGCTCTAAGGTATTTTTAAATACTGCACTTTTTATTAATATGGTGTTTTCCTTTTGTGGATTATTTTTATATCGGGTAATTGTAAAGCAAACATTCGAATATTATTTTTCTGAAAAAAGCAATATAACGTTACCCAGAACAATTATTTATGGTACTGATGCTAATGCGATATCAGTAGCTAATGCTTTAAAGATGGAAACTCCTGCTCGTTTTAAAATTGTAGCTTTTGTTGACAGAAATGCCCAAAATTCATCTAAACGCATGCTGGATTTACCTATTCTAGTTTTAAAGAAAAAATTACCCACTTTAATGCGTTCTGTAGGTGCTGAGGGAGTTATTATCGCTGATAAAAGTCTATCAAAAGAAGAGCGTTTAATCATTGTTGATCAGTGCTTAGAGTATAATTATAAGGTGTATATCGTGCCATTAATTACAGACTGGGAAAATCAAAAAGAGATTTCTCAAAAGGTAAAAACGATACAAATTGAGGAGCTATTAGAAAGAAAACCGATCGTCTTGGATAACAAGTCCATTTCGAAACAAATAAAAGACAATACTATTTTAATTACAGGTGCTGCAGGTTCGATAGGTAGCGAAATTGTACGTCAGGTATTACTTTTTAATCCTAAAAAGATTATTATCCTGGATCAGGCTGAAACTCCATTGCATCATTTGAACTTAGAGACTGAAGCGATGACCACGAATACAAAAATCAGAATTGTCGTAGCAGATATTAGGAATAAAGAGGCTATGGATAAGGTTTTTAAGTTGTTTAAACCGCAGGTCGTTTTTCATGCGGCGGCATACAAGCATGTTCCATTAATGGAAAAAAATCCTTCTCAAGCTATTCTCACTAATATTGGCGGAACCAAGAACCTTGCTGATCTGGCCTGTTTGTACAAGGTTAAGAAGTTTGTTATGGTATCTACGGACAAGGCAGTAAATCCTAGTAATGTTATGGGAGCTAGTAAGCGTATTTCGGAGAAATATGTACAGTCCTTGCAATTAAAAATTCAGAAAACAGGAGAGAAAAATACAACTAAATTTATTACTACCCGTTTTGGTAATGTTTTAGGGTCGAATGGGTCGGTGGTGCCATTATTCACCAAGCAAATTGCTGAAGGTGGACCAATCACCATTACGCACCCCGATATTATTCGGTATTTTATGACCATTCCCGAAGCCTGTCAGTTGGTTCTAGAGGCCGGAGCGATGGGTAAAGGAGGGGAGATTTATATATTTGATATGGGAAAACCGGTTAAGATTATTGATTTGGCCAGAAAGATGATCAAGTTGGCAGGATTTGTACCAGAGAAAGATATTAAAATACAAATTGTAGGATTGAGACCTGGTGAGAAGTTGTATGAGGAATTGCTTAATGACACTTCAAAGACAATAGCTACCTATCATGAAAAAATAATGATTGCCGAAGAAATTCAAGACGAATTTGAGAGCTTGCATACCAACATTGAAGAGTTAATCGACGGAGCACATTATTTGGGCAACGATGAAATTGTGATGAAAATGAAGGAAATTGTTCCGGAGTTTATAAGTATGAATTCTAGTTATGAAGTTTTGGATGTGAAGTAAGTTTTTTTATTAATAGTTTATTAAAAGTTCATAGGGATTCTTTCTCTGTGGACTTTTTTGTTTTCGGTTATGTGTTATCAATTATCAGTTGTCTGTTTTCGGTTTTCTGTTGTTTGGATGTGCAAGGCATTGTGTAATAAATGATAATGATTTTGGATTTTTGCTTGATCAGCTCGCGGACTGCTGCTACCCGACTGCCACTGGCAGTCCTCCTTTTAATTTCAAATGTTGTTTTCGGATGCTTTTTCTTTAAGAGCGGGGTTAGGAGTGGTATGAAGAGTGTTTATGTTATTATTATTATTATTATTATTTCTGAAGAACAATCTTTTCTTTTAGCTCACTATACTTTTGGATATCTCGGTTCGATTTGTGCCACTGATTTCGGTTAGACCATGCCACCCATTTCGGTCAATTTGTGCCACTATTTCGGTTCGATTTGTGCCACTTGACTAAAAAGTCACAGTATTCCGGTTCGATTTGTGCCACTATTTTGGTTCAATTTGTGTCACTTGACTAATAAATCATGGTATTCCGGTTCGATTTGTGCCACTTTGAAAGATCAAAATCAGCTACTATCTTGTTGTTATCTAAAACAATACGATATGGCTAATAAACTTGATCCTATGGACTTAAAACAAATCATTACTTTACATTTGGACGGTTATAGCAATCGAAAAATAGGAAGTACATTAGGTATTTCTCGCAATACTGTAAATACCTATATGCAGCTATTTGAAGGCTGTAAATACTCTTTACAACAATTACTCTCGTTCGATGTCGAACAACTATCAGAGCTCTTTTCTAGTTTTACAACTGTTGACACGCAGCGGCATAACGATTTAATGCTTTATTTCGAGACGGTTAATAAAGCTCGTAACCATCCTGGATTTACTTTTCTATATCATTATACACAATATGCTCAAACTATGGCTAATCCTTACAGCTACACACAGTTTATGGAGCATTATAACCGAAAATATAAAGAGGTAAAAGGTTCTATGAAGTTAGAGCATGAGCCAGGCAAAGAGATGTACATTGATTTTGCTGGTAAAAAACTCTCTTATGTTAATCAAAACACAGGGGAAATTATACCCGTAGAAGTCTTTGTAGCTATACTTCCCAATAGCCAATATACCTATGTGCAAGCCTGCCAGAGTCAGAAGAAAGAAGATCTTATAATATGCTGTGTTAATGCACTAAACTTTTATGGAGGTGTTCCTTTGGCAATAGTCTCAGACAACTTAAAATCAGCTGTATCTCGTGCAAGTAAGTATGAATCACAAATAAACAGAAGCTTTAAAGACTTTGCTAGCCATTATAATTGCATAGTTAATCCAACTCGTACTTATGCTCCCCAAGACAAAGCCTTAGTGGAAAACGCTGTACACCTTGTCTATCAAAGAATTTACTATCCCATTAGAGAGATAACTTTCTTTTCTTTGGAAGAACTCAATGCAGAGCTAAGACGTATGTTGACCACTTATAACCAATTGCTTTTTCAGCGTAAAGAAGCAAGTCGTGTAGAGCTCTTTCAATCTGTGGAAAGACAATACTTAAAAGCATTACCCGGCAGTACTTATCAAATAAAAGATTATAAAAGAGCGAAGGTACAGAAAATAGGATATGTATATTTTTCGCCTGATAAGAGCTATTATAGTGTTCCTTATCGCTATATAGGCCATCATACAATGATTCACTACACAAATACTTCCGTAGAAGTTTACTATAATCATTTACGTATTGCCACACATAAGCGAAATCCAAAAAAAGGGAATTACAATACAATTAAGGAGCACCTATCTAGTACGCATCAAAGCTATACCAGTTGGAGTCCTGAGTATTTTAAAAATCAAGCAGCTCCACACGGTGCTCATTTAGTGAAATGCGTAGAGAAGATTCTGTGTAATGTAGATTATCCTGAGATTGGATACAAAAGGGTTATTGGCTTAATACAACTACATAAGAGTTATGGATCACAAAGACTTGATAAAGCTTGTGAGATTGCCTTGAATGCTAATATTGCGGCCTATACCCATATCAAAAACATCCTGCGTCACAATATGGATCTCAAAGAAACTCTGCTCCAAGAACTGGACGCTAATACTAATCATATACCAGTACATCAAAACATCAGAGGAGCCTCTGCGTACCAATAAATAGTAATCTTAAATATAATAATATGGATAATAATCAAACTATCGAAAAGCTAAAAGCAATGAGGCTTAACGACATGGCACAGCTTCATCACAGTCACATTAAAAACAATACAATGATGTCATTTACCATTGACGAGTACATTGGTTTACTAACAGATCATGAGTATGAGAATAGGCAAAACCGCAAAATCGAAAGACTAATTAAGCAGGCTCAGTTTAGACAAAGTGCAAGCATGCCAGATATAAATTATACTCAAAATAGAGACCTTGATAAGAATATGTTCACTCGCCTAGGAACATTGGATTTTATTCTCAAAAAACAGAATGTAATCTTAACTGGATCTTGCGGAGTTGGAAAGAGTTATCTTGCTCAGGCTCTAGGACATCAAGCATGTTTAATGGATTATAAAGTCTTGTATTATAACACCGCTAATCTTTTTAATTTATTAAAAATAAGCAAATTAGACGGGACCTACCTAAGAGAAATTAAAAAGATACTAAAGTCAGATCTACTTATTTTAGATGACTTTGGTCTACAACCATTTGATAA
The DNA here is from genome assembly GCF_008033395.2 of Flavobacterium sp. XN-5. Lineage (NCBI taxonomy): Bacteria > Pseudomonadati > Bacteroidota > Flavobacteriia > Flavobacteriales > Flavobacteriaceae > Flavobacterium > Flavobacterium sp. XN-5. Next base: position 154,767 of record NZ_VOGZ02000003.1, read on the forward strand.
TCAGTCTAGGGAAGCTTTATTAGATATTGTTGATCAAAGACACAATCAAGGATCAATAATACTATCTTCTCAAATACCGGTATCTGCATACCATGACATAATTGGGAACTGTACTATTGCCGATGCAGTGCTAGATAGGATTGTAAATTCCTCTCATAGAATAGAACTAACAGGTGAGTCTATGAGAAAAGCAAATTTTTAAACTGAACAAACTTTTTGTATTATTGTAATATCTTTCAAAGTGGCACCATTTCAACCGAAATGGGTGGCACGGTCCGACCGAAATACCCACCTTTTATTGTTAGTGGTGTTTGCTTCGCCTGTTCGCTTTGCTCGGGCGTCTGAATCTTCGATTTGTCTTGATCAACACTTCGTCTTCGCTCAGGGTGACGGTAACAAAAAGATCAAGCCTGAAAATTTAAAACTGTTTTGGATATTTACCTGACTGCCACTGGCAGTCCTCCTTTTAATTTCAAATGTTTTTCTACGTTTTTAATTTAAGGGCGGGATTACGTTTTGCTATATAATTAGTTGTCTCTGCATAATGGGTGGTTATGCTTTTGTCGTATCGTGACCTTAGCAATTTATTGTTCCTTCTCGTCTCGGGGGTAATCCCGCTGGCCAATGTTGAAATGCTTATCGTGATTATGGAGATAAAATAGTTGGAGGAGTACAGGGTCATTGCGAGGGACGAAGCAATCTCATTAATATTAGGATCTTCTTTTGCAGGTGATTTGAAGTTGTTATGTACAATTTCTCATGGTCTCTAATTCTAATTTTTACTTTTTTATCTCACTTAACTTTTATTTTAAGCGGTGTTCGATGAATCTTCGATTTGTCTTGATCAACACTTCGTCTTCGCTCAGTGTGACGGTAACAAAAAAATCACTGCCTCACGATTTTTGTCTCAAAATCATCGAACAAATTTTCCCTATCGTGACCCCAGCCGCTTGTCGTTCCTCCTCGACTCGGGGGTCACTCCCGCCGGCCAACGCTAAAATTCTTATCGTGATTTAGAGGTAAAAATAGTAGGGCGGGATCCGAATTGTTAGCGATGAAGAGTTTTTTGTTAATAAACATCAGTTATCAGTTATCAGTTATCAGTTATCGGTTTTCCGCTATCAGAATTCTGTATTCTAGGCTGTTTGCTCCAACTTTTAAACTATAATATACAAGGTCTATTCTCTATTTTCTATTCTCTATCCTCTTACTTCCAACTTCCAAGCTCTACTCTTTAACTTCTCCCTTAAAAAATTGATTATTCGTTATCGCTTCTTTTAAAGCAGTCAAATCTTTCAGTTTTACTTTTTGATCAAAGGCAGCGATATGTTTGTCATGATGCACATCAGAGCCTACATAAGTGTACAGTCCTTTTTGCAGTAGCTGTTCCGCTATTTTTGTTATTTCTGGTCCGTAATATCCAACTACAGCAAGAAGATTAAGTTGGAATAAACAACCTGCTTTTTTGAGTTTTATATACTCGTTAAAGTTGTTGTGATAAAACAAATAACGCTCCGGATGCGCCAAAACCGGAATGTAACCTGCTACTTGCAAGTCAAAAAGAATGGAATACAATTGTATGGGCGCATTGATATATGACATTTCGACCAAAACGTAATTATCTTTCAAGGTCAATAGATCGTGGGATTGAAAAAGACGCACAAATTGATCGTCCATCAAATACTCGGCGGCGGCCTTAAAAGGAAGTTTTATATTGTTTTTGTGAAGTTCTAGTACGGTTTCATTTTTATTGGTAATAATTCCTTCATGGGTATTCTCCCAAACATGCTGGATGATATGTGGTGTTGTGATAATTTCAGTCACTCCAAAGCTCTGAAGTGCTTGGGTGAGTCGGAGGCTGTCTTGAACTGTTCGAGCACCATCATCTATACCCGGCAAAAGGTGCGAGTGGATATCGATATGATTGTCTGGAATCAAATCTTTAAGTAGAGGTTTTGATTTGAAGAATGTAAGCATAGTGCAAATGTAGAAAAAAGTATTTAGTAATCAGTTATCGGTTGTGAATGGTGAGTGGTGAATGGTGAGTGGTGAGGAGTGAGAGGTGCGTGCTGAAATTTTCGTTTTACCCCGTCCCTAAAGGGAGTCGAAAATTTAGAGCGTTATTTTTAGTAAAGTTGTTGGTTTGTAAATCGGATTTCATGTTTCTTTTTGCTCCCTTTAGGGTTAGGGGCAAACAAAAAAGAAACTTCCTGAATTTTTATTTTGTGATGTTTAAGAATAGTGAAAATAGTAGGAAGATTTTCGTTTTACCCCAGCCCTAAAGAGAGTCGAAAACTGGAAGCTTTTGACTTGAATAACATTTTAATAAACTCAGCTTTTTTATACTATCAGTTGTTGATTTTTTGATAGAAACGCAGGAAAGGATTGCTGAATCAAGATGAAAACAGACAAATAATCTTCTGCTGGAAAAATGTTTTCGTTTAGTTGTTTATTATTGCGATTATTTATAAAGGAATAGTATATTCGTACTAGAAAATACTCTTACTACTAAAAGGATATTGACTTCCTACTGTTAGTTAGAGTAGCGAAGCTATGCCAGAAGTCTCCTTTATTACATTGATTTTGCCAGGGTAAAGTGATTAATTAGCATATGCTATTTGGAAATAAATAGGATGTAATGCTGCTTTGAAGGAAATATCGAGTACGTATTATTTATATTTATTTTGTGACCCGATTGCGCTTAATTAGATAAAAAACCAAAATTACGATTTAGCACCAAATCATGAACCAGCAAGAAAATAATACCACAGATTGGCTGTTTGAGATAAAACCAAAAGATCAATTTTTTAGTCTGAACTTAAAGGAGGTTTGGCAATACCGCGATTTGTTGCTGCTTTTTGTTCGCCGTGATGTCGTTACGGTTTATAAGCAAACTGTTTTAGGACCACTTTGGTATTTGATTCAGCCTCTTTTTACCTCGATTACATTTACAATCATTTTTAATAATTTAGCAGGAATTAGTACAGGCGCCGTGCCTCCATTTTTGTTCAATTTGGCAGGAATTACGGTTTGGAATTACTTTACGGCTTGTCTTACTGGAACGTCGAATACTTTTGGTGCCAATGCAGGGATTTTTGGGAAAGTATATTTTCCACGAATTATTGTTCCTATGTCCATTGTAATTTCGAACTTATTGAAATTTGGAATCCAATTTTGCATTTTCATTGCGTTCTATTTATACTATTATTTCCAAGGAGCTGCCATTAGTTTAAACGGACTTGCTGTTTTATTTCCGTTCTTAATTGTAGTAATGGGAATTTTGGGTTTGGGATTAGGAATGTTTATATCTTCTTTGGTCACTAAATACAGAGATTTTAGCTACTTAATTGGTTTTGGAGTACAATTGCTTATGTATGTTTCGGCGGTAGTGTATCCAATGGCATTGGTGAAGGAGAAAATGCCTGAATATGTATGGTTGGTTCAATACAATCCATTGGCTTATATTATCGAAACTACCCGTTATATGTTGTTGAATGTAGGGCATATTTCCTTTTGGGGATTAGGTTATACGTTTGCGGTAACTGTAATGGTGTTTTTGGTGGGGGTTTTGATTTTTAATAAGACGGAGAAGAGTTTTATAGATACGGTTTAGTGAATAGTGAATAGTGAAGGGTGAGAAGTGAGAAGTGAGGAGTGAGAAGTGAGAAGAGTGAGAAGTGAAGAGTGAGAAGTAGAAAGTGTGTTTCTATTCACCACTAACGATTCACTAAAAAAAAAGATATGGATCATAAAGATTTAGACGTTTGGAAGAAGAGTATGGATTTGGTAGTTAAAGTCTATCAGATTACACAGCTATTTCCGGATACCGAGAAGTATGGTTTAACGAGTCAAATGCGAAGAGCTGCGGTTTCAATTCCGTCTAACATTGCTGAGGGAGCAGCACGTAAAGGAGATAAAGAATTGCTTCAATTTCTGTATGTTTCCATAGGTTCTCTTTCAGAACTAGAAACGCAATATTTAATAGCGTTGCGATTAGGATTTATTACAAAAGATGATCTTCTTGAATTTCAAATGATCGAAGTTAAAAAGCTTTTGATTGGATTTAAGAATTATATCAGTAAAAAGTGAGTGGTGAGGAGTGAGAAGTGAATAGTGAATAGTGAATAGTGAATAGTGAATAGTGAAAAGTGAAAAGTGAATAGTGAAAAGTGAAAAGTGAGAAGTGAAAAGTGAATAGTGTCGAAAAAACGCTCACTTAAAACACTCATTACTCACTAAAATCTATTCACGATTCACTAAAGACGATTCACTAAAGACGATTCACTAAAAACCATTCACTAAAATAAAAACCGCTCACTAAAATCTATTCACTTAAATGAAAGACATCATACTAAAAGCCGAAAACATCTCTAAGCAATACCGCCTCGCTCACTTAAAACACTCATTACTCACTAAAATCTATTCACGATTCACTAAAGACTATTCACTAAAAACCATTCACTACTCACTATAATCTATTCACTTAAATGAAAGACATCATACTAAAAGCCGAAAATATTTCTAAACAATACCGCCTCGGGCAGGTAGGGACGGGGACGCTAAGTCATGACCTGAATCGCTGGTGGCATCAGGTTCGTGGCAAGGAAAATCCCTATTTAAAGATAGGCGATACCAATGACCGTTCTACCAAGGGTGAAAGCGATTATGTTTGGGCGTTGCAGGACATCAACTTTGAAGTGGAACGGGGAGAGGTTCTAGGTATTATTGGGAAGAATGGCGCAGGAAAATCGACTTTGTTAAAAATTTTGTCTCGTGTTACGGCACCCACTACCGGAACCATTAAGTTTGGAGGTCGTGTGGCTTCGTTACTCGAAGTAGGTACTGGTTTTAATGGCGAAATGACGGGTAGAGAAAACATATATTTGAATGGGGCCATCCTAGGAATGACTAAAAAAGAAATTGCCTCGAAGATTGACGAAATTATAGATTTTTCTGGCTGTGAGCGTTATATAGACACTCCCGTAAAACGGTATAGTTCTGGAATGACGGTGCGCTTGGCTTTTGCCGTTGCCGCTTTTTTAGAGCCAGAAATTTTGATTATCGATGAGGTGTTGGCAGTGGGTGATGCAGAGTTTCAAAAGAAAGCGATTGGGAAGATGCAAGATATTTCACGTAGTGGTGGCAGGACGGTGTTGTTTGTGAGTCATAATATGGCGGCGGTACAGAGTTTGTGTACGAGGGGAATTGTTTTAGAAAATGGAAGGATAGTTTTTGATGGTGTAATAGAAGAAGCAATTAATAGATATATGTTGTTGGATGAAACGGATGAGTCATATCCAAAGACTTTTGATAAGGATTCTTCTGTTTTTGGTAATTCAATAGTTAGATTAAATTCGGTAGACATAATCTCGACACTAAAGGAAAATTTTTTTACAATAAAAGAAAAATTAAACATTAGAATTGATTTTTCTACTTTTAAAGATATTGAAAATTTTAATCTCGCTATTAATTTTAAGTCTTTTACAGACGATGTAATAATCTTTAGTCAAATAACTCCTGTAAAGTTTTCGGAAAAGGGTGGATATGTTTCAGAATTAGTTATCCCTGAAAATTTTTTAAATAGTAAAATGTATACGATTGATCTTCATTTTGTTTGTAATAACACTTCACTCTTAACTATTAATAATGTGGTTAATTTTGAAATGGTTGATTTTAGGGATGGAATTAATTACTATGGTGTTTGGGCTGGATATGTTCGACCCAACTTAAAGTTTGATTTTGATAGGAAACTTAACAACTAATATTTATATAATTAATAAAAAATGATGAATAATATTTTTAATTTTTTCAATTACAAGTCTGTTGAAAATGTTCTAAGTGATGCTATAAAAAAGAATCATTCTATAATTCCAACTGATGATGGGGGAGGATGTAGTCATCAAAAAGCATTATTAATGAGTGTATTAATTGCTAAATTTAAAATAAAAAGAACTGCTGATATAGGTGTTTATAGAGGCCGTTCTCTTTTTCCACAAGTAATTGCACATAAGCTGTATTCTAAAGGCATTGCATTTGGTATTGATCCTTACAGTAAGGATGCTGCTATTCAATTTGATAAACCAGAATTACAGCATATTCTTGACGAATTTATATTAAATACTGATTTCAATGAGTTATATGAGCGAGTTTCTGAGATAATCGAAAGTAATAAATATCAAGAACATTGTATGATAGTGAGAAAGAAATCAACTGACGCTGTTTCAGAATTTATTAATAAAAAGATTAAGTTTGGGTTGATTCATATTGATGGAAATCATGATGCTAAGTTTGTAATGGAGGACGTACACAATTATTTACCCTTATTAGAAGATAAGTCTTTTATTGTTTTAGATGACGTTTCTTGGAATTCTGTTAAACCTGCATATTCTTTATTGAAAAATGAAATGATATTAATTGATGAGTTTATATATGAGAATAATGATTTTGCGCTTTTTGGAAAAGGATTTTCAGTCACTCAAGTAAATAATCTTAAAAAGCTTTTTAAAAAAATAAAATCTTTAAAAGTATAATAAATGTTTGATTAGTAATGAAATTGTTTTTTTGAAAAAAAAGTACATTTAAAAATGTTGAAATATTTATAAAGAAGATTGAATGGGTGTATTGTATAAAATAAAAAGGAAAATATGGAAATTTTTTTTTGAGAAAAAGAATATATTATTTTATCCATATAAAGGAATCAGTAAAGTAGATTTATTAATTTATGATGATGTTTTTCCTCATCCAATTTCTGGTTTTAGATTAGAGGAGTTTAGCGTATTATTAAAACGATTTAAGAAATCTAAAATATTAATGACTCCCGATTCATACCCCGCACTAAAAACTCCAAAAACCGAACATCAAAATCATATCAATGAACTTATCGTTTTGTTTCCTTTTTTAAAAAAGAAAATGAAATTTAGAAAGAGTTACATAAACATAAATGCTAAACTGTTTTATTGTGTATTTATACAAAATATCTTTCCCAATTTATGGTGGTTAGAAAAATATAAAATTCCTTTTGCTTTTACTCTTTATCCTGGTGGGGGGTTTCAGATAGACGATTTAACTAGTGATATGAAATTAAAAGAAGTGTTTTCTTCTACTCAATTTAGAAAAGTTATTGTAACACAACTTTATACCAAAGAGTATTTGATAAATAATAATTTTTGTCCGAATGATAAGATAGAATATGTTTTTGGATGTGTAGTTCCTCAAAATTCGAAAGTGAATAGTAATAAAGAAAAAAATCTTTTTTTAAAAGGGAAGGATACACTAGATATATGCTTTTGTGCTGCTAAATATATGGATAAAGGATTAGATAAAGGTTACGATCTATTTATTGAAGCGGCAATTTCGATTGCTAATAAATATGATTTTGTAAGATTTCATGTAATAGGAGGATTTGATAAATCCGAAATAGATGTTACAGTATTAAAAGATAAAATAACTTTTTATGGATATCAGAATTTTCAAAATTTGGCAGTTATATTTAAAAACACTGATATTATAGTTTCTCCTAATAGACCCTTCTGTCTTGGAAAAGGTTTTGATGGTTTTCCTTTGGGGACAGTAATTGAAGCTGCTTTTAATGGCGCGGTAGCATTAGTTACCGACAAGCTCAATCAAAATTCTTTTTTTGTTAACAATGAAGAAATTGTTATAATAGAAAGTACCGCAGAATCAATTGTAAAAGAAATTGAAAAATTGATAGATAACCCAGAAAAACTATATTTCTTATCAAGAAAAGGTAGAGAAAAATTTATAGAGATATATTCTAATGATTTTCAAATGAAACCCAGAATTGAATTATTGGATAAAATAATTAATACTAAATGATAACTGTAACAAAAACTTTTTTCCCACCCTTAAAAGAATACAATAGTCAACTGCAACGCATTTGGGACAATCAATGGCTTACTAATAGAGGTGAATTAGTTGTGGAACTGGAAGGAAAACTCAAAAAGCATTTATCTGTTTCAAATATTGTTGTAACTACAAATGGGACAATTCCGCTACAAATTGCCTTGAAATTGTTGGGAGGACAAGGTGAAATTATAACCACGCCCTTTTCTTACGTAGCCACAACGGCTGCCATAGTTTGGGAACATTGCACGCCTATTTTTGTGGACATTCATCCAGAGTATTTAACCATAGATGAAACCAAAATCGAAGCGGCAATAACGAATAAAACAACAGCCATTTTAGTTACCCATGTTTTTGGAAATCCCTGTAATACAGAAGTGATTGAAGGGATTGCCAAAAAACACAACCTAAAAGTGATTTATGATGCAGCACATTGTTTTGGCGTGAGATACAAAGACAAATCCCTTTTTGAATATGGAGATGTAAGTACTTGCAGTTTTCACGCTACCAAGTTGTTTCATACAGGAGAAGGCGGCGCAATGTTTGCCAATGATAATGAATTACAACATCAAATGTTTTACAGTCATAATTTTGGACACAACGGTCCGTTAGCTTTTCACGGATTGGGTATTAACGGAAAAATGTCTGAATTGCAAGCGGCTATGGGATTAGCAGTGTTGCCGTATATGGAATTTATTTTGGGCGAAAGAAAAAAAGCAGTCGATTATTATAATAAGTATCTTGATTTGTCGAGGCTTCAAACCCTAAAAATAAGAGAAAATACTAGTTGGAATTATAGTTACTATCCCCTTATTTTTGAGAGCGAAGACCAACTTTTAAAAGTGGAAGAGCGTTTGAAAGCCAGTGAAATTGTACCTAGAAGGTATTTTTATCCTGCATTAAACACTATTGAATATAGCAAAGGTCAACTTATGCCCATTGCGGAAAGTATTGCCAGTAGAATTTTGTGTTTGCCTTTATACGTTGGTATCTTAGAGGAAGATTTGAATCGTATTATCAATATAATAAATGCAAATGTATGTTAATAGTTGGAGCCAAAGGATTTGCAAAAGAAGTTTTAGAAGTCGTACATCAATTAAACGAATTAGAAAATTTAGTTTTTTATGATGATGTAAGTGAAGATGTTCCAGAGAGATTATTTGAAAAATTCCCTGTTCTTAGATGTCTGGAACAAGTGGATGATTATTTTAAAACAGTAGATAATCGTTTTACTATAGGGATTGGAAACCCAGTTTTAAGAAAAAAAATGTATGATAAGTTTGCTGCTTTAGGTGGAGTATTTATATCAACAATTAGTCCTTTGGCAATTATAGGAAGTTATGGGGTTCATGTTGGTTTTGGAAATACTATTCTTCCGGGTGCTATCCTTTCAAACAGTACCGAATTAGGAAAAGGTTGTATTATTTATTATAATTCGGTAATTACACATGATTGCAAAATTGGTGATTTTGTAGAGATTTCTCCAAGTGCAACTATATTAGGTAGATGTTTAATTGGATCCTATTCACAAATTGGGGCAAATAGTACTATATTACCAGGTGTTACAATTGGAAAGAATGTTATTATTGGAGCAGGGTCTGTGGTTACAAAAGATGTTTCAGATAATTGTTTGGTTGTGGGTATACCAGCAATAATTAAAAAAGAATTAACCTCATTAGAATTTTAGCATGAGTAGTAATTTGCTAGTTAGTGTTTGTATGATAACCTATGGTCATGAAAAATACATTCGTGAAGCTATTGAAGGAGTTTTGATGCAAGAATGTGATTTTGAGATAGAACTTATTTTATCAAACGATTGTTCACCAGATCAAACAGATGATATCATTCACGATATTTTAGCAAATCATCCGAAAGCTTCATGGATTAAATATTATAATCATGATAGAAACATAGGCATGATGCCTAATTTTGTTTTTGCATTACAACAATGCCAATGTGAATATATTGCTCTATGTGAAGGCGATGATTATTGGACAGATCCCTTAAAATTGCAAAAACAAGTTGATATTTTAGAAGCAAATCCTAATTTAGTAGGTTGTTTTCATAATTCAGAAGAAAGATATTGGAATGATTATTCAAAAGCATCTAGTTTGTTTGTTTCTTTTCCTTCGGCTCGGGAGATTACTATTAAAGACCTCACTCAATACAATATGATTCCTACAGCATCTATTGTTTTTAAAAGTCCTCTTCCTTCTGAATTGATTACAAAAGAATTCGCTACTTTACCAATGGGAGATTGGCCATTACATTTGTTAAATACAAGAAAAGGGAATTACTTCTATTTACCACAAGTAATGAGTGTTCGAAATCTTAATCCCAATAGCGTTTGGGGAATGCGAGAGCAAAAAATAAATGTAGCCCATATGATTTGTGCCTATAAGATGCTTATTGATTCGTGTTGGTTAAAACAAGAAGTAGTAGATTTGTTGAATATTGGATGTAAAAATCTAGAAAACAACTTATTACCTCGAAAAGACAGTGAATATTTAAGTCTAAAAAAAAGAATGATTAATAAGATAATTAGTGTTTTGAAAAAAATATAATAATTAGAGTTTTTGTTAATGAAGTTAAAAGTAATTTTTAAATGAAAATCCTAATAGTAAATACCTACGACAAAGGTGGAGCTGCCAGCTCCTGTAAGCGCTTACACTATGGATTGATTTCTGAAGGAGTATCTTCAAATGTGTTACTTAGATTCAAGCAAAACAATTGGTCAAATTCTTTTTCTTTTAAGCAGCCACAAAAAACAGTTACTTGGTTTAAAAAAGTTGAGAATAAAGTAAAAAGGATATTGAAAGAGTTGAATCTTTATAATTCAATAGACGTTTCAAAAAAAGAGCAGCAATTGTTTTTAAGTCAGAGAAACAAGGGGTTAGAAATGTTTAGTTTTCCTAATTCGGATTTTGATATTAGTCAATCAGAAATATATACGGAAGCGGATATTATTAATTTACATTGGGTAGCTAATTTTGTAGATTACAAATCTTTTTTCGAAACAAATAAAAAACCAGTAGTTTGGACATTACACGATATGAATCCTTTTACTGGAGGAGAGCATTACGAAGAAACATATTTAGGTATTGATGAATTTGGGTTTCCAATTATTAGAAAAGTTTCGGAAGAAGAAATAAGAGTTGTAAAAGAAAATATTGATATAAAAAAGCAAGCATTGTTAAATGTTACTAATCTAACTATTGTCGCGCCTTCCGGCTGGCTGTCAGAAGAAGCAAGGAAAAGTGAAGTGTTTAAAGGTAAGCCTGTTCTTTGTATACCTTATGGTTTAGATTCCGAAATATTTACACCAAGAGATAGAAATTATTCAAGAAAGTTATTAAATATTCCTGAAGAAAAGAGAGTATTGCTGTTTGTGGCTGATTCTATCAGTAATAGTAGAAAGGGATTTGTTTTGTTGAAAAAAGCATTTGAGCAATTTGCAGATACAAATCTAGTTTTATGCGCAATTGGAAAAAAAAATAGTGATTATGAGTCTAATAATAATATAATTGAGCTAGGTCCTATTTACGACGAAAGATTGATGAGTATTGCCTATTCAGCTGCCGATGTATTTGTTATACCTTCTTTAATGGATAATTTGCCCAATACTGTTTTAGAATCCTTAATGTGTGGCACGCCAGTTATTGGTTTTCCTGTGGGGGGGATTTCTGACATGATTCAAGATGGCGAAAATGGTTTTTTGACAGATGAAATAAGTGTTAATTCACTTGTTGCAACAATTAATAAATTTTTAGATAATTCAAATTGTTTTGATGAAGTTGAAATAAGGAATAACGCAATGAAAAAATATGATCAATCGGTACAATCAAAAAAATATATTGATTTGTTTGAAACTATTTTGAATACGAATGTGAAATAAAATTTAAATGTATAATACTAAACTATCTATAATAACCATCAACTTCAACAACCTCGAAGGCTTGAAAAAAACCCTGACAAGTGTTGTGAATCAAACATGGCAAGAGTTCGAGTATATCATCATTGATGGAGGTTCTACAGATGGCAGTGTGGCTTATGTCGAAAGTAAAAGTAAACAGATAGATTATTGGGTTAGTGAACCAGACAAAGGAATTTACAATGCTATGAACAAAGGAATAGCTAAAGCTTCTGGGGAGTATTTACTTTTTTTAAATAGTGGAGATCATTTGTATGATTTAGAAGTTTTAGAAAAAAATATTGAGTTTATTAATGAATATGATTTAGTGAGTTTTGATTTACAAATCGCGAATAATAAAACGTCTCAAATATTTCGTTTCCCAGAAGAAATTAGGTTTGTGGATATGTATGATGGCTCTTTTTGTTCAGTACTCCATCCAGCAACATTTATAAAAAAAGAATTATTTAATAAAGTTGGTTTATATGATGAAAAATATAAAATCGTATCAGATTGGAAGTTTTTTATTTTGGCATTATTTAAATACAATTGTAGTTATAAAAAAATAAACGCTACATTATCTTGTTTTTATTTAGGGGGAATTAGTTCTGGATTTGAGAATCGAATTGAAAGAGATCAAGTGCTGAATGCAAATTTCAAATCATTTGTCTATGATTATGAAGAATTGATTAAAAAAAGAAATATTTTAAATTCTAATAGATTTAGGATGCTTATTGAAATCGAAAAAACAATATTTGGGAGGAAATTAGTGTCATTATTTTTTAGAAGTTATATTATTGTATTTTTAAAAAATAAATTAAATACAATTATTAAATAGATTTCAATTTAAAAAAACATTAAAGTAGTTGTGAACTTTACTCTTACTGTAATTATCCCGGTTTTCAATTGTGAAAAGTTTGTCGAAAAAGCTATACAATCAGTTCTACTTCAATCTGAAGTGACTGAAATTATAGTGATTAATGACGGTAGTACTGATGCAACAGCAATACTTTTAGAAAAATTTCAAGAGCAAATTCCTATTCTTAAAATATATTATCATCCTAATAAATCTAATCGTGGTCGTTCAGCAAGTAGAAATTTAGGAATACAAAAAGCAACTATGAATTATATTGCATTTTTGGATGCAGATGATTTCTATTTGAAAAACAGATTTGAAAATGATGTAAAACTATTTGAGAGAAAAGAAAATTGTGATGGAGTATATAATGCAGTTGGTTTTCATTTTTATCGCGATGTTACTGAATTAGAAAAAGTAAAATTAAAAATTTGTTCAGTTACAGAACGATTAAATCCAGAAGAACTATTTGATGCAGTAATTTGCAGTAAATATGGTTATTTACATTTAAATGGATTAACGGTTAAGAAATCTGTATTTGATAAAATAGGCTTTTTAAACGAATCACTGTTAGTCGCTGAAGATTCGGATATTATTTTTAAAATGGCTTTAAAGTGTTGTTTGCAATCGGGGGTGATAGATGAACCATTGGCTTTAAGAGGTGTGCATGAGGACAATGTTTTTACAAGAGATGATCTATATAAGAAATATACAGGTAAAGCGTATGAATCAATACTGGCTTGGAGCCTTGGGAATCAAATTTCAATTAAAAAAATAGATGTTATATTAAAATGGCTTTGGGTTATAAGATTCAGAGAAAAGAATAGTTTATTAAATGATACATTATATTGGGCTTCGCTCTCTGTCAGACAGCCAAAACTTCTGTTTACTTATCTTAGTGTAAAATATTTTCCTGTTATCAGGCGTAGAAAAATATTATTTTCATTTTTATACAAGGAATACTTTAAAGTATAATTTAATACTTATGTAAATAATCTAGTGCTATATGTTCACAATAGGTCATAAGATTAAAAAGTCAAATAGGTTGAAAAAATGAAATTAAAAAGCAATGTTACCGTAATTATTCCTTGTTATAATGATGGACAATACATTATTAAAGCAGTTGATTCGATTCTTAATCAAACCATCCAAGCAGATGAAATTATTATTGTGGATGATGGGTCAGGACAAGAAACTAAAAATGTTTTAAAAACTATTTATCATCCCAATGTACATATAATTCATCAGGAAAATATAGGCGTAAGTAATACGAGGAATACAGCTATAGCCATAGCTCAAACGGAATATATTTTGAACTTGGACGCAGATGATTATTTTGATCCAGTATTTATTGAAAAGGCGATTCAAGTGTTAAATGAAAACGAAAGAGTTGGGGTGGTTGGTTGCTTAGTCAAAATTTTGAAAAATAATATTTTTGAAAAAGAAATAAAAAAACCACTAGGAGGTGGAGCAAGAAATTTTCTTGTAAAAAACAACGGTATTTCAGGATCAATGTTTAGAAAAAAATGTTGGGAAGAGGTATCTGGTTATGATGAAAAAATGGCCAATGGTTATGAAGATTGGGAGTTCTGGATTTCCATTTTAAGCCATAATTGGATGATGCACATCATTCAGGAGCCCTTGTTTATATATAGACAAAAAGCAATATCAAGAGACCAAACAGCACTAGTTAAATTTGATTTTGAATTAAGAAAGTATATATTTTTGAAACATAAAGCACTATATGAAGCCCATTTTGAGTTTTATGCAATTGAATTACTTCGTCAAAATACGCTTTTAAAAAACAATGTGAGAAAAGCTAAAAATTCTGCAGATTATACTATTGGTCAATTGCTTTTGGCTCCTTTACGATTTTTAAAAAAAAAAAACATTTAAGTTGTAATGAAAACACTAGTTTCTATAATCGTTCCCTGCTTTAAACAAGCTCACTTCTTAAGTGAATCTTTACAGTCAGTGTTAGATCAAACGTATCCCTATTGGGAATGTATTATTGTCAATGACGGTAGTCCAGATAATACTGAATTGGTAGTCAAACAATGGCTGGGTAATGACAGTCGTTTCAAATATATTTATAAAGATAATGGTGGCTTGCCATCAGCTAGGAATGCAGGTATTAAAAATGCTAAAGGGGAATTTATTTTAGCCTTAGATGCAGATGATATTTTACATGCTGATTATATAAAAAAAATGTTACCAGTTTTAGTAGCTAATCATCGTCTGGCAATAGTATCCTGTTATCGTTATTTTTTTATAAAAAACAAATCAAACATTATTAAAGAATATAAGGCTTCGGGTTCTAATTATCGAAATTTAATGTTTGAAAATAGATTAATGCCTTCTTCCTTATATAGAAAAAAATGTTGGGAAGAAGTAGGTGGTTATGATGAAAGTATGAATAAAGGTTTTGAAGACTGGGAGTTTTGGTTAAATATAACCAAAAGAGGATGGGAGTTTCAGTTTGTTGAAGAATTTTTATTCTATTATAGAAAGGCGAAAAAGTCGATGTTAACAGATACGCTTGCCCATCATGTTGAGACTAATATGGAATATATATTCAGGAAACATCAAGATATTTATATTAAACATTTTGATCATACTGCTGAAGTACTTTTTTATCACATCAAAACTCATCGTTTGGGCAAGAAACAAATTAAAAATTCATTAGAATATAAAATTGGTAAATTAATCATGAAGCCTTTTAAAATGCTCTGTCAATTATTTTCTAAAGCTAATACAAGCAAATGATCTCAGTAGTTATTCGAAATAAAAATCAACAAGAGGCTTTGTCTTTTTTGTTAAAAAATCTAACAGAAAGGTATTGTAATGATATATCTGAAATTATTGTAATTGATAATCTTTCAACGGATAATAGTCAAAAAGTAGCTCAACAGTATGGAGCTAAATTTGTAACTATCGAAGAATTTAGTTATGGAGGTAGTGCTAATACGGCTGCCAGTGAAGCCTCTCAACCTATAGTTGTTATTTTTAGTGCACATTCCTATCCAGTAAGTCATGATTTTTTTAAACTAATAAGACAAAAAATGGAGGAAAAACCAAATTTAGCAGGATTAAGATGTTTACATAATTCTAATGATTATAGAAATTTCATCAATAAAATACAAGCAAAGGGTGATCCTAATAAAGGAGGACTTATCTTTTCGGGTTCCGCTTTTAGTAAAAAGGTTTGGGAAAAATATCCCTTTAGAGAAGATGTAGCTACCTTTGAAGATAAAGAATGGACAAAAAGAGTATTGGAAAATGGGTTTGACATTGAATTTGTGGAATCGATATTTCATTATGACATAAAAAGAACAAGAAGTCAAAATTATTTTAGATTCAAAAATGATGTAATTGGGAATTATCAATTATGGCATAAAGGCATTCGTTTCAGAAACATTGTCAATGGTTTATTTGGATCATTATATAGATTAGTTGTTTCTGCAATTGCAGATTTATACTATATATTTAAAAGATTCTTTTTTTTAATTCGATTTGTTATTAATAAACCGAATAAATTTTGAAAGACAATACTATAATTTAAAATATGTTTTTGAATAGCCCCTACATTTTTAAGATTGCAAAAGAGAAAAGGCCAAATATAGAAATCGAGATAAAGCAAAGGATGTTAAGGCATGAAGTTGCAAACGAGTTCGATGGTAATGGTATTGTAGGCATTGAATTAGGTGTTGCGACAGGAATTTATTCTAAACGAATGGTTGATAGCGGTAAGTTTAAACTTTTTTTTGGTGTTGACTAATATGGAGATATTCATAATACCAAAGAGTATAAGAGAGCCTTAAGACATATAGGGTTAGATGTTGTTAACTATCGACTTTTAAGAATGACATTTGAGGAAGCTTATGACATATTCGATGATAATTATTTTGATTTTATATACATCGATGGATATGCCCATAAAGGAGAGGAAGGCGGTAAAACAATTATTGATTGGTACAAAAAATTAAAAGTAGGAGGTATTTTAGCAGGAGATGATTATCATGATGACTGGCCATTAGTTAAGTGGGCTGTTAATGATTTTGTATTAAAGCTTGGAGCTAAACTCTCAGTGACGGATGGACAAGAAGATGATTCGTACTGTTGGTTTCCGACTTGGTATTTAAGAAAAGAAAAATACGTTTTTATTGAGCCAAACATAGAACTTATTGATATTGCAATTAAAGAAAAAAATAGGATTAAAAATAAGCGCATTAAGACTCGTTCGCATTTCAATTATCGTAAATTCATGATAAAAGTGTTAGATAAAAGTGGTTTGAAGAAACCAATATCGAATTTTATGAAACGGAAATAATAACGATTTCTAACTGAACGATAGTATTATAAAATCAATTGAAACATAGA
Organism: Flavobacterium sp. XN-5; assembly: GCF_008033395.2. NCBI lineage: Bacteria > Pseudomonadati > Bacteroidota > Flavobacteriia > Flavobacteriales > Flavobacteriaceae > Flavobacterium > Flavobacterium sp. XN-5. The sequence continues at coordinate 171,776 of NZ_VOGZ02000003.1, forward strand.
GTAACCTTGAAATTTAAAGCTAATTTATAAGCTAAATAATTAAGAGAGAATAAGATTTATAAATATGAGCCAAAGTCAATTGCTTATTAAGAAAAAAATTCTAGCATTAGAATCAAGTTTTGAGGTTGATCAATGGATTGTAAACGGGATTCATATTTGGCCTTATGTTCGAATAAAATTATACTTTTTATTACTTAGGAATTCTAATTTAGAGCCAAATACTGACAATAGTGCTAATGATAATCGTAAAAATAAAATAGATAAAAAATGGATTGATAACCTGAAATTAGCGTTAAACTTAGTCACAGGTCTTTTTAGAGTTGAATCTTTTTTTCTTTCTTTAAAGAAAAAGAAAATTGTTTTTTTTGGAGCTCATTTTCATCGGGTAAAACAGGGTCGATTTTATTTTAATAGATTTTTTGACGCTATGGTTTCTCATCATCAATTAGAAGAGAAAGTCTATATGATGGAATATCAAAAAGTATATCAACATAATTATAATCAAAAAGCGATTATACCGTTGGAACGGTTACTTGAGGATTTTAAATTAGTTATGAAATTAAAGATTCAATTCCAGTCCCAAAGAAATAATTATTCGTTAAATGATTATCAAGAATTTCTAAGCGTTGTTGAGGATGAGATAGAAAATACAAAAATGTTAAAGATCACGATAAATGATCTACTAAAATGGTCTACTAAAATACAAAATTTGGTTATTTTTTATAAAAGATTTTATTTAAAAGTAAAACCTGATAAGGTTGTTTTTTCGGGATATTATGGTTGGGATAACTTATATGCTGCTGTTTTGGCGGCTAATGATTTGGAAATAAATACAATAGATTTTCAACACGGCACACAATCAAATACACATATGGTTTTTTCAACATGGACAAAAATGCCTTTGGAGGGCTTCAATATTATGCCCAAACAATATTGGAGTTGGGACGAAAAATCAAAAGTATACATAGATTATTGGGCCAAAAATACTTCGAATATTATTGCAAAAGTTGTAGGGCAGCCTTATTTGCAGTATTGGAAACAAAAAAACAGTAATTTAAAGCCTAAAAATAAGCTAATCTTATATACTTTGAATCTGATGCCATTATCGGAAATGTTTAATAAAAACCTAGGAGAATCTATAAATGATTCCGAGTGTTCGTGGGCAATTAGACTTCACCCTAGAAATGAGTTTAGTATAGATGATATTCAACTTCATTTGGATAATTTAGGAGTTGACAAAAGCAAATATGACATTCATGATGCAAAGGAAGTCCCTTTGCCAGAAATTATGAGTAAAACAGTTATTCATATTACTGCTTTCTCAGGAAGTGTAATTGAAGCTAAAATGATGGGAGTTCCTTCCATCATTATAAGTTCAATTGGAAAACAAATATATAAAGAGTATATTGATAATAATTTGATTTATTTTATTGATCAATCTAGTAGTAGTTTTAATTCACAGTTTTCTCATCTTTATAATCAAATAAAAGGGGTAATCTATACACCAGAAAATCATAATATTGTAAATCCAATTTTGATGTAATGGAAAACTATAGTAGTCGTTAACATAATTCATGAAATTTTGCAAGTACTTTTTTATACACTAATCATCATTAAATTTAATTCAAATGAAAATCCTAATGGTATCCATTCCCAATCATCATTTTTTTCAGTGGGTCAATCAGTTGAAAGATTCAGGTCATGAAGTGTATTGGTTTGACAGTACTGATGGTGGTCTAGCGGTGGAGAGAATCAATTGGGTTCATCAAATCAAAGGATGGAAGTTGCGTTGGGATTTTCCATTTAGAAATAAAATTAAATCTAATTACTCTAAATGGTATACTTTTATTCGAAAAATAAATGAACGAGATATAGCTGTTGTATTTGATAAAAAAATCAAGGAAATTCAACCTGATATTGTACATTGTTTTGAAATGCAGTTAGCTGGCTTACCTATTTTATCGGTAATGAATAAAAACAAGATTCCTTTTATCTATTCCTCTTGGGGGAGTGATTTGTTTAATTTTAAAAACTTAGGAGTTACGGAGGTAGAAGCAAAGACTTTCCTTAAACGAACTAATTATTTAATTACAGATTGCGCTCGAGATCATAAAATTGCTAAAGAGTTGGGGTTTACTAATACTTTTTTAGGGACTTTTCCAGGTAATGGAGGAATTGAAATTGAGAATATATTTATTCAACCCACAACCAATAAAAAAACCATTTGTATTAAGGGCTACGATGACGGAATAGGTAAAGCTTTAGTGGTTATTAAAGCAATCGAATTCATTGATTTAGATTCATCTATTGATTTTTTAATCTATAGTGCTGATGAAAATGTGGTAAATCATTTGAAACAATCAAACTATTTTAAGCATAAAAAAGTAGAAATTATTTCAAGAAATGCTTTTGTTTCAAATCAATTATTACTTCAAAAAATGGGAAAATCTATGTTGTATGTAGGAAACAGTGTATCTGACGGCATGCCTAACAGTTTACTGGAAGCCATGGGTATGGGCGCATTTCCGATACAATCCAATCCGGGTCGTGTATCTGAAGAGGTTATTACTCATGGTGTAAATGGTTTTTTGATAGAAGATCCTTTTGATACTACCGAAATAGCACGTTTAATTACCGAAGGATTAACTAGATTAGTATTGAGAGAAGCAGCACAACGATATAATGTAAATTATGTTGATGCACATTTTAATAGAGCGAAACTCCAACCTAAAATTGTAGGTTTGTATCATAACGTTAATCTACTCTAAATGCAAGTATCAATTCTTATATGTACTAAAAACCGAAGATCAGATTTAGAACTCACCTTAAATAAGATCAGTTATTTGATTGATAACTTAACAGTAGAATGTGTTGTATTTGATGATGGTTCAACAGATGGAACTTATAAGTTTGTGGTTGAGAATTATCCAAATATTAATGTAATACGAAACGAGGTTTCTAAAGGCTATTTGTTTTGTAGGAACAAAATGCTAAATGATTCAAAAGCACTATATGCCATTTCTTTGGATGATGACGCACATTTTGTTACCGAATTTCCAATAAAAAAGATAAGTACCTATTTTGAAAACACCCCCCAGTGCGGACTTATTACATTTCGTATATTTTGGGGTATTACATTACCATCAGCTACAAAAACTAATGAAAAAGCGCAAAGAGTTCAAGGATATGTAGGATGCGGTCATGTATGGCGTATGAAAAGTTGGCATAATATTCCAAATTATCCCGAATGGTTTGTTTTTTATGGTGAAGAAAATTTTGCCTCTTATCATTTGTTCAAGAAAAATTGGGAAATTCATTATGTGCCAGATGTTTTAGTACATCATCGTGTTGATTTAAAAGCCAGAAAAAAGAATAAAGATTACATGCTCCGACTAAAACGTTCCTTGCGATCAGGATGGTATTTGTATTTTCTATTTTATCCCAGTAGGTTAGTTCCAAGGAAAATGGCATATTCAATCTTCATGCAATTTAAATTAAAAGTTTTAAAAGGAGATTACAGAGCACTAGTAGCGATCTGTTGGGCTCTAATTAATTTGCTTTTAGCAATCCCCAAAATTTTAAAAAATAGAAATCGATTCACTCAACAGGAGTTAGATAATTATGAAAAAATTTCACTAACTAAAATTTATTGGAATCCTTAAGTTTAAGAATTATTATAAGCAAATCTAAAAAAAAAGCAAATCACTAAATTTGATTTTTAATAAAGCATAATAAATGAAAAAAATAGCAATACTCCCATTACGCAAAGATTCCAAGGGAATACCAGGCAAGAACAAAAAGAAACTACTAGGTAGGCCTTTGTTTTCTTGGGCACTATCGGAAGCTGCTTTTTCGAATTTGGATGCTGTGTATGTATTCACAGACGACACCGAAATTTTGAGTTTTATTGAAAAGGAATACTCTTGGAATCCTAAAATAAAGGGGCTTCTCCGCAGTGACGAAAACGCAACCGACACCGCATCAACCGAAAGCGTGATGATCGAGTTTGCCACCGCTATAAACCATGATTTTGATATTTTATGCTTGTTGCAAGCCACGTCGCCGCTTACCACCGAGAGTGATATCAATGCCGTCTTAGATAAAATCGAAAAGGAAAATAACGATTCCTCTTTAACAGTAGTCAAAACTCATCGTTTTACATGGAATCCAGATGGAACGCCACAAAATTACGATCCTTTTAATAGACCGAGACGTCAAGACTTTCAAGGTCTTTTGGTCGAAAATGGAGCTGTTTACGCCACCACAAAAACTGTTTTTTCGAAATCTAAAAACCGACTCAGTGGTAAAATAGGTTTGGTCGAAATGGACGAGGCTAGTTATGTAGAAATTGATAGTAATACAGATTGGGAAATCGTCGAACAACTACTCGCACAACGCTTACAAAAAAGGAAAAGTCATAACCGTATCGACTATTTAGTTCTGGATGTTGATGGCGTTTTTACGGACGGTTGCGTATATTTTGGAGCCGAAGGAGAGCTTATGAAAAAATTTGATATGCGTGATGGAATGGGACTCGAAATACTAAGAGAAAACAAGGTTGAAGTGGTTGTAATGACTTCCGAAAATTCAGCCTTAGTTGGGGAACGTATGAAAAAATTGCAAATAAATCATATCTTCCTTGGAGTCAAAGATAAGTATGCGTTATTATCCCAATTCCTTAAAGATAAAAAGATAGGCTATGACCAAGTTGCCTATGTGGGAGATGATGTCAATGATTTGGCAAATATATGCAGTGCAGGTTGGTCTTTTTGTCCGGCTAATGGAACAGAAGTGGTGAAACGACATGCAGATTATATTTTAACACATAATTCAGCTAATGGTGCGATAAGAGAAGTTAGTGAGATATTAATGAAGTACAACAAAAGATATGAATAATTATCATAAACCATATGTCATCGCCGAAATTGGTTGTAATCATAAAGGAGACATGGATATTGCCAAGGAATTAATAAAAATCGCCAAGATTTTCTGCAATGTAGATGCTATTAAATTTCAAAAAAGAAATAATAAAGAATTATTAACCGAAGAGCAATACTACGCTCCTCATCCCAATTCGACTAATTCTTATGGAGATACTTATGGCGAACATCGAGAATATCTAGAATTTGATGTGGATCAACATCGCGAATTACAAGAATATTGCAACGTAATCGGAATTACGTATTCAACGTCAGTTTGGGACACTACATCAGCCAAAGAAATTGCTTCTTTAAATCCTGAATTTATTAAAATACCTTCGGCTTGTAATAACAACTATCAAATGCTAGGCTGGTTATGTGATAATTATAGAGGCGAAATTCATATTTCTACTGGAATGACCACCAAAAATGAAACAGAAATTTTGGTGAATTATTTTATTGAAAAGGGAAGGAACATGGATTTGGTACTGTATAATTGCACCTCTGGTTATCCGGTTCCTTTTGAAGATGTCTGTCTTTTGGACATTAATTTATTAAAAGCAAAATATGGTGGCAAAGTGAAATACATAGGCTTTTCCGGGCATCATTTAGGAATTGCGGTAGATATTGCAGCATACACTTTAGGAGCCAATATCATCGAAAGACATTATACCTTAGACAGAACGTGGAAAGGAACTGATCATGCCGCTTCCTTAGAACCTATGGGTTTGCGAAAACTTTCACGTGATTTGAATGCCGTTCATAGTGCTTTAAGTTTTAAAAAAACTGATATATTGCCTATTGAACAAGTACAACGTGATAAATTAAAGAACAAAAAAGCATAATAATTGACACGATCTTCAAATAGAATTCGACTTTTTTGGTGGAATGAAAAAATTATCCAAGGCAAATCCAGAGAAAATTATGGAGATCTTTTGGGTAAATACCTGGTCGAAAAAATATCAGCTAAGAAAGTGCAATTTGCGTGGCCGAAGAAATTTTCAATATACGATTGGTGCAGTCCAATTTATGTGACCATTGGCAGCATTCTTTCTAATGTGAATCCTAAATGTATCGTTTGGGGAAGCGGTATTATCGATAAGAAAGCAAAAATTAAAAATGCTACTTAGTTAGCAGTTCGCGGACCTCAAACTCGCCAATTCCTTTTGAATTCAGGATTTGAAGTTCCTGAAGTGTATGGTGATCCTGCATTGTTATTGCCCAGGTATTTTAATTCGAAAGTTGAAAAGAAATACAAATACGGGTTGGTACCGCACTATAACGATTATAAATAGTTCAAGAATGGTTTATTGATGATACAGAGGTGCATCTAATTGATATGATAACCAATGATATTGAAAGTAAGACAATCGAGTTTTTGCAATGTGAACGCATTATTTCTTCTTCTTTGCATGGAATTATTGTAGCTCATGCATACGGTATTCCGGCTGTATGGCAGAAATTTTCAAATAAGGTATTTGGGGACGATGTTAAATATCACGACTATATGGAATCGGTTCAAATGGATGTATACCTATCGGAAATAAAAACAACTGCTTTTTCTGAAGGTGAGCTAGAAGAATTATTTAAAAAATATCCTACATTGCCTAGTCAAGCAGTTATCGAAAATTTAAGAGACGATCTGATGGACGTATGTCCTTTTAAATAAATAATATAAGTAGTATTATAATGAGTAAAAAAGTCTTTGTGTTTTTACCCGATGGAGTCGGATTGCGGAATTTCGCTTTAACGAATTTTAATGCCATTGGAACTGCATTGGGGTATGACATTACGTATTGGAACAATACACCTTTTCAAATTAAAAGCGAATTGGGTTTTGAAGAACTCAAAATCGAAAACCACCAGTTGCATCCGCTAACCACTATATTTACACGTGCCAGAAAACGATGTGAGTTAAATCTTTTTGATAAAAAATATAAGGAAATTGTTTATAATACCTATAATTTTCCACAATCTTATAGGGGAATTAAAAACGCATTCAAAAGTTTATATGTAGATTATCTTGTAGCTACAAAATCAAATGAAAAGGGTGTAAAAATGATTAGAGAACGAATTAAAGAAATAGAACGTTCGACAACAAAGTATGCGTATTGTAAAAAACAGTTGCAAAAGCATCAACCCGACATTGTGTTTTGTACTAATCCCAGACCTACGCAAGCGATTGCACCGCTATTAGCTGCTCAAGATTTAGGGATTCCCACCGCAACTTTTATTTTTTCTTGGGATAATTTACCTAAAGCGACTACCTTAATAGAGCCCAACTATTACTTCGTTTGGAGTGATTATATGAAAATGGAATTGCTACAATATTGCACTTATGTAGGACCAGAACAAATAATGGTAACGGGAACACCTCAATTTGAAAGTCATTTTGATAGCAGCTTATTACAAAGCAAATCCGATTTTTATAAGCGACATAATTTAGATGCGGGTAAAAGATACATCTGTTTCTCTGGAGATGATATTGTGACTTCGCCTTTAGATCAGTATTATCTTGAAGATTTGGCGCTTTCAGTGCGTGAATTGAATCAACAAGGTTATGAGTTAGGAGTCATTTATAGAAAGTGCCCAGTCGATTTTACGACACGTTATAACTCAGTCCTAACAAAATATAGGGATGTAATTGTCTCTATAGATCCTTTATGGCGACCTATTGGGACGAGTTGGAATGAAATTATGCCCACCAAGGAAGATTTTGCCTTACAAGCTAATATTTGCCATCATACGGAGTTTGTGGGAAACATCGCTTCCTCTATGGTGTTTGATTTTGTCGCACATAATAAATCGTGCTTGTTTTTTAACTATGAGCAACCCCAATTGAAAAATGGAATTAGAGATATTGGTCAAAACTACCAATACATCCATTTCCGTTCGATGCCCAGTAAAGAAGCGGCTTTATTTGTGTATGATAAAAAAGAATTGACGCCAATAGTGAAGTCTATTTTAGACGGTAAAAGTTCCAATGTTCTTGTTGGTAAAAAATGGTTTAATATAGTGGTGGGAACTGAACCCACTAAAGCATCAGAGAAAATTTGGGAAGGAATTGAAACTATCTTGAAATAATCATCATGCACATTGCTTTTCTTACACCCGAATATCCCCATTATAAAGTCCACCATGCTGCTGGAATAGGTACTAGTATCAAGAATTTAGCACAGGCTTTAGTACAACAAGAGGTGAAAGTTACTGTTTTTATTTATGGACAGAAGCAGTCAGAGGTATTTGAAGAAAAGGGAATTTCATTCCATCTGATAGCTGATAAAAGATTTGCTTTTGGGAAATGGTTTTTTTATCGAAAACACATTCAAAACTATTGTAACGCCATTATACAATCGAATAAGATCGATCTGATGGAAGCAGCTGATTGGACTGGGATTACAGCTTTTATGAGTTTCAAGATTCCATTAGTAATTCGTTTTCATGGTAGTGATACTTATTTTTGCAAACTCGAAAAACGCAAACAAAAATGGAAAAATCGCTGGTTTGAAACCCTAGCTGTTCGAAATGCACAAGGTTATATTGCACCTACAAAATTTGCGGGAACACTTTCTGCCGATTTGTTTGGCCTAACACAAGAAAAAGTACAAACCATCCACTATGGTTTAGATTTATTGCAATTTAAAAACGAACAACCCGAAGTTTTTGAACAGGGGTTGGTTTTATATGTAGGTACCCTGATCCGAAAAAAGGGCGTTTTTGAATTAGCTGAAATATTTAAAAAAGTGGTGACGCAACAGCCCGACGCGCATTTAGTGCTGATAGGGGGAGACTCTGCCGATATTAAAACGGGAAAGGATTCAACCTGGCGAATGCTCGAACAAGAATTTCCTATAGAACTGCGCTCCAAAGTGACTTATTTAGGGCAGATTCAATATGCAGGTGTTCAAGCCTACATACAAAAGGCCAATGTATGTGTGTTTCCCAGCTATGCCGAAACCTTGGGCATGGTTACTATTGAAGCCATGGCGATGCAAAAAGCTGTAGTGAATAGTAATATTGGTTGGGCTCAAGAGTTGATGGAAGACGAAAAAAGTGGTTTTTTGGTTCATCCATCAAATCATGACCTGTATGCTGATAAAATCATTCAAATACTTGAGAATAAATACTTGTCTTTAGAAATTGGAAGAAAAGCAAGACGACAAGTTGAAAAGGTTTTTGATATTGAGAAAAAATGCGCAGAGAATATCAATTTTTATCAGCAAGTGATTGCTGGGAATGTATAAACTTTGAAGCTAAGAGTTAGTAAGAATATATCGAAATATGATTGTAGTTTACCATAAGAATAATCAAGTTGTAAAAATAATTCGAGATAGTGAAGACTTAATGTTTTCTTCAAATGCTGTTGGTTCTATTTTACTTCGGTTAGCAAAGTTATATCCAAATGATTTGCTGGTATGGTGCGCTATTGAACTCCAAGTGTCTTTGAATACCACAGCTTTCGACTCCATATTTCACCATCACAAAATAATGACCTCTTATTGCACTACTGTAGAGGGTTATTTACCCGAAGCTATTGGTTATGTAGAAGAATCCCCTTTTATTAAAATCAATAGAAATATAGCTTTTCCCACTTGGCGAATGAGTAGTGATGTTGGGGGAATTCATTCTTCTGTTTTACTACAGTTTGAGAGGAGTTTATCTTTCAAAGGAGATTTTAATTATTTTTTAAGTTCGGTAGCTAAAGTAGGAATGCCTGAAGGATTATTTTGTTATTCGGAACCAAAACTTTTGCTTGAAAATGAAGTTGTTCTTTCCCGTAAATGTGGCAGCAGTGCGAAGCTATTTCAATTTGTAAAGCAGCATTATCGTACACGTTGGGCTTTTTTGTTATTTTTTAATGTATTAGTTTATGAAAAGAAGTTCCCTTTATTTTCGTTACTTAGAAGTGTATTATTTAGAAATAGAAATCAATTGCATATTGATTTTACTTCAATAGAAATTCAATCTTCAAGAAAAGTAGTAGCGTTAGGAACAATTGATGTGATCATTCCCACAATTGGTAGAAAGAATTATTTGTATGATGTTTTAAAAGATTTAGCCAAACAAACTCATTTGCCAGTTCATGTAATTGTTGTGGAACAAAATCCGCAGGAAGGAACCGCAAGTGAATTGGACTATCTGAAAACTGAAAGTTGGCCTTTTGAAATAAAACACATTTTTACCCACCAAGCAGGAGTTTGCAACGCCAGAAATGTGGCATTGAATGAGGTGGTAAGTGAGTGGGTTTTTCTAGCTGATGATGATAATCGGTTTGAAGAAACACTATTAGCTGATGTGATGTCAAGAATAAGGCAATATGGCGTTTTTGTGGCAACAACCAGTTATATACAAAATCATGAATCTAAAGTTCATTTAAAAATTAAGCAATGGTCAACTTTTGGTGCAGGTAATAGTTTTGTCCAAAAAGACCTATTAGAAAACATACGCTTTAATACAAGTTTAGAATTCGGATATGGTGAAGATGTTGATTTTGGAATGCAATTACGTAATTTGGGACAAGATGTTATTTATCTGCCGGAACCGCATATTTTACATTTAAAAGCTCCAATAGGTGGATTCAGGACGAAACCTATTTTACAATGGCAAAATGATTTAATACAGCCAAAACCATCGCCGACAGTAATGTTAAGCTATATTTTACACAAAACGAAAGAACAAATATTGGGTTATAAAACAATCTTGTTTTTAAAATATTTTAAACATCAAAAAATTAAGAATCCTTATCGATATTATTCAAATTTTAAAAAACAATGGAATTCCAGCGTATTCTGGGCTAATCAGTTAAAGGAACAAAATGAAATTTAGTCTGATCATTTGCACATATATGCGTCCCAAGCCCTTGCTTCAATTATTGCAATCGGTTCAGCAGCAATCATGGTATCCAAATGAGATTCTAGTAATTGATGGGTCTACAAATTCAGGGGCAGCCTTGATTTTGGAAGAGCAAGCATTCGAAAATTTGACTTATTTCCATGTTCCAAAAGAGCATCGCGGCTTAACCAGGCAAAGAAATTATGGGATTGAAAGGGTCGGTGAAAATACAGATGTTGTTTGTTTTCTGGATGACGACACCGAATTATTGCCTAATTATTTTGAAGAATTGATTCAAACATTCAAACAAAATGATTTTGTGTCAGGAGTGGGCGGGGTTGCGATTAATGAAAATAGATGGAAGCCAATTGAAGCACATAGAAAGTACAATAAATACAAGTATTTTCAATTTGAAGGTTTTGTGTATAAGGAAGGACAGCGAAATGTGCTTCGTAATTATTTGGGTTTGCAGTCAAATGTTCTGCCAGGTAAGATGCCTGATTATTCTCATGGGAGAACCTGTGGGTTTCCTTTGACTGCTACAATCTATGAAGTGGATTTGTTGGTAGGGATGTCATTTGCTTTTCGAAAAAAAGTTTTCGATTCTATTCGGTTTTCTGCTTATTTTGAAGGATATGGGCTGTATGAAGATGCTGATTTTAGTATCAGAGCCTTAGAGTTTGGGACAAATGTAATTAATACGAAAGTACAGTTAAATCATTTTCATGATGAATCAGGAAGACCTGATCCATACCTATACGGGAAAATGGTGGTTCGAAATGGCTGGTACGTTTGGCGAATCAAGAACCCCAATCCCATGTGGAAAGATCAATTCAAATGGCATGCTATCACGATACTTTTGATACTGGTACGATTTAGTAATATAGTAAGTACGGATAAGAAAAAAGAGGCTTGGAGCGAAGCTTTAGGACGAACAGTAGGCTGGTGGAGTTTGTTTATTAATAAACCACAACATACTAATTAAAGAGCATATAGCTAAGTCAAAAACAAAACCCCGCTTTTTCAGCGGGGTCGCTTAATCCTTTGCAGCCAGTCTTCCGTCCAAAATCAGCTGCTGAGCTATGAGCTGGCAGTAAACGGATAACAGCCAAACTGAAACCAATAACATTTAAATCACCTCCACTATGTTTAAGGCATTAAAGGCACCAACGTTTAGCGGATACTGCACGCCATTGACTTCCTGATAAAACTCAATAGACAACAGATGCAATTGGCTGCCTATTCCCGCCGGAATTCCTGCCGGAACCAAATTCAATGAACTCTCAGTAAGGCTAATGGGCAAATTACTGACAGGGCTATAACTAGTCTCGAAAAGACCGGTCTCAAAATCCAGATTCACAAATGCCGAACGAAAACTCACATGGCTGGCACTTTCGGGAGTTGACAATTGCTCGCCTGCAACAAAGTCCGGAATGGCTATCGTTCCCGTGGCAGTGTCCACCGAATAAGGAGCATGAAGCACTGTCGGTAATCGGGCTCTTGCATTAAAGTCAAATCCCCTTAAAAGCAGCATGCCGTCGATGGTGGCAATTCCCTTGTGAACTGCCCGCTGCCCGCGTATCGAACTGCTGTCATAATTCTTGATGTCGCTCATGAGCTTGAACATCCTGCTCGATAGCTTCGAATCCTTGGCCCGGTTCAGCAAAGGCCCAATCGAATTGCGCAATTGCTTGCCCGCTTGCACATTCATTCTAAACTCATTAATGTTCTCTCGCGTTCTGGCAAAAGCAGGATCGTTCATGATTCTGCTTTTGCTCACTCCGCCTTTGGTTCGCACCATGTAACCATCGGGACTCTTGTAAAAAGTCAAACCGTCAAACGTTCCTTCTAACTTGATAATGCCTTTTAGTTTTCCCATTTTTTTTGTTTTTATGGATTTATATTGGACCAAAACTAGACTGCTTTTTTCAGACATACAAAGACTGGGTACCGTTGGGAGCGCTTTGGAAACATTTAAAGGTATTGGATTGTAACTGCTTTTTTTTTATGGTTTTTACTGCTAAAACGGACTAGGGCTGTTTTTACCGTTTGGATCACTTTTGACCCATTACTAACTCCTGTTTGAGAATCACTTTTTTTATTTTGGAAGACGCCCCATCTGAGACACCCCTAGATACCCGCAACCATCCCGCAAGATACTTGCAACAAACCGCTATAAAAAGCAAATACATTTAGGAAGTTGCCAAAACAAAAAAAAGGTATAAATATATTTGATCCCTGAGCGATAGATACAAGGGATACCATTTTAGCTTTAGATTTACTGTGATCGGTCACCGATGGTTATCCCATTTTTATCGAAGGCTCTAATAACTTATCAACAAATGGAATAATTTGCCTTTGTATCATTTTGTATCATTTCTTGTTTAGTGGTGATCGTGCTAAAATTTAAAATGATGCTCTTTGTGTTTGTTTTGCATTGTTTGTGAAAGGAGGGGAAATTGTACGCTAAAGCATTGTTAATAAGTAAAATTTGTTTATACTCGAAGCTTCTCTAATTTTATATTCGATGTAAAATAAAAGGCTGTGTAAGCTGTTTAAAATGAAAAGAATAGTAATTTACCCAAACGATATCAGGATGCTCACCGATAAAAGTGAAAGCTATGCCCGTAAGGAAATTCAAAACTTGAAAAGAGCCCTCAACAAAGAACCGCATCAGAAAGTGACTATAAAGGAATATTGCCATTATTATGGTTTAAATCTGGAGGAGGTATTGGGAGTCTTGTCTAAATTCGACGTGCAAAAAGCATCTTAATAACTGTAGCAAGCCATATTATTGTGGGTAAAAAGTAGTGAAATGCGATAATGGGTGGTTCTGCCAATAAATCGATCAAGCCATAAAATGGGGTATAGATATTCGCCAAAATCTGTTCAATCTCTGCCCAATCTCGAAGTACTGCATCAGATCAATCTGTTTTAGAATGAATTGTGGTCTTGATAATCAGTATATTTAGTAATATATTTACCAATAGAAATACGAATTCCCAACCCAATATCAGCCAATGATTTTTGCCATCATCACTCATGTGCCCCATCTGCTGCAAAAAAAACAATATTTTGCCTATGCACCCTATGTGCGGGAAATGAACAGTTGGATCAGGAATGCGGATGAAGTGATTCTGGTGGCGCCAATAGCGAAGTCTGCCAAAACCCCTATTGACGCCAGTTATAAGCACGAAAACATTGAATTGATGCCCATTGCAGGCTTTGATGTTTTAAGCCTAAAAACGATTTTGCTTTCGATTTATAAAATACCCAAAATAAGCTGGCAGATTTATAAAGCGATGCAAAAAGCCGATCACATTCATTTGCGTTGTCCGGGAAATATTGGATTACTAGGGTGTTTAGTTCAAATCCTTTTTCCAGCTAAACCAAAGACAGCTAAATATGCCGGAAATTGGGATCCAAAAGCTAAGCAGCCATGGACATATAAACTTCAAAAATGGATTTTATCGAATATATTCATAACACGTAATATGCAGGTGCTGGTTTATGGCGAATGGAAAAATCAGTCTAAAAATATAGTTCCATTTTTTACAGCAACCTATGCTGAAGCCGATAAAAAATCAATAAAAACTAAAGATCTCAAAAGAACACTTGATTTCGTTTTTGTGGGTGTGTTGGTAGCTGGAAAAAATACTTTGTATGCAATTCAATTAGTCGAAAAACTAGCTCAAAAAGGGTTTGATGTTAGGTTAACTGTTTTTGGTGAAGGAATAGAACGAGACCACTTAGAGCGCTATGTTGCTTTGCATAATTTAGCTGAAATTGTTTTTTTTAAAGGAAATCAAAATCAAGAGGTGGTAAAAATGGCCTATCAAGACAGTCATTTTGTAGTTTTACCTTCAAAAAGCGAAGGTTGGCCGAAAGCGATAGCTGAAGGCATGTTCTGGGGTTGTGTACCTTTGGCAACTTCTGTTTCTTGTGTCCCTTTTATGTTGGACTATGGCAATAGGGGTACTATTTTAACTATGGATTTAGAAAAGGACGCCCAGATCGTGCAATTAATTATTGAAAATCAAGTTGATTTTGATTTGAAAAGCCAAGGAGCCATAAATTGGTCAACAAAATATACAGTTGATATTTTTGAACAAGAAATAAAAAAAATAATATTGAATGAATCATCGTTTAAAAACTAGAATATTTAAAATACTTTCAATTTTTCCTGACGGCTTAGGATATTCTCTATATCATCTTTTACAAGATATAGGAAGTAAACAAACATTTGAAGATAAAATTAAATCAACAAAGCTAAGCTATACTACTATTTGTAGAATTTTGGAGAAAAATAATCTTAGTTTAGAAAATATGAAAATCGCAGAATTGGGTTCAGGTTGGCTGCCTATTTTACCCTATCAATTAATTCTAGAAGGTAAAGCAAGAAAGGTTGATACGTATGACATCAACGAGCATTATAATACAAAAGAAATAAAGGAAGTTAATGATTACTATAGTAATTCTGAGACCTTTGAAATAGAAAGTAGAGCAAAGTACCCTTTGCATAAAACATTGACCTATTTCCCTAAAACAAGTATATGTGATGGTAATTTAGATGATGTTGATTTAGTGGTGTCACGATTTGTTTTAGAGCATGTGCCTGTCGAAAGCATTATTGAAATGCATGAGTTTTTCAATTGCGCTTTGATGTCGGGAAGTTACATACTGCATTTAATTTCGCCCAGTGATCATCGCTCTTATACTGACTCATCACTTTCCCTACAAGATTTTTTAAAATATAGTCAGGAAGACTGGGATGATATTCAAACAAAATTTGATTACCATAACAGGTTAAGGCTTCCGCAATACTTAGAAATATTTAAGGGTGATTTCGAAATTATTTCTCTTGAACATAGTGCGATTAATACTAATACAGAAGAGTATAAAAAATTCAGTGAATTAGCCATTCATGAAGATTTTAGCAAGTTTAATGAGCAAGAACTAATGGCCGGTAGTATTAATATTCTTCTAAAAAAAAAATAGTCTAATGCGCATACTTCAACTCATTGACTCTCTTGATGCTGGTGGTGCCGAACGGATGGCAGTCAATTATGCGAATGCCTTGGCAGGAGTGATTTCTTTTTCAGGACTTGTAACAACTCGAAAAGAAGGTGATTTGAAAGGACAACTGAAGGCACAAGTTTCTTATTTGTTTTTAAATAAGAAAAGAAGTTTTGATTTGAAAGCACTATTCGTTTTAAAAAGCTATGTTGTGGAAAACCAAGTGTCTGTAGTTCATGCACACAGCAGCTCTTTCTTTTTAGCTTTTCTTTTAAAGTTAGTTCATCCTTCGGTAAGAGTATTATGGCATGATCATTATGGGGAAAGTGAGTTTTTGAATTTAAGACCTACATTTATTCTTAGATTGTCACTTCCTTTTTTTGAAGGAGTGATTAGTGTCAATCAAAAATTAAAACAGTGGGTAGAGCAAAAGATGCATTTTAAGAATACTATTTATTTAGCTAATTTCGCAACTAAAGAAAACGGGATTAAACGGAACACCGTTTTAAAAGGGGAGGTAGGTAAACGGATAGTATGTTTGGCTAATTTAAGATCGCAAAAAAATCATTTACTTTTATTGGAAGTTGCGAAGATACTTAGAGTACTACATCCCGAATGGACGTTTCATTTGGTGGGAAAAGATTTTGAAGATGCCTATTCGGCTGAAATTAAGAAGCTGATTGTGGAATATGGCCTGAAAGACCGAGTCTTTATTTATGGCAGTAAAAATGATGTTGAAAACATAGTGCAGCAAGCAGCTATTTGTGTTTTAACATCTAAATCAGAGGGCTTGCCCGTTGCTTTGCTCGAATATGGAAGGGGTAAAAAAGCGGTGGTAGTTACAGCTGTTGGGGAAATACCTGAGGTGGTTCAAAACGGTGAGAATGGTTTTGTAGTTCCACAAAATGCAGAGTTGTTTTGTGCAGCCTTAGTTAAACTGATAGAAAATGAGCCGCTTCGAGATGATTTTGGAGCCGCACTTTATCAAGCAATTTTAAATAGTTACTCAGAAGAAAAGATTATAAAACAATATTTAAAGTGGTTGCAACAGCATAGTAAATGAAAAAAGAAGAACAATTCTATTTGTATTTAATTCTATCTCATGTGGCGATTGGTATTGGGATTTTCGTAGTTCCTTTCGCCGCTAAGCTATATGGGTACTCGATGTTTTTAGTTGGGGCTTATTTTGTAATAAAAACCCAAAACCGTAATAATGAGGCCTTGATGGCGGCGGCTTATATAGCAGGCGCTGAAGTGTTATTGCGAATGACAGGAGGAAATATTAGTTATGAGTTTTCTAAGTACGGGGTGATGTTTTTTATTTTGATGGGGATGTATTTTAGCGGTTTCTCCAAAGGCGCAACTCCCTATTGGCTCTTCTTATTATTGCTAGTTCCCGGTGTGGTTATTTCCAGTTTTGTTTTGAATTTTGATACTAATATTAGGAAGACCATTGCCTTTAATATTTCTGGGCCAGTCTGTCTGGCAGTGACCTCTTTGTATACCTATAGACGAAAAATTTCATTGGAGCAGATGAATTCGTTGTTGCTGTGCATAGGACTTCCTATCCTCAGTTGCGCCGTTTATTTGACTTTATATACTCCAAATGTTAGGGATGTAATTACAGGTACCCAGTCTAATTTTGAGACCTCGGGAGGATTTGGACCTAATCAGGTGGCTACCTTTTTAGGGTTGGGGATGTTTATTTTTTTTTCAAGGATTATATTAGAGTCCAGATCAAAATTTATGTTGATACTCAATTTGATTATCGCTTTAAACATTAGTTTTAGAGGGATGGTTACCTTCTCTCGTGGCGGGATGATTACGGGTTTCCTGATGATCGTTTTATTGTTGTCCTTCTTGTATCTTAAATCTAATTTTAGAGGGAAAGTAAAACTGCATTATATTATGGTAGTTATTGCTTTGGCGATGATGGTGACTTGGACTTATACCTCTGTACAGACAGGTGGCTTAATTAAAAACAGATATGCCAATCAAGACGCCAAAGGAAGGGAAAAACCAAACCAGTTTAGCGGTAGAGGGGATATAGCGGCCACTGAAATTGATATGTTTCTGGATAATCCTGTTTTTGGGGTTGGGGTTGCTAAAGGCGCTGAAGTTCGCGAGGTGGTAACTGGAAATTTTGCTGTATCTCATGATGAAGTTACGCGGATGCTGGCGGAGCACGGATCATTTGGTATCGTTGGTTTATTGATTTTGATTATCACGCCCTTGGTGCTGTACCTAGAAAATAAGTTCAATATGTTTTTATTGTGTTTTGTGGCGTTCTGGTTTTTGACGATAAATCATGCTGCGATGCGAACGGCTATACCGGCTTTTGTGTATTCTTTGTCTTTGTTGAATGTGCAATTGGGGGGAATAAGAAAGTGAGTGATAGTAGGGAGTGAGAAGTGAGAAGTGAGAAGCAGTGGTCAGTGTTCAGTTTTTTTAGTGTGCAAAGGAGAAAAAATGGAGCATACATTATTACTGTTTTGATCTATAGTGTAGCTATTTATCCATTATTACATCGATATAATTAATTTTTAGAGGCGTTTCACTTTTTAAAAGCCTAACATAGCTTTGTTAGCCGAGACCTAAGGTCGAACAGGCGTTGCGAATCAAGAGTCGCTCTCTTTCTCATTCGTTTCTATGTAAAGTCAATGTGAATGGGTTTGTAGTTGTAAGTCAATGGCTTGTGTATCGTTGAGATTTATAGGAAACGGCTTAGTGAGTCCAGTTTTACTAAAAAAAAGTGGTGTTTTGTTTTGGCGGTAATCAGCGTTATTTTGTTTGTAGAAATAAGTGGTTTTATGTTGATTGCACAATAAAATTGCTAAATTGCAGGAATATCTACATAAAGTAATGTCCAAGTCCAAGATGCATTTTGAAATCTCAGAGCGGAAGTTGATCCTTCGTCTGTTTGATGTTGTTTTTGTTTTAATCGCCGTGTATTTGGTTGGGACTTTTTTTGGGCTGAACTATTTGGAAGCGGCAGTGACTAACCGATATTGGATTGTTTTTCTGGCATTTTATCTCAGTGTTTTTGGCGCTATTTTCGAAATGTATAATCTGCAGGTTGCCAGCAACCAATTAGCCGTCTTTAAAAGCACTTTTTTAACAGCATCTACTACCGCCTTGGTCTATTTGCTGACACCTGTTTTTTCACCGGAACTCCCCTCAAACCGAATCCAGATTTTAGTTTTTTACGCGATTATTTTTAGCACTTTGATTCTCTGGAGGCTGTTTTATGTTCGCTTTCTAGCTAGCAATCGCTTTCTTCAGAACGCAGTGTTGATTTGTGAGCAGGAACAATTAGAAGAGTTGATTTTAGGACTGCAGAATATTGATCCGCATTATAAAATTGTTGGCTATGTGAGTGCTAATGCTACCGAGAATAGTGACTTAAGATCCTATCAAAATATGGAGGCGATACAGAAAAAAGATTTGGCTTCCTATGTTAAAAAAAATGCCATTTCTGAAGTCGTGATTGCTTCGAAAGATACCGCAGGGATAACTTCTGAATTGTACCAGCAATTGATTGAGCTGTTAGAATCGGGAATAATAGTCCGGGAATACACTCAGGTTTATGAGAGTAAGACACATCGCGTTCCGGTACAGTATATCGAAAGGGATTTTTATCGTTTTTTTCCGTTTAGCCGAAACAATCAAAATAAATTTTATTTGTCCATTGTTCGATTTTTTGAAATAGTTATTTCAATTGTAGGACTTCTTTTATGCGTGTTGTTTATACCATTTATTATACTGGGCAATGCCATCGGTAATAGGGGGGAGTTGTTTTATACCCAGGAACGTATCGGTAAGGACGGAGTTGTTTTCTCGATTTTAAAATTTAGAAGTATGAAGAATACTTCTGAAGGTGATAAGGCAGTTTTTTCGACAGCCGCAGATCCTAGAAAAACCGCATTTGGAAATTTTATGCGCAAAACCCGTCTCGACGAGTTTCCACAGTTTCTAAATATATTGAAGGGTGACATGGCTTTAGTAGGGCCACGCCCGGAGCGTCCTTTTTTTGTAAAAGAAATATCTGAAATAATGCCTTTTTACGAGACGAGACATATTATAAAACCGGGACTTACTGGCTGGGCACAAGTCAATTATTCTTATGGGGAATCAATTGATGATAGTCTGATTAAGCTGCAATACGATCTTTATTATATCAAGCACAGAAGTTTTTATCTGGATTTGAATATTGCACTGCGCACAATTACAACGGTATTGTTTTATAGAGGGCAGTAGTTAAAGGTCAATGACAATATAAATTTCAATTTCAAAAAATAATTATTTATAAAGCGGCTGATTTAATTCGGAAATAATACTGGTTAATTTTGTTTAAATTATTTGAAGTGCTCTCTAGAAGATTTTAGAGAATAATAATGGACGGCGGATGAGGCTGATTAAACGGATTTTTTTTACCTGTGGTATGCTGTAAAAGCTGCGAGCTACATTTTTTTATGAAAATAGGTGTCGTTATGTCTTGTTTTGCTATTTGATGAATTTAATCTTTGTACTAGATAGCTTTAACTAGATAATTATTGGAGTCTTCTTTTTGTTTTTTAGGGCTAATTTGACCAATATGATTGCACTGCTAATAATAAGGGGGGACACGATTAATAAGTGGACTTTGTTGATCATTATGAATAAATAGACTACTAGAGAAAGCAAGTTGAATAAAGTGAAGTTGAAGGTCCATTTCTTGTTTTCTTTATGCCAGAAATAGATTAGTAGTAGCAAAGCTGGGTTGAATAATAAGATATTGTAATTGTAGGCCAGTTCGTGATGGTTCGAATAGAAACCAACAAACAAAAAGAAGATGCCTAAAATACCCATAAATAAAAGGTATACTTGGTTTATTATTTTGGAATTCATAAGGATTATAAATCCTAAAAGAATTAAGTAGGTGTAGCCATTATTCCACCAGGATGTTGGCGGAGCTTCATTAAACTCAAGAAGCGTTTTGTTCTCCTTGCTAAGAAGATGATTGTTGAATTGGACCGTTTTTAGGTTTTTGTTCAATTCGAAAGGCAAAAAGATATGCGTTCCTAGCTTATCTACTTTTTTCCCGAAAATGATACTTGTTCCCAGTTTTTCATAAAAATGACCGTCAAAATAAGGATAGAGAATGGATCTGTAGGTAATATCTGTGTCGGTGTTTTTTACAATAACGGTTGTGTCGAGGGTTTTATTGATAATATCTACTACCATAGAGGTACAGTTTTTATCGATGAATTTATAAGTGTAGTAGCTGTCTCCAGAGGCTAAAGACGTATTCAGATTCTCAAATAACTTTTGTTTTAGGTTATTGGGAATATTTAATTCTTGCTCATAAACGGATCTTTTTTCGTAGTTGTATTGGTTTATGAAGTCGGTGTATGGGTGTGTAATGGCAAAATACTGCAAGTCTCCTTTTGTGAATTTAGCGACGAAGTTAGGTGTGTTGAAGTCGAAAGCACCATAGTTGTACACCAAATCGATAGATTGACTTGGATCGCTAATGCGAATGGCGGTATGTCCAAAAAGCGAATAGGATTCATTACCAGTTCCGCAGGTTAAAACACTAACACGGGCGTTTTCTGATAATATTGGGGTTTGAGCAAAGCCGTAGTTCATTGTAACTATTAACAGGACAGCGAATACTATGTTTTGAAATAATGAATTATTCATTGGGTTTGTTATTTTGATATTTTTCATTTTTTTTTAACTCAATCATGGATTTAAAAACGGTTCTCGATACATCACGCAAAAAAGCGTGACACTCGAACAGACGTTTTTAAAACAATATTCTCTCTTTTATAATTCTTTCGAAAATAAATTACTTTGCGAATCTCTTCATTTCCTTTGTGAATTTTTGCGTAACAGTTTTTTAAAATTGCGCAATTTCTAAAAAGCAATACGGCGAACAGTTATTTTTAAATTAGTGTCCTCTCCAGTATAATGCTTTCAAAAACACATTACTTTGTGTATCTCTTTAATTCCTTTGTGAATCTTTGCGAAACAGTTTTTTAAGATCTTAATTCCTAAAAAGCGATAAATCCACTTTTAATGAAAAGATATTTGAATACAAAGCCGCGCTTTGATTTCCTAAATCGGTTAAGGCATAATCCACTTGGATGCCTTTGTATTTAAAACCTAAACCGATATTGGGCTGGAAGCTTACTTTTTTGCTGTTGTCTAGTTGTTCGATATTTTGAAAATTACCTACGCCCGCACGTACAAAAACAAGATTGGTATATCCAAATTCGAGTCCTAAGGCGGGATCTACACTCACAAAATCAGAAGAGAATACATCATTGGTTTTAGCAAAGCGCATATTGACATTGGCGGCAGCCATAATACTGTAATCGTAGCGAATAATGAACTTTTTTGAAAGTCCGAGCTGTGCTTTTGGAGCTGTGATCTCTGTGCTTTCAGGAAGTTCTTGATTCTGTCCTGGTACAGCATCAGCAATTTTTTGATATTCTTTTTCGTCTATATTCCAAACATTATAGGTCGTGGTAATATCGCGAACCATTAAGCCAAATTGCCAGTCGTTTTTTTCGAATTGGAGCCCGACATCAAATCCAAATCCCCAAGAATCAGCAAACTTCCCGATTACTCTTCTTATTATTTTAGCATTTATACCGTATTGAAATCCGCGAACGGTTAATTTTCGAGCATAAGAAAAAGTAAAACCATAATCAGCGGTGGAGAAAAGGCTAATTCTGTTGTAATCAATATTTCCGTCGCTGTCTATTAATTCGGTAGTGTTCAAAATATCATCGACACCAAAACGGATTAACGAAATACCGTAAGCACTGCGGTCGTCAATGGGACTGGCGTAGCCAATGTAGTCGTATTGGGCGATATTTGCAAAATAACTAGCGTGCATCAAAGCCAGTTGACTATCTTCTAATTTGGTTAATCCTGCGGGATTCCAGTAGCCAGAATTTACGTCGGCAGTCGAAGCTGTAACAGCATTTGCCATTCCTAAGGCTGCCGCATCGACACCAATATTCATAAACTCATTGGAATATTTTCTAACCGCTTGACCATAATTAGCGGTACAAACCAAAAGCAATAAAAAGAACTGAATTTTTTTCAATCGTGCTGTTTTTTATGAAGCCAAAGCGGAATTTAATTTTTATCAAAAATATAATATTTTGCTGAGCTTAGTTGGTTCTTTTATTAAATAAACCGTCTTGCAAATTTTACTGTTGATAATCTCTATAAAAAACGGCTGCTGCATTCACTTATTATATTAAATTTGTCCGATAAGACTTTAAAATTCGATACGCAATGAACATTAAAAAACACATCCCTAATTCAATAACATTACTTAATCTGCTTTGTGGCTGTATTGCGATGGTCTTTGTGACGAAATCCGATTTTGAAATGGCTTTTTATTTTGTGTGTCTTGGAATCTTTTTAGATTTTTTTGATGGCTTTTTTGCTCGATTATTCAAAGTTTCAGGTCCGCTAGGCTTACAATTGGATTCCCTAGCTGATATGGTTACGAGCGGTTTTGTACCGGGATATGTTATGTTTCGCATGCTATCGGAAAGTCAGCAAGATATTTCGGCGCACTATATGTTGCCTTATCTTGGTTTTATTATCACCATGGGTTCTTGTTACCGTCTCGCTGTGTTTAATATCGATACCCGCCAGACAAATTCCTTCATTGGATTGCCAACGCCTGCCAATGCTCTTTTTATATTAAGTTTACCCCTAGTTTTAAAATATTCAGATTCTTTGCTGGTTCTCGAAATCCTAACAAGTCAATGGGTTTTATTATGTGTTACACTGTTTAGTGCTTACATTTTGAATGCCGAGATTCCGTTGTTTTCTCTAAAGATTAAAAAATTCAACCTCAAGGACAATGCGCTTCAAATTGTCTTTTTGCTCCTTTCGTTTTTATTGCTGGTTTTTTTCCAATTTGCAGGAATCCCAATGGTTATCATTGGATATGTATTGCTGTCAGTTGTGAGCAATAAATTTTCGTTAGTTGAGAAAAGCAAACGTTAAAAGGAAGCCGCCAGTAAGGCGTAAGGCTAAAAAGAAAGCTTCTTTTTTTTCTGGTAAGGTTTCACGCTTTGCAATAGTTTCATTTTTTATACTTCTTCTTGTTGGCCTAGGGTATCATTATCGAAATGGTCTTGCCTATTATTTTAGTTTTAAGTCAGATAAAGTTTTACGACAAGAGGCAGAGGACAAGCGAATTTCTGATGTTCGAAATTACCAAGTTCTAGACAATCATCTAGGAAAGGCGGTGGGAATAGATGTTTCTGAGTACCAGGGGAGAATTAAATGGGCCGATGTTGATACTATAGAAAGTAAATATCCTTTACGTTTTGTTTTCATTCGGGCTACTGTTGGAAAAGACCGCTTGGACAAGAAATTTGAGAAGAATTGGCTTGGTGCCAAAGAAAATAAACTGATTCGTGGTGCATATCACTACTATCGTCCTAACGAAAACTCCATAGAACAAGCTGAACTTTTTATTAAAACGGTGTCTTTAGGAAAAGGAGATTTACCTCCAGTTTTGGATATTGAAAAACTACCTGAAAATCAGTCTGTCGAGCGATTAAAAATTGGATTAAAAAGATGGCTGAAAAGAGTGGAGGATCATTATAAAGTAAAACCGATTATCTACACTGGCGAAAGCTACTATGATGATTTTTTAAAAGAAGAATTCAGTGATTACCTTTTTTGGATCGCCAATTATAATTTTTACCGTGAAAGTATGGAGGAAGATTGGCTGTTTTGGCAGTTTACTGAAAAAGCCGGTGTCCCAGGAATAAAAGGCAATGTAGATGTGAATATTTATAATGGTGATTTGCAACAGCTGCAGTTTATTACTGTGGAGTAGTTTTTAGTGAGCATTGGTCAGTGATCAGTAATCAGTAATCAGTGTTCAGTGTTCAGTGTTCAGTGATCAGTATTCAGTGATTAGTAATCAGTTTAAAATAATATTATAAATGATGAAATTTCAAGACTTATTAGCCTACAAGAAATCATTTTCATTAGCGATGAAAATCTTTGAAGTAACAAAACTATTTCCAAAGGAAGAAATGTATTCTTTAACGGATCAAATTAGGCGTTCGGCAAGGAGTGTTCCTGCTAATATTGCAGAATCCTATAGGAAAAGAGTCTATCCCAAAAATTTTCATAGTAAATTAACAGATTCAGATGCCGAAAATTCAGAAACTCAAGTGTGGTTAGAATTTTCATTTAAGTGCAACTATATCTCTGAGAGTGCTTTTGATGAATTGTTAAATGAAAGTAATGAAGTTGGGAAACTAATTAATTATATGATTTTAAATCCGCAGAAATTTGGAGTGGATATTTAGTGACTAGTGATCAGTGATCAGTGGTCAGTATTCAGTATTTAGTGATCAGTATTCAGTGATCAGTAATCAGTGTCTAGTGATTAGTTACTATTATTCAGTATTCACTGATCAGTTTCATATTAATTGAACAGCCCATTTTTCATAGCTGACCTCTGTTAACTGTTAATTGACCACTCTTTTAACGCTGACCACTGACCACTGTTAACTGAATACTCTTTCAAAGCTGACCACTGACCACTGCTAACTGACCACTCTTTTAAAACTCGATCTTTTTCTTTCTCAATTCAAAATTCTGTCCTAGGTAGACGCGGCGAACCATTTCATCTTCCACTAATTCCTCTGGAATTCCGGCTTTTAAGATTCCGCCTTCAAACATAAGATAGGTTTTATCTGTAATAGCTAAGGTTTCCTGAACGTTATGATCTGTGATGAGTATTCCGATGTTTTTATTTTTTAATTGCGCTACAATCCTCTGAATGTCTTCTACGGCTACGGGATCGACACCAGCAAAAGGTTCGTCAAGTAAGATGAATTTTGGGTCGGTTGCTAAACATCTGGCAATTTCGGTACGACGACGTTCTCCTCCAGAGAGTAAATCACCACGGTTTGTGCGGATGTGTTCTAAGCTAAATTCGGCAATCAAGCTTTCCATTTTGGCAACTTGCTCTTCTTTAGTTAGTTTAGTAAGTTGTAAAACGCTTAAGATATTGTCTTCGATGCTTAGTTTTCTAAAAACAGAGGCTTCTTGCGCTAAATATCCAATTCCGTGCTGTGCTCGTTTGTACATAGGGTAATCGGTGATATTTAAATCGTCAAGATAGATATTGCCCGAATTGGGTTTTACCAATCCTACAATCATATAAAAAGAAGTTGTTTTTCCGGCGCCGTTTGGCCCTAAAAGACCAACGATTTCACCTTGATTTACTTCTACCGAAATGCCTTTTACGACGCTTCGTCCTTTGTATGTTTTTATTAAATTCTCGGCTCTTAATATCATGTGCTTTGGTTTAAACGTTAAGCGTTTAATTAGGTGATCGACAGTTTAAGTGTACCGCTTTTTTGTGAGATACATCGAGAACCATTTTTAATCCTTGCAAAGAAACGAATTTCGTTTATTTGGCTTTAGCTTTTAACTTCAATTTTGGATTTTAACTTCTGAAAACTAAATTATGCTAATTTTCATCAAGTGCTTCCCAGAACTCATAGGCTCTACGCAAATGTGGTACTACGATAGTTCCGCCCACTAAGGTTGCGATTCCCATTGCTTCCATCATTTCTTCTTTGGTTACACCAATTTTATGACTGGTTTCTAAATGGTATTTTACACAATCGTCACATCGAAGTACAGCCGAAGCCACTAAACCTAGTAGTTCTTTCGTTTTTACATCAAGCGCACCGGCAGCATACGCATTAGTGTCTAGGTTGAAAATACGTTTCACTATTTTGTTGTTGTCAGCTAGTAATTTTTCGTTCATTCGAGAACGATATTCATTAAATTCTTCGATAATATCAGCCATAATTATTCTTTTTTATTTTTAGATACAAATACTGAGATAAAGATACTTGCTTCGTAGATTAGTAGCATTGGGATTGCGACAATAGTTTGACTTACTACATCTGGAGGTGTTACGATCGCAGCGATAATAAGTACAAGTACAATTGCATATTTTCTATATGTTCTTAGGAAAGCTGGGCTTACTAAACCTAGTTTTGTTAAGAAATAGATGATAATGGGCAGTTCGAAAAACAGTCCACTCGCCAACACGGATGTTTTTACCATTCCAATATAAGATTCTAGTGTAAACTGATTTAATACAATTTCACTGACTGTGAAGGTCGCGACAAAGTTTATTGACATGGGAATTACCACAAAATAACCAAATATGACTCCGAAAAAGAAAAGTAGCGAAGAGAAAAAGATAAATACTTTGGCATTTTTCTTTTCATTCATATATAAGGCTGGACTAATAAACTTCCAAATTTCATATAAGATATAAGGGAAGCTTAAAATAAATCCTGCAAGAATACAAACCCAGATAAATACATTTACCTGTCCTTCCATTGAGGTATTCTGAATGATGAAGGGCATTTCGGTGATGCAAATATTATCTGCAAATCCCAAGGAATGCGATAGTTCACAGAAAAATTGATAGGTGAAAAATGTAGGTCTTGTAGGTCCGAAGATTATAGTGTCGAACAAAAAGCCACTAAAAAAATAAGTGGCGATAGCCATAATAATTATTGCGATCGTGCTGCGTACTAGTAACCATCTTAAATCTTCAAGATGATCTAAAAACGACATTTCGTTTTGATTTTTCTTTGCCATTATACTATTCCTTCTTTTAAAATGTCATGTAAATGTAAAACGCCTTTGTACTCGCCTTGATCCACCACTACTAATTGAGTGATCGAAAAGTCTTCGAGAATATTCAATGCGTCAACAACCATATCTGTGGATTGAATTACTTTTGGATTTTTGGTCATAATGTCCTTCGCTGTCAACTCGGCAAAAGAATCTCTTTCATTCAACATTCTTCGAATATCACCGTCAGTTATAATGCCGATAACGGTATCGTTTTCAATAACAGCTGTAACACCTAGGCGTTTTTCTGAGATTTCGAAAATGACTTTTTTAATAGGCGCATCAGGAGAAACCATTGGTTTTAAAGTGTGTTCCAGCATGTCTTGCACTCGGAGTAATAATTTTTTACCCAAAGCACCGCCAGGATGATAAACGGCAAAATCCTCCGGTTTGAAATTTCGCATTTCCATTAAGCAAACTGCAACAGCATCGCCCATTACTAATTGTGCTGTAGTACTATTTGTAGGAGCCAGATTATTAGGACAGGATTCGGCATCAACAGTAGTGTTTAATACAAAATCAGATCCTTTGGCAAGAAATGAAGTCATGTTTCCGGTGATGGCGATTAGTGTATTTCCAAAACGTTTTAGAAACGGGACAACGGCCTTTATCTCCGGACTGTTTCCGCTTTTTGAAATACAGATAATAATATCGTCATTTTGAAGCATTCCTAAGTCACCGTGAATGGCTTCGGAGGCATGAAGAAACATGGATGGTGTACCAGTAGAATTAAATGTGGCTACCATTTTTTGAGCAATGATTGCACTTTTTCCGATGCCGGTTACGATTAATCTGCCTTTAGAATTATAGATTGCCTGGGTTGCATCTGCGAAATTTTCGTCTAGAAAATCAGTTAGTTTTGTAATTGACTCGCTTTCAGATAAAATGGTTTTTTTGGCTAGAGCCAATATGTTTTCTTTAGATATCAAAACAGAATGTTTAAAATTTGTGAGTGTAAAAGAAAGTTGTATCTTTATATGGTGCAAATTTATACAAAATACCATATAATAAAGAATGAATTCAAACGAAATTGATATCCATAAAGAATTAAAGAAATATTTTGGCTTTGGCCAATTTAAGGGGCTGCAGGAACAGGTTATTAAAAGTTTACTCAATAAACAAAATACATTTGTAATTATGCCTACAGGCGGTGGGAAATCGCTCTGTTATCAACTTCCGGCTTTAGTTCAAGAAGGAACCGCTATTGTTGTTTCTCCTTTAATTGCCTTGATGAAAAACCAAGTAGATGCCATTAGAAGTTTGTCTTCAGAAAGAGGGATTGCTCATGTTTTAAATTCATCCCTTACAAAAACCGAGATCGCTCAAGTTAAAAAGGACATCACTTCGGGTTTGACGAAGCTGTTGTATGTTGCTCCAGAATCGTTGACGAAAGAGGAGAATGTCAATTTCCTTAAAAACGTAACTATATCTTTTGTAGCCATTGATGAAGCTCATTGTATCTCTGAATGGGGTCATGATTTTAGGCCAGAATACAGGAATCTAAAGAATATAATCAAGCAAATAGGAGACGTGCCCGTTATTGGTCTTACCGCGACGGCTACTCCGAAGGTGCAAGAAGATATTCTGAAAAACTTAGATATGTGTGATGCCACGACTTTTAAAGCATCATTCAACAGGCCTAATCTTTATTATGAGGTACGCACAAAGACAAAAAATATAGAATCAGATATCATTCGATTTATAAAACAGCATAAAGGAAAATCAGGAATCATCTATTGCCTTAGCCGTAAGAAAGTGGAGGCAGTGGCTCAAGTATTGCAGGTCAACGGAATTAGTGCTGTGCCATACCATGCTGGATTAGATGCTAAAACGCGGGCAAAACATCAGGATATGTTTCTTATGGAAGATGTAGATGTGGTTGTGGCGACAATCGCGTTTGGAATGGGAATCGATAAACCGGATGTTCGTTTTGTAATTCATCATGATATTCCAAAATCACTGGAAAGTTATTATCAGGAAACGGGACGTGCCGGTAGGGATGGTGGAGAAGGACATTGTCTGGCTTACTATTCGTATAAAGATGTAGAAAAACTAGAAAAGTTTATGTCTGGTAAACCTGTGGCTGAACAAGAAATTGGGTTTGCTTTGTTACAGGAAGTGGTTGCCTATGCGGAAACTTCGTTGTCGAGAAGAAAATTTTTACTTCATTATTTTGGTGAGGAATTCGACAGTGCTACAGGTGAAGGCGCTGATATGGATGACAATGTAAGAAACCCAAAAGTAAAAGTAGAAGCCAAAGATCAGGTGGTTAAATTGCTACAGGTAGTGCGAGATACTAAGCATTTATATAAGTCGAAGGAAATTGTTTTTACGCTAATTGGTAGAGTTAATGCGGTCATAAAAGCGCATAGAACCGACTCGCAATCATTTTTTGGTTGCGGTGTAGCCTTTGACGAAAAATATTGGATGGCTTTATTGAGACAAGTTCTCGTAGAGGGTTATTTATCCAAAGATATAGAAACTTATGGAATTGTAAAAATCACCGAGAAAGGATTGGCTTTTATTGAGAGTCCAAGCTCCTTTATGATGTCTGAAGATCATGAATATAATGAAGCTGGAGACGAAGCAATCGTAAGTGCGTCAAAATCTGCTGGAGCTATTGACGAAGTTTTGATGGGAATGCTACGTGATTTGCGTAAAAAAGCATCTAAGAAGTTGGGAGTGCCGCCATTTGTTATTTTCCAAGATCCTTCTTTAGAAGATATGGCTTTAAAATATCCGATTTCGGTGCAGGAGTTGATTAACATTCATGGAGTAGGAGAAGGAAAAGCAAAGAAATACGGTAGTGAATTTGTCGAATTAATAAATCGTTACGTAATAGATAATGAAATTGTGCGTCCAGATGATTTGGTTGTGAAATCGACTGGGCTTAATTCAGCCAATAAATTATATATAATTCAGAATGTTGACCGTAAATTGTCTTTAGATGATATCGCTAAAGCAAAAGGGTTGACTATGGAGGCCTTACTTAAGGAAATGGAGCAAATTGTCTATTCAGGGACGAAATTGAATATCGCATATTGGATTGACGAAATGCTTGATGATGACCAACAAGAGGAAATTCATACTTATTTTATGGAATCGACAACCGATAAAATTGAAGATGCCCTGAAAGAATTTGAAGGTGATTACGATATTGATGAATTGCGCTTGATGCGAATTAAATTCATTAGTGAGGTGGCTAATTAGAAAGTGGTCAGTGTTCAGTATTCAGATATACTGCTAACTGATCACCGATCACTGAATACTGCTAACTTTCTTCATAAACTTGTCCGCGGTGCGGTTTCAGGGCATCACGTACTTGTATCATGTTTTCATCAGTAACGACCATAAAAGCAATCGCTTGCATCTCGCCTTGAATTTCAAAACCTGTAATGTTTACGGGTAATTTTTCAATCGCGATGTATTCTTTTAAGTGAATTTCGTGATGCTCAGCAGTTTTTGCGGAGGCAGGACCACGGAAATCCCATATTAGTTTAATTTGTCTCATTGTAATAATTTGTTCTGCAAATTTATCAAACTAATTGATACTTTGTATCCAAAACATATATTGTATATCTTTGTATTAAAATAAGCTGATATGAAAAAATTAATCGATTTAGATCAGACAACCCTTACGAAATTAAAATTTATTTCAGTATTTGAAAATTTAAGTGTTAAAGCATTGACAGAAAATGCGGTTTAATCTTATGTCAAAAATAAAGAATTGGAACGATTTGATAAATTGACCGACGACGAAAAAGAAGATTTAGGTTTGTTATTATTAATGCAGGAAGCAGATTTGACTGATAAAGTAAGTGAAGAGGAGATTTTTAGAATCTTAAAATAATGAAAGTTGAGTACTTAAAATCTTTTCTAAAAGATATTCAAAAACTCAACAACCAATCTCTGAAGGAACAGTTATTTCAAGCGATTGAAAATTTTAAAAAAGCTGAAAATCTTAATGATTTAACTAATATAAAAAAAAACTAAAAGTTCATCCTGAAGCTTTTAGAATGAGAATTAGCAAATACAGATTGGGGTTTTATTTTGATGGAGAAACTATCCAAATGGCAAGATTTGTCAAAAGAGAAACTATTTATCGACTATTTCCTTAATTTAATTAGCCTACAATCAGTTATCTGAAAATAGAATAACCCAAAAAAAATGCCTCAAGAACACCTATTACAAGTATCTCCAGAAATTGCCGCAAATGAAATTTTGCTAAAAGAACACGTTGGAAAATTATTAAAAATTTCTCCAAAAGAAATTCAGCATGTTTCCATTTTAAAGCGTTCTATTGATGCGCGCCAAAAAGCAATTAAAATCAATCTGAAAGTAAAGGTGTATTTGAAAGGAGAGCCTTTGGAAGAAAATAAAATTCAACTTCCTGATTACGGAAATGTGGCCGCTGCTCAAGAAGTAATTGTTGTTGGTGCCGGACCAGCAGGACTTTTTGCAGCTTTACAACTTATTGAATTGGGCTTAAAACCAATAGTGATCGAAAGAGGTAAAGACGTTCGTGGCCGTCGTCGTGACTTGAAGGCAATCAATGTTGATCATCTTGTAAATGAAGATTCTAATTATTGTTTTGGTGAAGGAGGCGCAGGAACTTATTCCGACGGAAAATTATATACGAGATCCAAAAAAAGAGGAGATGTACTCCGTATTTTAGAGTTATTTGTGGCTTATGGAGCTACTCCAGATATTTTAGTGGAAGCACATCCGCACATTGGAACAAATAAATTGCCCCAAATTATTCAGGATATTCGAGAGAAAATTATCGAATGTGGCGGCGAAGTTTTGTTTGAAACTAGAGTGACGGATATTCTAGTAAAAAACAATGAAGTGGAAGGGATCGTAACTCAAAAAGGAGAAACGATTTTGGCTAATAAAATGATTTTGGCCACTGGACATTCTGCCAGAGATATTTATGAGTTATTAGATAGAAAAAAAATATTTATAGAGGCCAAAGCTTTTGCTTTAGGTGTACGAGCAGAGCATCCACAATCCTTAATTGATAGTATTCAATACAGCTGTGATTATCGTGGCGCGCTGTTGCCGCCGGCTCCTTATAGTATTGTAAAGCAAGTAGGAGGTAGGGGAATATATTCTTTTTGTATGTGTCCTGGAGGCGTGATTGCGCCTTGTGCGACGAGTCCTGGCGAAGTGGTGACAAATGGTTGGTCTCCATCAAAAAGAGATCAAGCTACCGCAAATTCAGGTATTGTAGTTGAATTAAAATTAGAAGATTTTAAGCCATTTGCTAAATTTGGCGCTCTTGCTGGAATGGAGTTTCAAAAAAGCATCGAACAAAAAGCATGGCAGCTGGCTGGGGAATCGCAAAAAGTACCAGCGCAAAGGATGATTGATTTTACGCATAGTAAAGTTTCTTCAGAAATCCCTAAAACATCTTATGTTCCCGGAACTACATCAGTAGAAATGGGTGAAGTTTTTCCAGGATTTTTAACTCAGATATTAAGAGAAGGGTTTTCTGAATTTGGGAAATCGATGCGTGGCTATTTGACTAATGATGCGATATTACATGCCCCTGAATCAAGAACGTCATCGCCAGTGCGAATTCCGAGAGATCCTATTTCTTATGAGCACCTTCAGATAAAAGGCTTGTATCCATGTGGAGAAGGAGCAGGTTATGCGGGCGGAATCATTTCGGCTGCTATTGATGGTGAGAAATGTGCCCTGATGATTGGAGAAAGTTTAAACAAAAAAACCTCGATTTAGACTTAAATCGAGGTTGGGATTTGTTGTTTTTATTTTATTACGGAGGTATGCTATTTTAGCACTGAGTTTTTCTTAACTTTTGCGTTAGTTTACAATCGTTCAAATTTTCGATTATCCTAAATTCATAAACGTACTTAAACTCTAACAAGATGCTTACTGATTTTATCGAACAATAATTTTTCGTCAATTGGTTTGGATATATAATCATTCATACCAACGGCGATGCATTTTTCGACATCGGCATTAGTGACATCGGCAGTAAGAGCGATGATAGGAATTTGAGAATTTAAGATATTACGAATGTGTGCTGTAGCTTCAAAGCCATTCATTTCAGGCATTTGTAAGTCCATTAAAATAATATCATATTCGTTTTTTTCGAGCAATTCAACAGCGACTCTTCCATTGTCGGCCATTTCAATTTCAAATCCGAAATCCAACAATATTATTTTTATCAATAGTTGGTTTAATACTACGTCTTCAACAACGAGTACTTTTGTTCCTTTGGTAATTGCTTCTTTATAAGTGTCGAAAGAGCTTGTTCCCAGTTCGTCATTAGCTACTAATTCTTGTCGGTTTGATTTTTTGAAGTTCATTCTAAAACCAAAAGAGGATCCTACGCCATGCTCGCTAGATGCGATTATCGTTCCGCCTTGGCGTTCCACTAATTGTTTAACGATAGCAAGGCCTAGTCCTGTTCCGCCATAGGAAGTACTAGTTGTTTTGGTAGCTTGTTCGAAATTTTTAAATATATGTTCGAGCCTATCTTTGGCAATACCAATTCCAGTATCGGTTATTATAAATTCGATTGTAACCGATTCGCTGTCTTGACTAAGCTGGCGTACATTTACACTTATTTCGCCTTTTGAAGTAAATTTAATGGCGTTACTCATTAGATTCAAGATGATTTGGCGCAAACGCATCGGATCTCCAATCAAATATTTAGGTATTGCGGGATCGTAATTATGGATTAGAGCTATGTTTTTTTCTAAAATCTTTTGTTCGAAAAGATGCA
This sequence comes from Flavobacterium sp. XN-5, assembly GCF_008033395.2. Classification (NCBI taxonomy): domain Bacteria; kingdom Pseudomonadati; phylum Bacteroidota; class Flavobacteriia; order Flavobacteriales; family Flavobacteriaceae; genus Flavobacterium; species Flavobacterium sp. XN-5. Next base: position 206,003 of record NZ_VOGZ02000003.1, read on the forward strand.
AAGTTGTAGAAATTGACTTTGTAAGTTTGAAAATGGTCGTTTCAAATGTGATCATTCCTGCATCGACTTTTGCAATGTCTAAAATGTCATTAATCAGGATTATTAAGGCGTCACCTGATTCTTTAATTGCAGTGATGTATTCTTGTTGAGAATTGTTTAGCTCCGTTTTTAAAATGATATTAGTGAAGCCAATAATCGCGTTCATAGGAGTTCTAATCTCATGGCTCATATTCGACAAAAATTGCTGTTTTGACCTAACGGCTTCTTCTGCAATTAAAGTTTTTTGCTCGGCATTAATTTTAGATTCAATTAATTCGTTTTTTGCTATTACTTGTGCGGTGACTTCGTAAGCAATGATGGTAACTCCAGAAATAGTTTTATCAGCTTCTTGATAAGGCTGATAGACAAAATTAAAATAAGCATCCTCTGTTTTACCGTTGCGAACTAAAGGTGCTAAAAGTTCGTTCCCATAAAAAGGAATTCCTGTGGTGTAAACTTCATTTAGTAGTGCGGGGAACTGTGTGTCTTTAATTTCGGGTAATATAGTGGTAAACTCTTTTCCTTCTACGTCATTCCCTTTTCCCCATATTTCCTTGATACTTGCATTTGCTAAGCTAACTACCATGTTTTTTCCTTTCAATATTGCTATGGAATAAGGCGAATTAGTAAGCATCATATTATAGCGTTTTTCGCTATCTTCAATTTTTTTGAGCGCTATTTTTTCGGTTTCAAGCTGTTTATCTAATGTCTTTTTCTCTTTTAATTGAAGTTTATTTGATAATCGGCGTACTTCAGAAATGTCTTTTATTGCCAGTAGGATTAATTGCTCGCTATGTGTTTTTTGAAAAATATTTTTCGCAGTAAATACTATTGTTTGATCTCCATTGCCATAAAAAGGATGGGTAGCTTCTAGGTCTTCGGAAGCTGTTTTACATATGAGAATATTTTCTATATGTGAACGCAAACCTGGTATGTCCCATTGCTTGTTGTTCAGGTCAAATAGAGCAACTCCTTCGGCTTCGTCTTTCGTAATTTTGTACTTTTTGTAAAAAGATTTACTAGCCGATTTGATTTTAAACTCACTATTGAGTATCAAAAAAGGTTCGTCGATTGTTGCAATTATTTCTTCGGCGTACTCGTATGATTCAGCTAACAGCTCAATATGATTTTTCAGTTTAAGGTTATTAGCAATCAATTCCTCGTTTTTGGTTACATCTTCAATATGCTGAATGATGTATTTCACATTTTTATCGTCATCTAATAATGGCGAGTTGAGCACGCTCCAATAACGTTCTACAAATTCGCCTCCTTCTGACTGCGGTTTTCTAATAGCATGCTTTTGAATCTCCATTTTATCGGCAACTTGCTGATCTAAAACTCGATTCAAAGAAATTTGTAAAGCAGCATGTACAGCTGAAGATTTATCGTTAGGATGCTCAGGAAACACATCGAAAATGTTTCTGTTTATCACATTTTCCCTTTCGATTAGTGTTGCTTTTAAATAGGCGTCAGAAATAGTGACGATGTTAAAATGTGGGTCTAGCACTACTAATAATGCTGGAGATTGCTCAAATAGGCTGATGTAATCGCGACTTTCCATAGAATACTAAATTAGAGACTTGGGGTGTTTTTGTGATTTTAAATCGAAATAATTTATGATTCTTTTTTTGAGAAAAAATCAGGTAAAGATATATAAAAAACGATTTGCTAGTCTTTATATTTTTTGGAAAAAACAGAGTGGATTTGTCTATGCTTTAGCTGGGAATAATGGCATGTAGCATGTGTTTTTTTTTGGCTGAAATTCTAATTAAGCTATATGCTTTTCAGTATTGTTTTTATTCGTGAAATAGCTGTTATAATTGAACCCTCATATTTAGCAAGTGTTTTTTAAAACCCACTTTCTCATAAGCTCTTATTGCGGATGGATTGTTGTTATAAACGTCTAATCGAAGTTCTGTAATTTTATGGGAACGACACCATTCTTTTAAGGCTTCAATAACTTTTGCGTTTACCCGCTTTCCTCGATGTTTAGGGTCTGTGTACATAAATCCCAGATAAGCATAGTTGTCATGCTTCAAATAGGTTTTTGCAGTTTCTATTCGAGCATAACCAGAGCCTACAATTTCAGACTCAATTTCGGCAACAACCACTTCTACATCAATTGCCGTAATCATTTTTTCAATATCATAATAAGAAATTGGATCTTCTTTTAATGTGCGGTCAAAAGGACGTTCGGCAGATATAATTCCTTGTTCGAATTCAAGAAGTATGCTTAAGTCCTCGAGTGTGGCTTTGCGAATGTTTATCTGGCTCATTATGATTATGGTTTTAAAATATCAAATGTAGGAAAGAATTTAGCATTTGTTTTCATGGAATGAAGATGAAATGACATGGTATTCTTGTATCTTCAACAATTCGAAACAGAACGTTAAAGGAGTTACTATTGCTTAACTTTTTTGTATTTTTGTGATGCTAAAAATAATTATGATAGAAGAAAATGTAATATTAGTTAATAAGGACGATGAGCAAATTGGATTGATGCCTAAGTTAGAAGCGCATGAAAAAGCTTTGTTGCATCGTGCTTTCTCGGTTTTTGTTTTGAATAGTAATAATGAAATCATGCTGCAACAGCGTGCGCATCATAAATATCACTCGCCATTGTTGTGGACAAACACTTGTTGTAGTCATCAAAGAGAGGGCGAGACTAATATTGAGGCGGGTAGTAGAAGGTTGTTTGAAGAAATGGGTTTTAAAACAGAGCTCAAAGAACTTTTTCATTTTATATACAAAGCTCCATTTGATAATGGTCTAACCGAACATGAACTGGATCATGTTATGATTGGGTATTCCAATGAAAGGCCAGTGATAAATCCAGAGGAAGTAGAGGATTGGAAATGGATGGGGATTGATGCCGTGAAAAATGATATGCAAGTGCATCCTGAACTCTACACGGTTTGGTTTAAAATTATTTTCGACGAATTCTATCATTTCTTAGAAGAACATAAAATTTAAGAAGTAGAATTCTAAATCTAAAATCGCAACATGAGAGTAACTATAAGTAGAAAGGCACATTTTAATGCGGCACATCGATTGTATCGCAAGGATTGGACTTTCGAGAAAAACGATGCTGTTTTTGGAAAATGCAATAACCCGAATTATCACGGGCACAATTATGATTTAATTGTAGGCGTTACTGGCTCGATTGATCCCGAGACTGGTTATGTGATGGATATAAAAATTTTATCGGATATTATAAAAGAAGAAGTAGAGGATCAGTTTGATCATAAAAACCTTAATGTTGATGTTCCTGAATTTGAAAATCTCAATCCCACCGCCGAAAATATTGTAGTGGTGATTTGGAATAAAATAAGAAAGAGGATTAATGCAGAATTTGATTTGGAAGTAGTGCTATATGAAACGCCTCGCAATTTTGTAACTTATAGAGGAGAATAATGGAGTTAGCAATAGGAGACAAAATACCAAATTTTAAAGCGAAAGATACCGATGGAAATGATTTTGATAGTCAAGATTTAGTAGGTCATAAACCCTTGGTGATTTATTTCTATCCAAAAGACAATACTCCGGGATGTACTGCTCAGGCCTGCAGCTTTAGGGATCAATATGAAGATTTTAAAGACCTAGGAGCAGAGGTTATCGGAATTAGTAGTGATAGTGTCGATTCTCATCAAAGGTTTGCTGCGCACTATAAATTGCCGTTTATTCTTTTGTCGGATGGGGATAAAAAAATCAGGAAGCTTTTTGGGGTTCCATCCTATGTTTTTGGATTGATTCCTGGAAGAGTAACCTATGTGGCTGATAAGGAAGGAAAAATAATAATGATTTTTGATAGTATTAAGGCCGGAAATCATATTCCAAAAGCGCTGGAAGCTGTGAAAAAGGGGGACTATTAAAGTACTAATCGATTAGAGATAATTGCTTATCCTTTAGTGTGTAAATGACTATAGATAGAGAATTTCAGATATTGATATAGAATTCTTATTTCGAAAACAAAAAATAAAAATGCAGTTGTGATTACAGCTATGCGAAATGATTAGCTGGCTATTGGAAAAGCTTCTATTTTAGAAATTTACATTTCATAGTCGGTAATAGAAAGATTATATGTACTTTTGCAGACGCAAATTAAAATTAAAAATAAAATGGCAAATATTAAGAATTTAAAAAAAGACATCAACTACGTATTAGGAGATATTATTGAAGCAGTTTACTTGTTTGAAATTTCAACTACAGGAAAAGCGACAACAGAAACTAATAATTTAATTGATGAGGCTATTGCTGCATTTGATACTTTGATCACAAAAGTGAACGCTAAAAAAGTAGAAGATAAAAAAGCACACTTCAAACAAATCAATATTGAATTGGAACAAACTGCAAATCAATTGATTGCTAAAATCAACGAATTGTAGTCGAAAAAAACGATAAAAAAGTACAGATTTATTTTGGAAAACACGAATTCATCTGTATCTTTGCACCCGTAATGAGACGCCAGCGTAGCTCAGTTGGCTAGAGCAGCTGATTTGTAATCAGCAGGTCGTGGGTTCGAGTCCCTCCGCCGGCTCATTGTAAAACCATCTAACTTTGTTAGGTGGTTTTTTTATAAAAAGAGAACAGAGAGCGAATCGTTTTTGATGTCTTTTAATAAAAAATAATTATAAATAGTACTCTTTTTTATTTGGATAATAAAAATTCAGAACTATATTTGCAGCCATAATATTGCCAGCGTAGCTCAGTTGGCTAGAGCAGCTGATTTGTAATCAGCAGGTCGTGGGTTCGAGTCCCTCCGCCGGCTCTTTGTGAAAACCATCTAACTTTTGTTAGGTGGTTTTTTATTTTAGCAGAGGATTCAAGGGTAATTTGATTTATAGATAAAAAAAATAGGCTGCCTTAATTGAAGGAGCCTATTTAATATAAGTTGGAATGCGGAAGGATCTAATTGATTTGTTCTTGAGCTTTAACCGCAGTTACGTATTCTGTTAGTTTCTTCCCGTAAAGAGACTCTGCGACCTTTGGAGTCATTGATTTTTGAATAGTGTCTAGATACTTAAGATTGATGTCGTAGATGTCAGATAAAGTGATGTAAGGCGCTATTTCGTAATCCTTATGATTGATAGCAAAGTTGGTTACATACAAGTACCTTCTTTTTGTGTTAGAATCTTGTCTTGCACTCAGGCTGTCTGCCGCTTTTGTATTCTTTCTTTTAAGAGCATTGAATTTTTGTTCTAATAAAGTTAAGTTGTCATCTCTAAAACGACTGCTTACTTTTTTATATTCTTCGTATAATTCTTGATTTTTTGACCCTGTTATTTTAGCTCCCGAAAGGAAGGAATCTAAGTTTGTTTCAATGTTGATATTTCCAGGTTCAGCAAAAAACAATAAATTATTGTCTAATGAATTGCTAACTCCTCTGTCTAAAAACAGATAAAGCATCTCAGGTGATTTTAAATCGATATTACTCTCAAAAGCAGAGCTGCCGTCGATTGCAATGGTGTCTATTGCTACAAGAGCGCTATCTACAACTCTTTGAATATATAAGGTTCCCTTTTTTAGTCCCTTAATATTTCCAGTAATGTGCAAGTTGGTTTTTGATTCATTTTTAGCACATGATGCCAAAAGCAACAGTGAAACGAATGCAAGGATTGATTTTTTCATTGGTTAAATATTTTGCTGCAAAATAAAGAAAATAGTTGGAAAGATTAGTCGCTACTTTGCGGTAATTTTCTAAAAAAAATCGCAATCTATTTTTATATTGGGATTTATAGCCTGATTCGCGAAAGTGAAAGTGATTTGCATATAAAACAAACTCGGATTGATTGTTCTAAATTTACGCAGCACCAACTAATTTATAATTTTCGTAAAAAAAAAACACTCTGCAGGAGAGTGTTTTTTTATCGGTTAATCCAATTTGTTTTTGATATAGTATTTACCATCCAAGTCTTCATCAAAATCATCGATTTTAACGGGTTTTGGTTTTGGTTTATTTGCAGCAGCTTTCTTTTTCCACATCTCAAATTTCTCTGCCGGCATTTTCTTTTTCATTATTTCCAAAACTTCTTTTTCGACCAGACCAAATTCCTTTTTAATAATTTCAAAAGGGTTTTTTTCCTCTAAGGCCATTGTAACAAGTTTTTCTGTTTGTTCCCAGTTTAATTCTTTGCGGTTACTCTTTTTCATCACTTGAAAATTAATTCAATTTGTTTTTAATGATTAATATAATTGATTCTAAATTAGATAGAACAATATTAATAAAAATATAATTAGTTATAACCATAAAAGCATTTTTTTTTCATGGGGTATAATTCTTTTCTGGTGATCGTTGTTTTTGAAAAGGAATTTTCAATAATTTATTTAGTTTATTATGTTCTTCCATATTCATGTGCGTATCAATTCCATATACAATTTCTTCTTTGGGCAATGTTTTAAATGTTCCAAAAAGACGATCCCAAACTGAGAATATATTTCCGTAATTACTGTCCGTATAAGGCAATTTATAATGATGATGTACTTTGTGCATGTCTGGTGATACAATGAAATAGCTTATAATAGTATCCCACTTTTTTGGCAAGGCAATATTGGCGTGGTTAAATTGAGTTGCAATTACAGATAGCGTTTGATACAGGAATACCATCCACATAGGACTTCCCACGATTACTACTCCCAAAGTTGTGAATGCAAACCGAATAATGCTTTCGCCGGGATGATGTCTGTTAGCAGTTGTGGTGTCTATCCAGGTATCAGTATGGTGGATGATGTGAAACCGCCAGAGGAATTTAGTTTTGTGTTCGATAAGGTGAACCAGATAGGCTCCGATAAGATCCAGTAATAACAAACCAATGAGTATATAAAGCCATAATGGTATTTCAGGAAGCCATTGAAGAATTCCAAAATCATTTTTAATAGTCCAATCAGCAGCTATTAGTAATACGAAAGCAAGTAAGAAATTAACTATAATTGTGGTCAGTGTTAGGAATATATTAATTCCAGCGTGATGCCATTTCTTATAAGTAAAGTTGAAAAGTGGAAATGCATTTTCGATCAACCAAAAAATAGTAATACCACAAACTAGAATCAAACTTCTGTGGGAAGAAGGTATGGTAGAAAAATAAGAAACAATTTCATTCATGATAGTAGGGTATGTATCAAAAATAGTGATTTTTCAGATACGATGACAACCTAATTCATTAATAGTCAAGTCCCTTTTATTAGAAGTCTTAAGTGTACAGATAAGCCCAGTAGATCAACAATAGTTGCATTGGCATTCTCAGTAATAAAGCCCATTTGGGAAGTCCCATTCTTGCTTTTTCGTCTTGGTACATATAGATATGTGTTGGAAAAACTGCTATTAACAGTGCAATAATTCCCCAGGCTGCATATGTGGAAAGCATCGGAATACATAATGATATTCCTAAAATTATTTCGGCAACACCGCTTAGGATATTTAATAATTTAGGATTGGGGAAATAAGGGGGTATAATTTTCTTGTATAGTCGAGGCGATCTAAAATGGTTGAATCCTGCAATGGTATAAATCAAAGCCATTAGGTAAAGATGCCAAGGTAAATTCATAATAAAGGAAATTAAATGGAATTTTGATGCGAATTTACAACTAATTATTCTTTTTGGTGTCGAATTTCATAATTTTATATAAAAACAGAATTATGCTATTTTGCCATTGCTATTAATATTCATTAATATTATAGCTAATAGTATTAAACTTATGCCAAACCATTGGGTTACGGTTACAGTCTCGTTCAAAAGGAAATAGGCCATTGTCACAGAAACAGGTAGCTCAATTGCAGAAACAATACTTCCTAGTCCAATTCCCGTTAATGGAAAGCCGGCAGTCATAAGCATTGGTGGAATAATAGTCCCAAAAAGAGACAATACAATTCCCCACTTTAGAAAAATTTCAAAATTAAATGGGGTTACTTGAGTGATAATAGAAAATGTAAAAACGATTATTGCACCGCCCAACAGCATATATAAGCTGCGTTGAGCAGAAGAAATATTAGTTGCAACACGATTTGCGGTAAACATTGTGGTGGTAAATGAAGCTGCAGCCAAAAAACCCCACATTAGACCGCGCCAGTCCAGTTGAACTTCATTGTTTATTAAGTTAGTCGCTAAAACGGTTCCGAATAAAACAATAGCTACGGAAACTATCTTCTGCGTAGAAGGAAGTTTCTTTTCAAGAATCATTTCGAGTAAAACTCCCATCCATACCGTTTGCATCAATAATACAATTCCAATGGAAACAGGAATGTATTTTACTGCCAAATAATAGAAAAGACTCGTCATTCCTAATGAAGTTCCAGCCAGCATTAGGTGAAATATATTTCGTTTTGAAGCCTTTACAGCTGTATTTTTATTTTTTGTTTTTTGGAATAAGTTGATTAACAGTATCCCTATGATTCCCAACACAAATTGTGAGGTAGTAACTTCGGCAGTTGTATAACCTTCATCATACGCCATCTTTACAAAAGTAGCAAGCATACCGTAACTCGTAGCTCCAAATGCAACTAGAAATACTCCTTTTAAAACCTGATTATTTGACATTCAATATTTTTTTTTGAAGGGCAAAGGTAAGCTTTCAAGTGCAACGCAACTTTAGATAGTGGATGATTTTTTAAAATAGATTTTTTATTAGTGGATTCTTAATGCCAATGGAGCTTGGCGCAAAATTTAACTTATCTTGTAACAAGGTAGCGTACACGCTCCTAAAGTCAATTTGATGTTTTAAATCCCCTTGAACTAAGTCGGATAAATTGGGATTATCACCTATTACTTTTCCTTTATTGCTTCCGCCAATGACAAACATTGGAGCTGCTGTTCCGTGATCTGTGCCATTTCCATTGTCTTTTACTCTTCGTCCAAATTCAGAAAAAACAACAATCGTAACGTTTTGAAGTAGTTTCGCATTTTTCATGTCGGTGTAAAAACTAAATACGGCATCGTTTAACTCGGATAGTTTATTTCTATGAATAGCTAATTGGTTATCATGGGTATCAAAACCATTAAGGGAAGTATAATATACTTTCGAATTCAGATTTCCTTTTATTAATCGGCCTATCCACGCTAGGTTTTTTCCTAATCCTGTCTTCGGATAAGAATTTTCTTGAGTGGCATTTGTTAGCGCTTTCTGGATTTGCTCTGAACCTTCTACCGCTGAATTGGCTATTTTTCTAACAAAATCTAAGACGGGGTTTTCCGATAATGCATTGGGCTCTGTCGTATTATTTTTCACTTTAAATCTTTCAGGATCTTTGATAGTAATGGCATTCGGCACTTCGCCTTTTAAAGACAAGTTGTCAATGTTATCTATATTAATTCCAGCAGTAGGAGTGTGGGTGGCGCATTGCAAATCCAGATAGCGACCCAGCCATCCTTCATTAATATATTCCGTAGAATCAGAAGCGGTTTGCCAAATTTCTTGACTTCTAAAATGGGAGCGATTCGGCTCGGGATAGCCTACGTTTTGAATCACTGCTAAATCGCCGTTTTGTTGCATTTGTGCAAATCCTTTTAGAGCAGGATGAAATGCCATTTCTTTATTTCCAGCGATGACATCATCCTTAGAAAGTGCAATTTTTGGACGCATTTGATAATACAATGGGTCGAGGTAAGGAATAAAAGTGTTTAAGCCGTCGTTACCGCCATTTAGCTGAATAAATAGAACGCATTGCTCGCCTATAATTAGACTTTCTTGTTTGCTAAAAGAGAATAAAAAATCAGGTAATAACAACGATCCTGCAGTAAAAGTACCTGTTAAGGATAAAAAGTTCCTTCTGTTCATAATTAGTGATATTAGGAGTCGTTATTAGATTAATTGAAACTCAGGTTCTTTGATTATTGTATTAAATAATCGTAAAACGGCTTGATCAGCATTGGGTGCATTGGCATCAAAATCATATTTTAAAACGGTTTCAAGATCCTTTTGTATTTCAGGGCTTACGCCAAATAACAAGCGGTCCGTAAGTTCTTTTATGATGGTTTTGTTTGTTCCCTTTTGCCAGTTTAATGATACGATTTTATTTTGAAGAGGCCGGTTTTTCCCATCCATTTTTCTGTTATTGTCTACGCGGCCTTGACAAAAAGCATCGGCTACAGTGTTGCGTTGCAAATAGATTTGTGTAGTCAACCAAGATTTGCCACCTTCCCAGCCTTTCACATTGGGTTGATTGAATAAATCCATACTTTGCTGTTTTAAAAAGTTGGTAATCAACGTCTTTTTTTCATTTTCTAACTGTAATTCAGCTAGCAGCTGTAAGCTGTATTCTAAAGGATTTTTAATTTTTGAACCAGCGGTGTTTTTAAGTGCTTCTTCCGTGAATATTTTTAATAGTAAAGGTTTGAATTCAAAATCAACTTTTCTAAAATAATCACCGTAATACTGCACTAACTCTTCTTTTGGATTGTCGTAAATAAACCATTCTAGTATTTTGCGAGTCATGAGATAAGGAATGTTTTTTTGTTCGAAAATAATATCTACCAAAGCATCCGATTTAAAAACGCCGGTTTTTCCTAAATAGGTTATCGTTGAGTTGTCTTCAAATGCTTTTCGATATTGGGCTCCGTCTTCGCCAAGATTTAGGCCCGCAAGTCCTTTTGCGCCATTTTTTACATCATCTTCAGTGTAGTTTCCTATGCCAAGGGTGAATAATTCCAGTAGTTCCCGGCTGAGATTCTCATTTATCTTCCCTCTTTTGTTATCAGTATTATCAAGATATCGCACCATGGCGTTGCTCTTTAGTATTTCCTTGGTTAGCGTCTTGAAGTTTCCAAAAGCATTTTTACGTACTATTTGGTTGTGTTGAAACATCCAATAATTCACTTTTACTTTCTGAAAAGTAGATACAAAATGATTGTGTAGAAGCAAGGTCATCTTTTCTTGGAGTGGATATTCGGCATCGATAATTCGCTCTATCCACCATTGTTTCATGGCTTCCGAAGTTTGATTTTCTTTTTGTCTAGCTTCTTTTTTTTCCTCTGGAGTAGCATTTTTAAACAGCTGTCGCAATTGCTTTAATTCGGCCACCGTTTTCGGACTGTCATTTAAAAAATCCGGAATGCTTTTATCAAAAGAAACCTTGAAGGAATCCTCTACAAAAGAAGGTATTCCTTTTTGGGAAATTTTGCTATTTTCCTTATTCGAATAACCTAATCGTAGCGACCATAATGCGTTTTGATCCATAATAAATGACTTTTATAAGCTGGGTGTTTATTTAGATGTTCGAAATCTAAAAAGGTTTAATTTCCAATTGATTAAAACTATTTTCAGTAAGAATGTAACAACTAAAGGATAACGTTGACTTATGGAATATCTGATACAAAAAAAATGAAAAAAATATATTTGATTGCTTTGATGGGAATAGGAAGTTTGTCTACGCTTTCTGCTCAAACAACTCCTGAGACTACGCCCGAAAAGACAACAGAATTAAATGAGGTTGCAATTATAAAAACCAAGAAAGTGGTAGAGCAAAAAGCAGATCGCACCATCTTTGATTTTGCGGGCCAAGCCAGTTTGAATACGGGATCCGTTTTAGAAGGAATTAAAAAATTACCTGGTTTAATTGCCTCAGATATTGCTGGAATGATGTATCAAGGAAAACAACTGGACGTTTTTATGGACGGAAGGCCGTTGAATATTTCTACTACGGAGCTGAATGCTTTCCTGGAGGGAATGCCTGCCAATGCTATTGAAAAAATTGAAATTATTACGCAACCAGGTGCTGAATTCCCCGCTACTTCTGGTGGTGCAATTTTGAATATTATCACTAATAAAAACGCAAAGAATTATTTGAGTGCTACGTATACTAACAGTACAAGTTTTACGAATTATGATGACCTACGCTGGAGAATGAACAACAGTCTATTGTTGAGCGCTAAGAATAAGTATTTTGGATGGCAATTAAATGTAGGTCAGAATTATAGAGAAAGTGCTATTTGGACTTCGCTTGAGAAAGAAGAGAACGGTACAAGTACCTTGCTGTCAAGAACAAATGCTGATCGTATAGGGCGAAATAATTTTGTAAAATCGGCATTAACATTTGATATAGGTAAAGACCGTTTGTTATTGAATTATGATATAACTCACAATAATAATGACAGTTATACTCTAGGAAACGGTCCTGGTTTTAGTACTAATGATGCTTCAGTAAGCACTGGCTTGCGCCAAGATGCAGTAGTTACTTATCAGAAAAAATTTGATAATGCGGCTAAAAAATTAGAGTTTAAATTTAATTACAACAACAATAGTAATGATTTTGAACTAAGTCCGATTAATAGTTCGGCTTCGACCTTAGAGAATGGATCAAACCAAAGTTTGTATAATTTTAAATTTGACTATTCGCAGCCCGTTCCGTTATCGGACGAAGGGAAGTTAAGTTTTGGGAGTTTGTATGAAGAATTACTTTTCGATGCAGAAAGTAAGGGAATTACGAATTTAGATTATAAACGAAGAACTGCGGCATCTTATGTAGAACTGCAAACTACATTTGACAAATTTAGTTTTATTGTGGGCGGTCGCGCCGAAGATTACAATATTTCAGGCAAAACAGACACTGCTGAACTAACTGCATTCAAGCAATTCCGCTTTTTTCCAAATGCAAGTGCGCAGTATAATTTTAGTAAATCGGTTAATTTTAATTTGAATTATAATAAAAAGATCACGCTGCCTAGTACATCAGCCTTGAACCCTAATAACACAAATTATCAAAACCCGAACATTGACTACTCTGGTAATCCAAACCTGCAGCCTACTATTTTTGATAATTATGAGGTGAAGTTAAGCGCCTTTGATTATGCTTTTATCAGTTATAATATTAGTTCGGCTAAGAATCAAGTTATCAATAGAGTGACGCTTAATAATGATTTAGTGATTAATAGTAACGAGAATATTCCAGAGATAAAAATTCATAATTTTAACATTGGGATGCCAATTCCTTATATGTTGTTTACCAAAGGGCTGGAAGAAACATTGAAAATGAATGTTAATCCAGATACCATGAACTTTATGTATGTGTATGCGGGTTATCAATACCACCAAATTCCTCAGGTAGACACAAATGGTTTCTGGATATTTAACTTGATGTCGCAACTTGTGCTTCCGCAAAAGATAAAATTCGTAGCTAATTATAGTTATAGTATACCGAAGGGGAATTATTTTTACTTTATTGCGGTAAAGCCATTCAGAAATGCCTTGGATTTAAACTTATCAAAAAAGTTCTTAAAAGACCAACTGACATTGTCAATCTTTGCGGATGATGTGTTGAATACGAGTGAAACTGCATTTAATTCGTATGAAACTCCGTTGTTAATCAGTAATAAAATGGATACGAGGAAATTTGGCTTTAGCTTGAATTATAAGATTCCAACCAAAAATAAATTGGCCAAAGAAAATCCTAACTTATTAAATACAGATAAGAAAGAAGATGCTGGGATTTTGACTCAATAATTGGTTTGACTAGAATAAAAAAGAGCTGTGAAATAGATTTTCACAGCTCTTTTTTGTTTGTTAATTATACTATTTTTGAACCAAATCACTTAAGTGCACTTGTAATGCTTTTACAGATATACTTATTTCCCAAAAAGAAAGCGCTAATGAAACCAGTAGGCTTAATAAGCTAAAGCCAAAAAAGTATAGGCCAGCAATTTGGAAATTAAAGAACAACAGCAGCATTGCAAAAACCGATAGAAATAAGCTGAGTACCCCAAAAAGTTGCATGTATCGAATTAGTGTTAATCGCAGGTTGAGGTTTTTAATTTCGATTAAAATACTCCTATTTTCATTTTCGTCATAGGTTTTCTTTAAGCTTCTAATGATAGTCGCAATAGTAAGAAAACGATTGGTGTACGCTAAAAGTATAAGTGAAGTAGCTGAGAATAATAAGGTTGGAGTTTCTATGTTTAGAATCATCTATTGATTTATTGATAGGGTTGAATAACCAAATTTCGATAATTTTTTTTCGAAAACTGATTTTTTATTCATTTAATCGGTTTTCTACATTCATTGCTATTCCTTCTTTCTCGTTAGGCAGCGTCCTCTGGGTTCGTCGCCTGCATGGAGCACAATCTCAGAATGTAGGAACTGAGCAGCTTCTGCGGAATGTTTCACTTTAATAGCGCTTCGATCTAACATTTCGGATTCAAAGGGATTTAAAACGCTTTCTCTCAATCCAGCTTCACGCCAATTAGATAAAGGTCGGCATTCTCTTGTGATTGCTCGCGCTAGCGCCAGTGCATCCAGTAGTGCTTGATTTGCTCCTTGTCCTTTGAATGGACTCATTGGGTGCGCCGCATCTCCAATCAGCGTTATTTGTTCGTTTTTTTCTAACAGTTCTTTATCGAGTAATTCTCGGTCATACACGGGATAGCCAGAAACTTGTGATTCTAAAGTCGCCGTTAAAATTTGCGGAATGGGATCGTGCCATTGCGTTCTGCGGCAGGCTTCCTCTTTAAGTGCTTTAGAACCCTGAGCACTTAATGCCTTAGCCTGTTCTTCTGACATTGGAAAACTCAATTGCCACATCACCGACTCTGCATCATACGGCATGATGTAGATTCGCTCATTGCCATTGGCAGTTTGAAATACTGTGGCCGAGTCAAGTAAAGGACTTTCAAGACCTTCGAGCGCTGCCAAAGGACAAATTCCTAAAATCACGACACAATCGAGATAACGCAAAGGAGCTGTGTCGTCACCAATAATTAATTTCCGTATTGAACTACGAATTCCGTCAGCACCTACAACCAGATCTGCCTTAGTGTTCTTAATTTCTCCGTTTACTTCGAATGTTAAATTTACAACGTCGTCCTTAGCTTTATGAATATCTATTAATTGGTGTCCCCATTGCACAGCCTCATGTCCGCCGAGCTGTTTCAGCAGTGCTAAACGCAAAGACTGTCGCGCGATATGCACATTGGTGCGCTTGGGAGATTTTTTTTCATCGTTCTGCATCCATTTTCTCATTCCCCATTCTCCAATCACTTTTCCGTCAGTGGTATGAACTAGATGTCTTGTAGAAACCACTCCTTCTTCTAAAGAAAAAATACCTAAACCCTCGATCGCTTTACTCGCTTGTTGTAAAGTAAGTCCGTAGCCTTGAGATCGAGCCTCGAAGCTGCTGTCGCGTTCATATAATGTGAAAGGAATTCCACGGTGTAGGCAAGCTACAGCTAGAGCAGCGCCGCCTATTCCGCCACCAATAATAGCAAGGTGTGGGTAGTTTTCTGTGTCTGCTTCAGGAGGATTTCTGGCAGGAATTAAGCCAGAGCCAGAGCAATTCAAGCAAGAATCTAGATGTGCCTTTGGCTGGACAGGAGTTATGCCTTCACTATTCGAATTTTCAAATTGTTCTAGTGCTTTCTGGTAAAGGAGTCGGACTTTTTTGTTGATTCTCCGGCTTTTTTTACCACGTCCTTTACATTCAGGACAAATAGTCCAGCCAGTGGTTGTGCTTTTTAGCTTTTTCACTTCTTTTTATTTAAATAATAGTTAGGAAGTTCTGGAGTCATTATATCTGTTTTTAGAAATGAAATTAGGCAAAGATAATATCTATTTTAGGAATGGTAGCTTGAATAGGTTTTTGTTTCAACGTTACGGAGTAGAGCGTTTTTTTTAACCTATAAGTCATATAAGTTTTTGTGCTATGTATTTTTATTAAAATTGTTTATTTATGGAAGCGCATCGCGGTTTTGTTTCGCAAAGATTCACAGAGTTTTTTCGTGCCTTAAAATCTTCGAAATTAGGGTTTGCAAATCCGTGATATCGTTTGGGTAAAATATTTTTGATTGAAGTAATTCGCAAGGTTGGGTGGAAGAGCTTAATTTAAGATTTTAAAATCAAAGGCTAATTTTTTAGTATGAATTAAGGTGCGCCAATTGATGAAAAATAAACAAAATAACATTGCAAAACCCAATATAAAACTAGCGATTGACTGCCACGAAAAAATGTTGTCAATAATACTCTGTTGGTTTTCTGCGGCAAATTTCCCTAAGTGCAAAGCGATGGAATCACTAGTGAATTTCCCTACCAAAAAAGGCGGTATGATATAAATGGGCTTTATTTTTGAAATACCCGCACCTAAGAAAAGGGGTGTGGTAGGAAGCGGTAACAAAGAATATGCAAGTACCACTAAAACACCTTTCCATTTATTTTCGTTCATTTTGTCTCCAAGAAACTTAATGTCTTCATTTTTTGATGCTTTTAAATATTTGTCTGCCATTAATGGAGCATACAAAAGAAGAATATACCGACCCAAAACGGATCCTAATACTCCAATGACAATCACGGCCCAAACATTTAGATCAAATAGAATTTGAAAAAACATCATTATTGTAAATGCTGGAGCAAAAGGAAAAGGTACGATGTCAAATAATACCGCACCAAAAAAAACTAATAGATATTGCCACCACATTTGCTTGGAATTTTATTGATAAGTTAATTTAACAAGTAGTGCTAATTTTATATATCTGATCAATGAACTTCAAAATTACAATTAAATTTACTTTGATACTGAAATAGTTTTTGTTTTACAGTGATACAGGGAGGAAGTAGAGCGTTTTTTTTAACATATAAGTCATATAAGTTTTTGTTCTATATATTTTCATTGAAATTGTTTATTTATGAAAGCGCATCTCAGTTTTGTATCGCAAAGATTCTCGGAGGAAACTCTGAGAGACACAGTGTCTTTTTACATTAAAATTCCCGATACTGTGATATAGAAATCCGTCATATCGTTGTAGACTTCTTTTTCTAAATATACTTATAATTAACAAAACGTTCTAATTAGCCCCGATTGCAACGTCATCCTTTTACTTTTTTTCTTTAATAAAGTAAAAGATAAAGTGTCCCGAATCGTCGGGAGCGGGAGGGAGTATGTATGAAGACCAATCATTCTGCTCTAAAAAAAAGACCCGCAAGTTCGTACTCGCAGGTCTTTAGTGCCCATTCCTTTGGCGGGGTTATGCTAATATTACTTTATCATTTCGAAACTTCTCTTAACAAAAGCAGTCAATGCTTCTCCTTTTAATAAGTTTTGAGATAGTTTAGCTAAGTCAAGTGCTTGTTTTACAAGGTGTTCTTGAGCTGGTTTATCAGTAGTGTTTAGAATAGTAGTTGCTAGTGGTGAATTAGTATTTACCACAAGGTTGTACATTTCTGGCATGTTACCCATTCCGAACATTCCACCACCACCAGACTGACTCATTTCTTTCATTCTACGCATGAATTCTGGTTGCGTGATAATAAATGGAGCCGCTTGGCTGTCTAAAGCATCCAGTTGAACGGTGTAAGTTTGCTTTGGAACGATAGTTTCAAGAACTGTTTTTAGACTAGTTTGCTCTTCTTCAGATAATTTAGAAATAGCGTCTTCGTCTTTCTTGATAAGATTATCAATATGGTCTGAATCCACACGTACAAAAGTTAGATCGCTATTATCACCTTCGATTTTTTGAATTAAATGCGAGATAATAGGAGAATCTAATAATAGCACTTCATATCCTTTTTCTTGTGCAATTTCGATGTAAGAGTGCTGTGCATCGTTATTTCCTGCATATAAAACAACTAGTTTTCCGTCTTTGTTTGTTTGTTTCTCTTTAAGGTTTTCTTTTAATTCTTCAAGCGTATAGTATTTGTTGTCCACGGTTGGGTATAATACAAAAGCACCTGCTTTTTCGTAGAATTTATCTTCAGAAAGCATTCCGTATTCTAGAACGATTTTAATGTCATTCCATTTTTTCTCGAAATCTTCACGGTTTTCAGTGAATAGTGATTTCAATTTATCAGCTACTTTACGAGTAATGTAGTTTGAAATTTTCTTAACCGCTGCATCTGCCTGTAATCCAGAACGAGAAACATTTAGAGGAATGTCTGGCGAATCAACAACACCTTTTAGCATCATTAAAAACTCAGGAACAATTCCTTCTACATTGTCAGTTACATAAACCTGATTTTGGTACAACTGAATTTTATCTTTCTGAATTTGTAAGTCGGAACCTAATTTTGGGAAATATAAAATACCGGTTAGGTTAAACGGATAATCTACATTTAAATGAATGTGAAACAAAGGCTCTTCAAATTGCATTGGATACAATTCATGATAGAACTTTTTATAGTCTTCATCAGATAAATCTGTAGGTAATTTTGTCCAAGCTGGATTTGGGTTGTTGATGAAATTATCTACTTCAACTGTTTCTGCTTTGTAATCTTCGGGAGCGTCTTCTGGTTTAGGTAGAGTTTCTGTTTTTGTTCCAAATTTAATTGGAATAGGCATAAACTTATTGTACTTGTTCAGTAATTCTTTGATTTTAGATTCTTCAAGGAATTCTAATGAATCTTCGGCGATATGCAAAATGATTTCGGTACCACGTGAAGTTTTGTCAGCCGGCTCTAAGGTAAACTCAGGACTTCCGTCGCATGTCCAGTGTGCCGCTGGCTCGTCTTTGTATGATTTAGTGATAATCTCCACTTTGGAAGCGACCATAAAGGCAGAGTAGAAACCAAGACCAAAATGGCCAATGATTCCAGAATCTTTAGCAGAGTCTTTGTATTTCTCAAGGAATTCTTCAGCACCAGAAAAAGCTAGTTGGTTGATGTATTTTTCTACTTCGGCAGCAGTCATACCAATTCCTTGATCGATCAAGTGAAGTTTTTTTCCTTCCTTGTCTATTTTTAATTCAATAGTTGGGTTGCCATATTCTACTTTTGCTTCGCCAATATTAGTAAGATGTTTTAATTTTAATGTTGCGTCAGTCCCATTTGAAATCAATTCACGTAAAAATATTTCGTGATCGCTGTATAGGAACTTTTTGATTAAAGGGAAGATGTTTTCTACCGAAACATTAATTTTTCCTGTTGTCATATTTAAATATTTTTTAATGGTTTTACAATCTTAGGTCAATCTTTCAAATAAGATACCAATACTATCCATAGTGACAAATTGTCGTAACTGTTAATTTTGAAACAAATTTCATAAATGTTGCAACTAAAACTCCTGAAATGGATTGTATCTTTGTAGGAGTTTAATTGTAAAACCAAAACAAAATGAAAAAAATATTATTTTTAACAGCAATAACCTTAGTGTTATTTTCGTGTAAATCGACTTCTGCTACGGACACAAAATTAAATAAAGGGTCTCAGGTGGCAATGAAAGGGAACTGGGTAATTAGCTCTGTTTCTTATCCTGGATCAGAATATATTAAAGTGAACTCTTTTGAAATCGCAGATTCGCAATGTTTTGTTGGAAGTAATTGGAAATTAGTTTCTAATAATAACAAGGGAACAATGGCTTTAACAAAAAGTGATTGTGCACCATTTAGTTCACCAATTACTTGGTTTGTAAATAAAAGTGGAGAGTTTGTTTTGAAAGTCTTAGATGCTGATATTAAAGCAAAAAAAGTAAGAGAAGGTTATGTTTTAGCTGTTGAAAATCAAACAGAAACATCGTTTCAATTAGTAGATAAAGGAAATGTTGGAGGTAAAAGCATCAGTGTAGTTTACCAATTTCAAAAAGTAAACTAAAACTAAATAAATTTTAAAAAACAAGAATTATGAAAAAGATTTCTATACTAACATTAGGTTTAATAATGGCAATGGGAACGTTATTTACAAGTTGTGAAGCGTTAAAAAATACAAATAATACACAAAGAGGTGCTGGAATTGGAGCAGCTAGTGGTGCAATAATCGGAGGTATCTTAGGAAATAATGTTGGGAAAGGCGGTAAGGGAGCTATGGGTGCTGTTCTTGGTGGTGTTGTTGGTGGTGTTGCCGGTGGAGTGATCGGTAATAAAATGGACAAACAAGCCAGACAAATTGATGAAGCAATTCCTGGAGCTGAAGTAAAAAGAGTAGGTGAAGGTATTCAATTAGTATTGAATGAAAATGCAGTACGTTTTGATACTAATAAATCATCGTTGACTGCTACTGCAAAAGCGAACTTAGATAAATTAGTTCCAGTATTTGCAGAATATCCTGATACTGATATTACTATTTTTGGATATACAGATAGCACAGGTGCTGCTGCTTATAACTTAAAGCTTTCTAAAGAAAGAGCAGCTTCAGTTAAAAATTACTTAGTAAGTAGAGGGGTAGCTTCTGCTAGATTTAATGTTACTGGTTTAGGTATTGCTGACCCAATTGCTACTAATGCAACTGCTGAAGGAAGAACTCAAAACCGTCGTGTTGAGTTTGCTATTACTGCAAATGATAAAATGCGTGAAGATGCTAAAAAAGAATCAGGAAACTAAAACAAAATTGTTTTAAATATATTGAAAGCCGTTTCGTTTTAACAACGAAACGGCTTTCTTTTTTTCATAAATTTTACTTTCATTAAAATCTTTTTGACAAAGAAATCTATCTTTGCAGTCTCAAAATTTCAGTCCATATAAAATGCTTCAAGTTAAAAACATCACATTCGGTTATACAGAGAAAACCGTTATTCAAAATATAAATTTCACAATTGAAAAAGGCCAGAATATTGCCATAATTGGAGAAAGTGGCTGCGGGAAAAGCACGCTGTTGAAACTGATTTATGGCTTATATGATTTGCAACAAGGGCAGATTTTCTGGAATGAAACAGCGGTTTTAGGGCCAAAATTCAATTTAGTGCCAGGAATGCCTTTTATAAAGTATTTATCTCAGGATTTTGACTTGATGCCTTATACTACAGTTGCTGAAAATGTAGGTAAGTTTCTTTCGAATACTTTTCCGGAGCGGAAAATCGCACGAATAAACGAATTACTAGAAATCGTTGAGATGACTGAATTTGCAAACGTGAAAGCAAAATACTTAAGCGGAGGTCAGCAGCAGCGTGTAGCTTTGGCTCGTGTGCTAGCATTAGAGCCTGAAATTTTATTGCTCGATGAGCCGTTTAGTCATATTGATAATTTTAGGAAAAATGCGCTTCGCCGAAATTTGTTCGCCTATCTAAAATCAAATGGGGTTACTTGTCTTGTTGCGACACACGATAGCACGGATGCGCTTTCGTTTGCTGATGAGACAATTGTGCTTCAACAAGGCCAGTTGGTGGATAAAGCCGCTTCAAATGATTTGTATAGGAATCCTATCAATAAATATGTGGCCTCACTCTTTGGAGAAGTAAATGAGTTGAAATTATCAAATCTAATTTCGATGGAAGACGATGACGAAGACCAAATTATTTTATTATATCCGCATCAATTAAAAGTAGTAGACAACGGAATGTTATTAGCCATCGTGAAACAATCTTATTTTAAAGGAAGTCATTATTTAATTAAAGCTGTTTTTGATAGAAAAGTGATTTTCTTTGAGCACGATGTTCCTTTAGAATTGAATCAAGAGGTAAGTTTAATGATTTCCTAAAAAGCAAAGTCCCGAAGTTTTAAATTTCGGGACTTTGTTTTTTTTAGTTAGTTTTTTAAATGCTTTTCTAAGAATTGATCTTGTTCCCATAATAGGTGTAAGATATTTTCTTTGGCGGCATAACCATGTGATTCCTTAGGTAAGATTACCATTCTTGCCGGTGCTCCTAAACCTTTCAACGCTTGGAAATAACGCTCTGTTTGTAAGGTGAAAGTTCCCGGATTATTATCGGCTTCACCATGTACTAATAACATTGGAGTCTTCATTTTCTTAGCATTCATGAATGGAGACATCGCATTGTAAACTTCAGGTGCTTCCCAGTAATTACGTTGTTCTGACTGGAAACCAAAAGGAGTTAATGTTCTGTTATATGCGCCACTTCTAGCGATACCACAGGCAAAAAGATCAGAATGTGTCAATAAGTTAGCTGTCATAAACGCTCCATATGAATGTCCTCCCACGGCTACTTTTTTTCTATTGATATATCCTAAAGCATCTACAGCATTAATTGCAGCCTCAGCATTATCTACTAATTGTGTAATAAAATTATCGTTTGGCTCAGTAGTTCCTTCACCAATAATTGGGAAAGCAGCATCATCTAAAACTACATATCCTTTAGTTACCCAATATACGAATGAACCATAAGAAGGAAAAGTAAACTCATTTGGGTTTTGATCACTTTGTCCAGCTGAATTTCGGTCTTTGAACTCTGCAGGGTAAGCCCAAATCAATAACGGTAATTTTTCTTTTTTTACTTTGTCATAACCGGCAGGCAAGTATAAAGTTCCCGATAATTCAACACCGTCTTTTCTTTTGTATTTAATTACTTCTTTGTGAACATTTTTAATACTTTCAAAAGGACTTTTAAAAGTGGTGATTGGAGTTAATTGTCCTTTTTTCTTGATGTTTCTAAAGTAATAATTAGGATACTCATTTTTCGATTGTATGCGAACTAGAACTTCTCCTTTTTTATAATCCTCAATAGAAAGTAAATCTTCTTTTTTATCTTTAAATGTTGAAGTATAAAGCCTATTCGTTTTTAAGCTTTTAAGGTTTAACTCATCTATAAATGGAAACTGTCCACTTTTAGTGAAGCCATTTCCTAACAAATAAAGATTGTTGTTCTCCATTGCTAGCACTTGTTTTCCGTAGGCATTTTTAATCGTTTCAAAATTCCCTGGATCAGAGTAGATGTCTTGAGAGTTTCTATCGCTAATTACTTTTGGAGTTTGTGTAGCGTCTGACGGGTTGAATAAATAGGTTTTAGTATTACGAGTGTCGTACCATTGATCGAATGCGATTGCTGTGTTTTCATTCCCCCAAATAATACCGCCATAACGTTGTTTTGTTTTTAGGATAAGGGATGGATTTTTATCGAAAGGAGCTTTCCATTGAGATACTTCGTCTCTATAGTCTACTTTGTTTTCTGGATTTCCTCCATCCAATGCTTCCACATAGTACAATGTCGCAGCTTCGTCGTTTCTCCAGTTCATACTTCTTTTACCGGTGCGGGTAGCCATAAAACCTTTTGGCATGATTTCGAATAAAGGAACTTCGTTAACCACTTTAACTTCTTTTCCATCTTTGTCATAAACAACCGTTTTAGAAGGAAAACGATTTAAAGGTACGATGTATGAAAATGGTTTTTGAATAGTGCTTATCATTAGGTAATTTCCGTCAGGAGAAAAATTCTCCCCAGCATACATATCCGCCGATTTGAATAAAGTTTTAGTTCTGTTGAGGTTTACTTTGTACAATTCAGCAGTTACGATATTCTCAAAATTAGCTTCGTCAGTTTTGTTTTTTAATAAATCCTGATAGGTTCTGTTTTGAGAAATCGATCCACTTGCATTTGAAACAATCGGACCTGTAGGTAGATCTTTCTTATCGTTTAATAAAGCGGCTCTGTTTTTTGGGAGCATTTTCACTAAAATATTTTCGTTGTCGCTATACCAGCTAAATGGATTTCCAAGATTGGCATTAACATTATCTTCTGTTAGCTGAGTCGCTTTCGCGGAAGCGATATCAATAACCCATAGCGCAACGCCAGAATTTGTGGTGTTTGAAAAAGCAATTTTCTTCTCATTAGGGGACCAAGAGATATTAGAAATTTGTGGGTTAGCAGGCAATCCACTAACTTGAATTTCATTTTTATCTTTGATTTTGCGAAGCTTGATGTTGTTAGTGTAGGTAACCGTACTTGAAATGTTAGTTACTGGGTTGATCCTTAAACCACCTAATCGCATTTCATCTTGATTTAAATCGTCTAAAGATTTATAGGTGTTTCTGTAGGTTAACAACATGTACTCCTTTTTTGTATCCATGCTTACAGAGGGTGCTCTCTCGTAGTCTACTAAGTCAAGAATTGACTTGGAGGGTTTTTGATAGCTCAGGTTTTCTTGCGCAAAAGCATTAAGTCCGAAGCATAAAAATAAAATTATATACCCATTTATTTTCATAGTTAATTTGGTTTTAGTTTTTGTAAATTGATTTGAATTATAATTAGACTAAAGTAAATCAAAATAGTTACATGGCTCAAAAAATATTTTTTTTTAATGTTTTAGGATTTAGATATTCTTTAGGTTTGGAAAATTAAAAGTAATTATTAAAATGATAATTAGATAAAAAATCATTTATTTGTGAATTAGAAGTTAAACTATGTTTAAATTTGCTTTCTTATTTTTAATAAAATAGTAATATATGTACCATTCAAAAATAGCTGGATTAGGATATTATGTTCCTT
Source organism: Flavobacterium sp. XN-5 (assembly GCF_008033395.2). Taxonomy (NCBI): domain Bacteria; kingdom Pseudomonadati; phylum Bacteroidota; class Flavobacteriia; order Flavobacteriales; family Flavobacteriaceae; genus Flavobacterium; species Flavobacterium sp. XN-5. The sequence goes on from NZ_VOGZ02000003.1 coordinate 230,094, forward strand.
CAAATGTGGTTACTAACGATGATTTGTCAAAACTCATTGATACTAACGACGAGTGGATTCAAGAGCGAACTGGAATTCAAGAAAGGAGACATATTATAAGAGGAGAAGACACAACAACTTCAATGGGAGTTAAAGCTGCCGAAATTGCAATCGAGCGCTCTGGTGTTGCTAAAGAAGATATTGATTTTGTTGTTTTTGCAACATTAAGTCCAGATTATTATTTTCCTGGTCCAGGAGTTTTAGTGCAGCGTGATTTAGGTTTGAGAACTGTAGGTGCATTAGATGTTAGAAATCAGTGTTCAGGATTTATTTATGCCTTGTCTGTTGCTGATCAATATATTAAAACCGGAATGTATAAAAACGTTTTGGTAATTGGTTCCGAAGTACATTCAACTGGATTAGATATGACCACTCGTGGACGCGGTGTATCGGTGATTTTTGGCGATGGAGCTGGAGCTGCTGTTTTAAGCAGAGAAGAAGACTTGACAAAAGGAATTCTTTCTACGCACCTACATTCAGAAGGACAGCACGCTGAAGAACTAGCGCTTATTGCACCAGGTATGGGAGCAAGATGGGTAAGTGATATTATTGCAGATAATGATCCTAATGATGAAAGTTACTTTCCTCATATGAATGGGCAATTTGTATTTAAAAATGCAGTCGTTCGCTTTGCTGAGGTAATTAATGAAGGGCTTGAAGCCAATAATTTATCCGTTTCTAATATAGACATGTTGATTCCGCATCAAGCAAATCTTAGGATTTCACAATTCATACAAAAGAAATTTGGACTGAATGATGACCAAGTTTATAATAATATTCAAAAATACGGAAATACTACAGCCGCTTCTATTCCAATTGCTTTGACTGAGGCTTGGGAAAAAGGTAAGATTAAAAGTGGTGATACTGTTGTTTTAGCCGCTTTTGGAAGTGGTTTTACTTGGGGAAGCGCTATTATTAAGTGGTAAAAATCTTTTAGAAACTACTATTTTTATTTATATCAAAAAACCCGGAGTTGGCATACTCCGGGTTTTTATTTGGTAACAAAATTTAAAACTAATTCTTATAAAAGTCCACCGCCACTTTGGGTTTCGTTCTTATCTCTTTCTTTTCTTTGGATGGCTTTGTTTTTTCCGCTTCCAAATTTATAATTGAATCCTAAATAAACAGATTGACTTTCCCAGTTGAACTGCCCGTTTGATTTGTAGGGTCTGTCTCCGGCAAAAGCAAAATTCATCGAGTTGAAAATATCACTGAAACGTGCGCTGATTGTTCCGCTACCTTTTAAAATATTGTAGCTGCTGCCTATATCCATTTTCCACATAGTAGCTCTGTCAAATTGAAGGCTTTGGTCCCTTCCTTGGTACATACCAAATAATTGAAAACGTAAATCTTTAGTAGCTTTGAAGGTATTGTTGATTCTGGCGTTGAAAGTGGTGGCATTTACTTCGATAAATTCATAAGTGCTAGGTGCTGTTTCTACCGTTCCTTTAACTTTTTTCTGATAAGCATCTAGGCTAATATTAGCGCTCCACCATTTCTCAAAGTCTAAATTACTCGATATTTCAAGGCCGTAAGCATTGTTATTTTCAAAATTAGCAAAGGATAAAACTTGTTTGTTTGGATTTTCAGGATTGGTAAAAATCACTCTTGTGATTTCATCTTCAATTCTTCGGTAAAAAATACCCGAAGTGATAGAACCTATTTTTGTTTTTCTAGTATAATTCAATTCAAATGAGTTGGTGAATTGCGGAATAAGATTTGGATTTCCTTCTGAATCTATAGTAGCGGTGCTCCATTCTCTAATAGGATTTACTTGGCCAATACTTGGCCTGTCTACTCTTCTTGAAAAGCTAAGGTTAAAGGAGTTATTTTCACTTGGATTATAATTTAAAAATGTTGAGGGATAAATACTTAAAATGTCATCTTTAAATTGTCCGTCTGTGGAAGATGCTTGTTTGAATAGTGCTTCAACATTGTATTGTTCTAGACGGGCTCCCGCTTGAAAACTCCATTTTTTCCATTGTTTACCAAGAGTTGCGTAAGCCGAGTAGATTGTTCGGTCATAAGTAAAATCAGAACTGTATGCATTATCTCTAAATAAATTATTAGCTGTAGTCTCATCTCGTGCCTCTAATCCTAACTCTAACTTGGTAGTTTCAGTCAACGGATTTACATAATCAAGATTGATGATAGTGTTTTTACCAAGAGTAGCTACATCATTTGTAAAGGAGTTGATTAGCGATTTATTGTCTCTGTTTAAGTTGGTATAACTTGCGTTTTCGGGATCGTCATTTTCATTGTAATTCGCTTCTAATTCAAGGCTATGACCTTCTTTTTTGAATTTAATTTTATAATCGAAATTGTAGGTTTGAGAATGATTCTTACTATCACTGGTGAAAAGCTGCAACAAGTCAGTAGAAGCATTGCTTACATAGTCCACATCAGTACTTCCATATCCTTTTCCGTTAAAGAAGCTTTGATTGGTGTAAAAAGACAGCGTATTGTTGTCATTGATGTAGTAATCTACTCCAACTTTAGCTAAATGCGAGGTGGTAAGATTATTAAATTGAAACAGTTGCGTGTTTTGTTTGTTTTCTTGTTCGCTTTTTATAAAACCATAATTATTGTTTTTACCGTGCTTTAATCCATAATTTCCATAAAAATTAAATTTTCCATTTCGGTAATTTAAGTCGAATGCTGAATTGATTTTAGGTGTTTTTCCAAAGGTAACTCCGTTGTTGATACTTCCGTTAAGGCCTATTTTGCTGTTTTTGTTCAATACGATATTGATGATACCACTCATTCCTTCTGGATTGTACTTTGCTGACGGATTTGTGATTAATTCGATTTGCTTGATAGAGGAAGATGGAATTTGCTGCAATAACTGGGAAGCGTCAATGTTTGATGGTTTTCCATCAATTAGCACACGAACGTTAGAATTTCCACGTAAACTTATAGCGTTGGTTTGAGGATCAACACTTACTGAGGGAATGTTATTCATTATTTCACTCGCCGTGGCTCCTGCCGAAATTAAATCTTTGCCAACGTTGATGATTTTTCTATCGATTTTCTGTTCAATTGTCGATTTCTCACTAACGACATCAACACCTTTAAGTTCGATAGCATCTTCTTTTAGTGCAAATGTCCCCAAATCTGCGTTCTTTTTGTCAGTAGATAATGTGACCGCTGTTGAAATGGTCTTGTATCCCATAAATTGTATTTCGACAGTGTAATTTTTTAAGTCTAGGTTTTTGATATAAAAAATTCCTTTTTCAGAGGTGATTCCGCCAGTAACAAATTTGTCGCCTTCTTTTACAATAACATTGACATAGGGAAGGGTTTCGTTACTGTTTTTATCGACTACTTTTCCGGTAATACTTCCAGGGTTTTCTAGAAGAGGTGTTTTGACTGAAGTTTGTGCTTGCATCGAAACTAAGGTCCCGAATAGGCATGCTAAGATTAATTTGATTTTCATGATTGATGATTTTTGATTAAAAATTTGATTGATGATGTAAAGGTATAGTATTTATTTTAATATATGCAATACATAGTACTGTTTTATACATGAATTAAAATAGAAAAATTAAGGGGGGTGCTTAATAGACTATCAAGTTTTCAAAATGTTACAGTTTTTATAAAAAAACGTAACATTTTGAGTTTTTAAGAGGAAGGTTCTTATTTTTAAATAGGAAATTATCTTGCATTCCAATTTACAAATTGTCACATTATAACTATATTTGCAAGCTTAAAATAAACACTCAAAATGACATTATCACAAATCCTTACCCCTTCAATTGAAAAAGCGGTCCAAGCCTTATTTAATATTGCTATTGACAAAGTGGAATTTCAAACTACGCGGAAGGAATTTGAAGGAGATATTACTATGGTAATTTTTCCATTATTAAAAGTGATCAAAAGTAATCCTGTTGAATTGGGGAATAAAATTGGAAACTATTTAGTGGAAAATCTAGCCGAAGTGAGCCGATTTAATGTGGTTTCTGGTTTTTTGAATATTGTAATTTCCGACGAATATTATTTGAATTTCTTTGATGGAATAAAGAATGAAGTTAAATATGGTTTCGTAACTCCGAATCCAGAAGAGAAAGCGGTAATGGTAGAATACTCTTCGCCAAACACTAATAAACCTTTGCATTTAGGTCACGTTCGTAATAATTTATTGGGCTATTCTGTAGCTGAAATTATTAAGGCTTCGGGTAAAAAAGTATACAAAACCCAAATCATAAACGATAGGGGAATTCATATTTGTAAATCGATGCTGGCATGGCAGAAATTTGGAAACGGAGAGACTCCAGAATCAACCGGTTTAAAAGGAGATAAATTAGTGGGTAACTATTATGTTGCTTTCGATAAAGCTTATAAAGTTGAAATTGCTCAACTAATGAGCGATGGAAAAACCGAAGAAGAAGCTAAAAAGCAAGCGCCAATCATTCTAGAAGCCCAAGAAATGTTGTTGAAATGGGAGGCTGGAGATGAAGAGGTAATTGCGCTTTGGAAAAAAATGAACCAATGGGTTTACAACGGTTTTGCTATTAGCTACAAAAATCTTGGAGTAGATTTCGATACTTATTATTATGAAAGTAATACCTATTTGTTAGGGAAAGATGTTGTAAATATTGGTCTAGAAAAAGGGATTTTCGAAAAAGATTCTGATGGCTCTGTTTGGATTGACTTGACTGATGAAGGACTAGATCGAAAAATCGTATTGCGTTCAGATGGAACTGCGGTTTATATGACACAGGATATTGGTACTGCGATTCAACGTGTGAAAGATTTTCCAGATGTAGGCGGAATGGTTTATACTGTGGGTAACGAACAAGATTACCATTTTAAAGTATTGTTTCTAATATTGAAAAAATTAGGCTTTGACTGGTCTAAAAATCTATATCATTTATCATACGGAATGGTAGATTTACCTTCTGGGAAAATGAAAAGTCGTGAAGGAACAGTTGTGGATGCAGATGATTTGATGCAAGAAATGACAGATACGGCTCAAAAAATCGCCGAGTATTTAGGAAAATTAGATACGTATTCTGATGAAGAAAAAGCCAAATTATACAATACGATAGGTTTAGGTGCATTGAAATATTACATACTTAAGGTAGATCCTAAAAAACGCATCTTGTTTAATCCAGAGGAATCAGTTGATTTTGCTGGGAATACAGGGCCGTTTATTCAATATACCTATGCGAGAATTCAATCTATTATTAGAAAATCGAATTTTGACTTTTCGAATAAATCAGGAATGGTGGAACTTCATGCAAAAGAAAAAGAATTGGTAAAACAACTAGAGTTGTTTCCAGAAGTGATTCAAAATGCAGCACAACATCATAGTCCAGCATTGCTTGCTAACTTTACTTATGATTTAGTACGTGAGTACAATTCGTTCTATCAAGCAGTTCCTATTTTAGGGGAAGAAGATTTACAAAAGAAAATATTCAGAGTGCAATTATCCAAAAAAGTAGCTGATGTGATAGCATCTTCTTTTAGCTTGTTAGGGATTAATGTGCCAGAGAGAATGTAATATTTCTCGAAAATTATAGTAAAAACGACCTCAATTTGAGGTCGTTTTTTTTGGTTAAAAGAATAGGATTAATAAGCTTCCAATAATCTCATTATAAACGATTAAGTTTTAAAAAGATTTAAAATTAGCCGCCTATTAGCCGAAAATCACGAATTTGGATAATTTAAAATTGCATAGATTTCCGAATAATTATAAAAATTGGTAAAATTAGTTTTTTAACATCACTGAAATTAGTGTCAATTTGTGTAATTTGTGTCAAAAATGCCTGCCAATTATATAATAATCTAATTGCCTAATAATCTAACTTAGTTTATATTTGCACTTCAATAAAAGAAAAAATCATGTTCGATAATTTAAGCGATAAACTAGATAAAGCCTTTCATATATTAAAAGGGCACGGAAAAATCACCGAAGTAAACGTAGCCGAAACTTTAAAAGAAGTTCGTCGCGCCTTACTTGATGCCGATGTGAACTTTAAAATCGCCAAAGATTTTACCACTAAGGTCAAAGAAAAAGCACTGGGACAAGATGTTTTAACTACGCTTCAACCGGGACAACTTTTAGTAAAGTTGGTAAAAGATGAACTGACAGAATTAATGGGTGGTGATGTTGCGGGAGTCAATCTTTCTGGAAATCCTACGGTTATATTGATGTCCGGTTTACAAGGTTCAGGTAAGACTACCTTTTCTGGAAAACTAGCAAATTATCTTTTGAACAAAAAGAACAAAAAACCGCTTTTGGTTGCTTGTGATATTTACCGTCCAGCAGCGATTCAGCAATTATACGTTGTTGGAGATTCTATAGGTGTTGAGGTTTATTCAGAGCCAGAGAATAAAAATCCAGTTGAAATTGCCCAAAATGCAATTAAACATGCAAAGGCGAAAGGTTTTGATGTTGTTATCGTGGATACTGCCGGACGTCTAGCAGTTGATACTGAGATGATGGATGAAATATCCCGAGTTCATAAAGCTATTCAGCCGCAAGAGACTTTGTTTGTTGTAGATGCAATGACTGGACAAGATGCCGTAAACACAGCAAAAGCATTCAATGATATATTAAATTTCGACGGAGTTATCTTAACCAAATTAGATGGTGATACTCGTGGAGGAGCGGCACTTTCGATAAAATCTGTAGTTAATAAGCCAATTAAGTTTGTAGGTACGGGGGAGAAAATGGAAGCGATTGATGTCTTCTATCCTATTCGTATGGCAGAACGTATCCTCGGAATGGGAGATGTTGTGTCTTTGGTAGAAAGAGCACAAGAGCAGTTTGACGAAGAAGAAGCTAGAAAAATTCAGAAGAAAATTGCCAAAAACGAATTCGGTTTTGATGATTTCCTTACTCAGATTCAACAAGTGAAGAAAATGGGTAATATGAAAGACTTGGTAGGAATGATACCAGGTGCTTCAAAAGCCATGAAAGATGTGGAGATAGAAGACGATGCGTTCAAGCATATTGAGGCTATAATTCATTCTATGACTCCAGCGGAAAGAAGCAAACCTTCACTAATAGATGTGAAGAGAAAAGCGAGAATATCAAAAGGTTCAGGGACAAAAATCGAGCAAGTCAATCAATTGATGAAGCAGTTTGAGCAAATGAGCAAAATGATGAAAATGATGCAAGGACCGGGCGGAAAAAACCTGATGAAAATGATGGGTGGAATGAAAGGCGGAATGCCTGGAGGTATGCCAGGAATGAGATAATAAATAAGTGTTCAGTATTTAGAGCTGGAGTAATCAGTTTTGAAATATAGAAAATAGTAAACAATTAATTGTGCCAAAAGCCAAAAGCAATAGAAAATGCAACTACTAGACGGAAAGAAAACAGCAGCGGATATTAAAAATGAAATCGCAGTCGAAGTACAAATGATGAAAGACAATGGGGAAAAAGTACCTCATTTAGCAGCTGTTATAGTTGGAAGCAATGGAGCAAGTTTAACTTATGTTGGGAGTAAAGTACGCTCTTGTGAGCAAATCGGTTTTGAATCAACGCTAGTGGCTTTGCCAGAAACGATTACTGAGGCTGAATTATTAGACAAAATCAAAGAACTTAACGACAATGATAATTTAGATGGTTATATCGTTCAGTTGCCTTTGCCTAAGCATATCGACGAGCAAAAAATACTGATGGCAATTGATCCTGATAAAGATGTAGATGGTTTTCACCCTGCAAATTTTGGAAAAATGGCGTTAGAAATGGATACTTTTTTACCTGCTACTCCTTATGGAATTATGGAGTTGTTAGAGCGTTATAAAGTTGAGACGGCAGGGAAACATACTGTTGTTATTGGTCGCAGTCATATTGTAGGACGTCCTATGAGTATCTTAATGAGTCGCAAAGGATATCCTGGTGATTCAACGGTTACACTGACGCACAGCAGAACCAAAAATATTGAAGAATACACTAAGACTGCCGACATTATCATTACAGCACTTGGAGTTCCTAATTATTTGAAAGCAGATATGGTGAAGGATGGTGTTGTGGTAATCGATGTAGGAATTACAAGAGTAGAAGATGCCTCACACCCAAAAGGATACATTATCACAGGAGACGTTGATTTTGAAGAAGTTAGTAAAAAATCATCTTTTATTACTCCGGTTCCTGGAGGAGTAGGGCCTATGACCATTGCCATGTTATTGAAAAATACACTTTTGGCTCGAAAAATTAGAAGTAGAAAATAAAATATAAACAAGGCCTATTCCATTTCGAATAGGCTTTTTTAGTTATGGAAGAACCACACACATTAGATTTTAATTCTATAGAGGAGTTTCTGGATTATTTGCCTGCAGAAGAACTGGCAATTGTCCTTTTTCTTCGTAAAATTATTCTAGAATGCATGCCGGATTGCAAAGAGAAATTAGCTCATAATGTCCCGTTTTATTACCGTCATTCAAGAATTTGTTATATTTGGCCAGCTTCTATTCCTTGGGGGAAAGTTGAGAAAGGTGTCGCTATAGGTTTCTGTAAAAACAGCTCGTTTAGAGATGAAACTTTTGAGACGTCTATTTTTACTTCAAACACCCTATTTTCTTCTATCGAAGCTATTGATGTTGTTTCTTTAAAACAACAGATCAACGAAGCTATTTTAATTGACGAACAAATCGTTAAAGCTAGGAGAAGAAGGATACAGTAGTGTTTTTCATTTGCTTCCAAGCCGTTTTTACTCTTCAAGGGTTGGTGTTTGTAATTAGTTTTTTTTAAAATTACACTACTCCCGTTAATGTTCCTGCGCATTGAGTTGTCTTTTGAAGTTTAGACTTATATTGTTTATTTCATTAATACATATTTTACTCAAGATATTTTCTATATTTAGTGCAAAACTAGCAAGCAAGTAAAACGGCTTTTTTTAAATCAATAAATACATGAAAAAATCTTTTTTTATCCTCAGTTTTCTTTTTGTTAGCTATACTGGTTTTTGTCAAACAACCAACTTAAAACCAGATTCTAGTTTAAAATCAGTTTCAATAAACAGTACAAATACTGATTTAGGGATCAAATCAACAGCAATAATTGCTTGTAAATTAAAAGGGACGCTTACAGATGGAACTTCAACCTATTTGATGTTGGTTACGGAGAAAGATGATCCCTTTAAAAGTGGAGTGAAAATTCCCATTGTGGATGGATATTTTGAATATGATTTAAAAACAAATGTTGCTGAAAAATATACTTTGATTTTAGGAGAAGAATTGGAGAATGGTGCTTTTAGGTCCATTTCGTTCTTTGCAGAAAATGGAGCAGTTAACTTTAATTTATATGCAGGAAAAGATTTTAATAATAATACAATTTCAGGAGAGAAATTGACTAAGAAAATGATTGCTTATAAAATAGAGCAAGAGAAAATATTTGATCCTATCGAAAAACCTTTTAGCCATGAAATAGACTCACTTTGGGGCTCCAATAAATATTTTAGTGCAGCAGTAAATGTTATTATGGATAAGATTAGAGGTCATGAAAAAGATGAAGAATTGAATGAACTTTTTAAGTCGCGAGATGAATTATTAGAAACAGAAAAAGGTTTTACTCCTAGAGTTTGGTTTCTGAATAATAAGATGGATTCTATTCGAAAATTAAAATTTGATTGGGAAACAAAGTACATAAAAACAAATCAAGATATTTTTTCCTATTCTCTTTTGTTATATAATGTGAGATGGTATAAACAAAACCAAAAAACGACTGATTTAAATGTATTGTCAAATTTAGCTGCACTATATTCAAAGAAGTTTCCTTTGCATCCCTATACCAAACAAATGAATACTATTTTGGAAGGCATTAAAACAGCAACAGTAGGAGGCATGTATATTGATTTTTATGCTCCCACTATTGATGGAGAAATTATAAGAGCTTCGGATATTGTTGCAGGAAAAGTAGCTTTATTAGATATGTGGGCTTCTTGGTGTGGCCCATGTCGGGTAACCAGCAAAAGTTATATTCCCATTTATGAGAAATACAAAGAGAAAGGTTTTGTAATTTTAGGTGTGGCTAACGAATTTAAAAACACAAATGCTTTTAAGAAAGCCGTTGAAAAAGATAAATATCCTTGGTTGAATCTTATTGAACTGGAAAATACAAATAGAATTTGGGACAAATACAACATCTCTAATTCTGGAGGTTCTACTTTTCTAGTTGATGCTAAAGGCGTGATTTTAGCTGTTAATCCTGATGCGGCAGCGTTAGATAAAATTCTAGAGGGATTGTTTCATTAGTAATCCCCCCTTTTCTTAAATCTCGGGTCGTCTTTTTTGATGAATTCAGTTCTTCTTTGAGGCTTATCTGTGCCTTGTAAACTAGCTTCTTCTGTTTTACTGGAAGGCTCAATAAGCTCGTTCATTTCCTTCATCTCGGCATCAGTCAAATCACGGTATCTTCCCATAGGAACATCTAGTGATATATTGATGATTCGGATGCGTTTTAGCGCTGTCACTTCATAACCCAAGTATTCTGTCATTCTACGAATTTGGCGGTTTAGGCCCTGCGTCAAGATGATTTTGAAGATATATTTGCTTATTTGTTCGACCTTACATTTTTTAGTAACAGTGTCCAAAATAGGAATTCCATTTCCCATTCTTTCAATGAAACGATCTGTAATAGGTTTGTTTACCGTTACCGTATATTCTTTTTCGTGATTGTTTCTAGCGCGTAAAATCTTATTTACAATATCACCGTCATTAGTCATGAAAATTAATCCTTCACTGGCTTTATCTAGTCGGCCAATGGGGAAAATACGGGTAGGATAGTTGATGTAATCTACAATGTTGTTGTGAACTTCTAAGTTTGTGGTACATTCAATTCCTACTGGTTTGTAGAAAGCGAGGTAAACGGGTCTCTCGTTTTTTTCACGTATCAATTTACCGTCAATACGCACTTCGTCATGCGGTGCAACCTTAGTACCTAATTCGGGGATAACTCCGTTAAGCGTAACACGTCCTTCATCGATTAGTTTATCAGCTTCTCGACGGGAGCAATACCCAGTTTCTCCTATGAATTTATTAAGGCGTTTTAGATTTTCTTCCATACTGCAAAAGTAATGAATTTGATAATTAGATACTATTTAAAATTGATTTGAAAAGTATTGTTACACAAAGGTTCTTAAAATTAAAACGCAGAGATGCTCAAAGTTTTTTTTAAAAAAATTATAAAATTCTCCGTGAAGTTTTGTGTTTCCTTTGTGAATCTTTGCGAAATAGTTTTTTTTAAATTAGTCAAATAAGAAACGGGAGACTTTTTTATATAATTCGTCGCTGTGCATGCTGTGACCTAGACCACTGGTTTCAATAAAAACAGCATTTTTCCAAGTGCTAGCTATTTTTTTCCCTTCTTCGAATAAAACAACAGTGTCCTCCGTATCGTGGGCGATAAATCCTTTTGTTGGTATTGCTGCGGCAAAAACTTTTCCAGAAAAATTCTCTAATTTCAATTTGAAATGATTGAGATAATGCGCTTCTAAGCCTCTGGAGATTATAGAATTTAAACTAAGCATTGCGATATAATTATTAAGTATAATATTGAAATCGCTCGGCGAACCTAATAATACCGTTTTTTCAATACTATTATTCTGATAGGTAGATTGATAGTATAAACAAGTCTTTCCACCTAGAGAATGTCCGATGAGGTACTGTGGTTTAAATTTACTCACTAAAATATCAATAAAGGCGGCATATTGCGGGATGTTGAATTCCTTTCCGCTCGAAAGTCCGTGAGCTGGAGCGTCGATAGCGATAATGGTGCTACCGGATTTTCTTAAATAAGGCAATATTTTTTCCCAGCGCGAGGCATTACTTTCCCAGCCGTGGGCTAAAAGAACAATTGTATCATTCCCTTTCCAAGTATAGGTTTGAAAATGGGCTCCGTTGTGATGATAGGTTTCTTGCTCTGTTTCTTGAAGGATTGCCGGAAGCTTGTTCTTAGATAATTTTCCGTCTCTAGGTTCGCTAAATAAAGTATAAGCAAGTTGAGTCGCTTTTTTGGGGAGTATAAAACTCAGGAAATTAATGTAAAATCCGACAGACTTAGTAAAAAGGAAGTAGATTGATTTTTTCACATGTAGATATTTATTGATTTTTATCGGTCATGTGTAATTGATGATCTTTCAAGTTGTTTTTTTTGTGTCATCGAACTTCGTTTCGCATATGATTATTGGTGTTTGCGAAGAAATTACGGTCATGCTCATTTAGTAAAAAAAAAGTCCCGATGTGAATCGGGACTGAATTATATTTAGAATTTAGAAAATAATTTTTCCATTTTTTCTTTTTCTTCATCAGCTAAAACGCTGTCAACTAAAATTCTTCCTGAATGCTCGTCGATTATAATTTTCTTTCTAGAAGCAATCTCAACCTGAGTTTGAGGTGGAATTGTAAAGAAAGATCCTGCAGATGCACCTCTTTCGATAGAAACAACAGCTAAACCATTACGAACACTTGTTCTAATTCTAGTGTAAGCAGCTAGTAATCTTGCGTCGATTTGAGTTTGGTATTCAGCAGATTGCTCTGTTAAATATTCCTCTTCCTTAGCAGTTTCAGACATAATTGCGTCTAATTCTGATTTTTTATGTTTCAAGTGATTTGATTTTACTTCTAATCTTTCTTTAGATTGAGAAATAACTTCTTTCTTGTGCTCAATAGAAGCTTTCATTTCTTTCATTTGCTTTTCAGCTAATTGAATTTCAAGCTCTTGAAACTCAACTTCTTTTGTCAAAGAGTTGAATTCTCTATTGTTACGAACACTTTCTTGTTGTTTTGTGTACTTTTTGATAGCTTCTTTGTGCTCATCAATTGCATTCTTTTTTCCTTTGATAAGATCCTCGATAACTTCAAGTTCGCTTTTCAATTTTTCAGAACGTGTGCTCAAGCCTGCAACTTCATCTTCTAAATCTTCCACTTCTAAAGGAAGTTCTCCTCTTACATTTCTAATTTCGTCAATTCTAGAGTCAATAAGTTGTAAATCGTAAATTGCTCTTAACTTGTCCTCAACACTTAATTCTTTCGTATTCGCCATATTCTATAAGTACTTAACTGGATTTGTATTTTCTTCTGATAAAATGATGGCAAAATTAAGGATTTTTTTCCGAAGATAATCAACAATATAATTTTTTGTATAGCGTTCGCTTTCAAAATGTCCAATATCGGCCAAAAGAAGCTGGTTTTCGGCCTCATAAAACTGATGATACTTTAAATCAGCGGTTAAAAAAGCATCGGCTCCAGCCAAAATTGCATTTTTTATAGCATAACTTCCGGAACCTCCCAAGACGGCCACCTTTTTTATTGGTTTTCCTAAAAATGCCGAATGACGAATTCCATCCGATTTCATTTTGTCCTTGACCAGTGCTAAAAAGTCTTTCTCTTCCATTGGAGTATTAAATTCTCCAATCATTCCTAATCCTATATTTTGATGTTGGTTTTGCAATTCATAAATTTCGTAAGCGACTTCTTCATACACATGATTACTAAAAAGGGCTTTAAGAATTTTAGATTCTAAATGTTTTTCGAATGTTACTTCGATTTTAATTTCGGGAGTTTCCACAAATTCAAATCGCTCGCCTAATTGTGGATCGCTATTTTCATTGCCCATATAAGTGCCAATTCCTTTAGAGTTGAAACTGCAGTCTTCATAATTACCAATTTTTCCGGCGCCAGCTTCAAAGAGTGCGTTGCGTACTTTTTCAGCGTTCTCTGGAATAGTGTAGGTAATTAGTTTTCGAATAAAATTTTGCTTTGGTACTAAAACCGAAGTATTAACTAAGCCAATTGCGTCACAAAATATTTTATTAACTCCGTGTTGATGATTGTCTAAGGCAGTGTGAACGGCATATATGGCAATGTCATTTTTTATGGCTTTTATAATGGAACGTTCTACATAATTTTTACCCGTTATTTTCTTTAGACCTGAGAATAAAATAGGGTGAAAACAAACGACTAGGTTGCAATTTTTTTCAATTGCCTCGTCAATCACATTTTCTAAGGCGTCGTGACACACTAGAACTCCAGTCGCTTCGCTGTTTTGGTCACCGACTAATAGACCAACATTGTCAAAATCTTCGGCATAAGCCAGCGGAGCCATTTCTTCGAGAACGGATAGTATTTCTTTTATTTTCATTTTTGTAGTTTAAAGTTCAAACTTGGACAACTTCATACGTTAAACAGTTGAAACAAAATTTATATTATAAAGCTAAGACTTGAAGCTAAATTAAAGCAAGACAGTACTAAAGTACAACTTTGAAAAGGGATGTTAAAATTTAATTTATATAAGAGTACTATATATAGGTTTCCTGTTGTTTTTTCTTTCTTTTAAAAATTGACAGTCCTTTGCCAAATAAATGAAATAAAATCGTTTTTACTTTTTCTTGTAAAGTTAAGCGTAGTAAAGTAAAGGCCTTTGTTATTTGGGCTTCGACTGTTTTAATCGAAACATTAAGATGTTCTGCAATTTCGACATTTGTTAAGCCTTCTTGCTTACTTAAAATAAAAACCTCTTTGCATTTTGGAGGAAGATTTTTAATTTCCTTGTTTAGAACGGTCACTATTCGTTCCATGTCTTCGGCATTGTTTTCTTGAGCGGCTGTATTTAAAGCTTCAAAAAAAGTTTTTTCGAGCGTAAACAGCGATTGGTTTTTACGGTATTGATCGATAAACTCATTATATACTAGTTTATACAAAAAACTTTGGATGGAATGGCTCTGTTTTAATCTTGTGCGTTGTTCCCATACTTTAACAAAAACATTTTGAACGATGTCTTCGGCGGCATAAATATTCCTAATAAGACTATTTGCATAAACACAAAGTTTGTGATGATAGGTATTCATCAAGTACTCATATGCTTTTTCGTCGCCTTTGCTCAGGCGTTCTATGAGAAAGTCATTATTATTAAAATCAGCGCTATTCATGGAAGCAAAGGAAAGAAATTATCAGATAAAATTCATTCGAAATAAAAAAAAGATGAACTAATTATTAGGGTATTGGATTTGGGCTTCGTAGTAGTAAAAAAGAAAGTCCATGATGACATTGAAAAAAGCAGAACGACTAATTGTAAAATTCATTACAAATCAAGCAAATTTAGAAGAGATTCAAGCTCTTACTGAATGGCTCGACGGGAATATGGATAATCAAATGGTGTTTAAGGATTTCGTAAAAACAAATTATGCGATTGACTATGCTATGAACACATTTGATTCTGAGGCGACAAAAAAGGATCTATTGCAAAAAATTAGGGAGGAAAACAATGTGTTTTTAAGACGTAGATTTCAATCTTATTTGAAATATGCAGCTGTACTTGTAATAGGTTTAAGTGCATTTTATTTTTATCAAAATAATAGTGTTTTAAGTCAAAATGACGAAGTTTTAATTCCCAGAGAAGAGTTGATTACGCTACAATCTGATAACGGCGAAGTGCAAGTCATTAATCCAGCAACTTCTGCAAGCATTACTAATAAGTTTGGACAGATCGTAGGGAAGCAAGATAAAAATAAGATTATGTATTCAGATGAAGAATCTGATGGAGTTTTAGCATACAATACAATAAAGATACCTTACGGGAAACGATTTCAGGTTGCCTTATCAGATGGGACTATTGTACACTTAAATTCTGGAACTACATTAAAGTATCCTGTTCGATTTTTGAAAAATCAAAACCGACAAGTTTTTCTAACTGGAGAAGCATTTTTTGAAGTTGCCAAAGACAAAGCACATCCATTTACTGTAAATACTCAAGAAATGAATGTTGAAGTTCTAGGTACTAAATTTAATATGAGTAGCTATCCAGAAGACGTTACCTCTGAAGTTGTACTTGTAGAAGGAAGTGTAGGACTTTATAAAGATCAAAAAACGACTAATAACTTAGTGAAATTAACTCCTGGTTTAAAAGGTTCGAATACTAAAGGACAACAAAATATTTTTACCGAAAAAGTAAACACTGATATTTATACTGCATGGGTCACAGGAAGTTTAGTTTTCAAGAACATGCCTTTTGATGCCATTATCAAAAAATTAGAACGCCATTATAACGTGACTTTTATTAATAAAAATAAAACGCTTGGAAAAGAAGTTTTTAGTGCGCGTTTTGATAATGAGCCTATTGCCGTAGTACTTAAGTTTCTTAATGATAGCTACGCTATCAATTATAAAATAAAAGACAATACAATTATAATTCAATAAAAATCCAATACTGTTGCCTATGATGTAAAACCAAGAACTAAGGTCGTTTGTACCGCTAAGTAAAAGAGATTGTAAATGCTCGAATATTGGCCGGTAAATAAGCGTAATAATTTAACTAAACTAACCGCATTAAAAAAAAAACATTTGAAAGTATGAAAAAACTATCTAAGAGTACCAGGTTTGATAAACCTTTTTTTAAATTTGATTTAAAAATGAAACTAACCACTTTATTATTACTTACTACCTTGTCCGTAGTTCACGCCACTGGACTTTATTCCCAAAAAACAAAGGTTTCATTAATAGCCAATAATATTGAGGTGGCCAAAGTAATTGAAAAAATTGAAAGTGATACTGACTATAAATTTATTTTCAACAATAGATCTGTTAATCTAGATCGTACAATAGATATTAAAGTAAAAGACGAAAATATTAATTCAGTCTTGAATATTTTATTTAAAGGAACAAGCACAGATTACAAAGTAACTGGAACGCATATTGTTTTAACTTCAAAACAAGAACCGATTTCGAATCAATTTAGCAATTCTAAGGCAAATGCGGATATTGTTATAAGAGGAACGGTGACGGATGAAATGGGACTTCCTTTAGTGGGTGTTTCTATCGCTGTTAGAGGTACTTCTTAAGGAACATTTACAAACTTTGATGGTAAATTTGAATTAGCACTAACTGAAAAAGGAAAAATTTTAGTCTTTTCACATTTGGGTTATAAGCCAGCAAGTGTAAAAATCACGAATCAAACTGATGTAAATATAGTTCTTGAGGCAGAAGTTAATGAGCTTGAGGAAGTAGTGCTAGTAGGTTATGGTAATCAAAAACGCACTGAGTTTTCGGGAGCTGTTTCATCTGTAAGTACTAAAGATATTGTGCAGGCTGCAACTGGAGCTATAGGATTTGACAGAGCCTTAGGTGGTTTAGTAAAAGGATTACAAGTATCTCAAAATACGGGTCGTCCGGGTGCGCCAGTTCGTATCAACATTAGAGGAATTACTTCACCATTATCTGCGGGAGGATTGAATCAGCCATTATTTGTTATTGATGGAGTGCCATTTAATATTGATGCAATGCAAGGAGCAAATCCATTGTCGACATTGAATCCTAATGATATTGAAAGCTTTGATGTGTTGAAAGATGCTGGAGCAACCGCTATCTATGGTTCACGCGGAGCAAATGGTGTAATAATCATCAAAACAAAAAGAGGTAAAAAAGGGCAAGCGCCAAGAGTGAATTTTTCATACGCAACTACTTTAGCTCAACCTGTAAAAACGGTTGGAGTATTAAATGCTAGTCAATATAAAAATTACTACAACTTATTGTTATCTAATACAGTAGGAGCTATGAATAGCGGTCAATTAGATCCTTTTGTTTCTTTTGATTTAGAGGGTATTGCTAATGTAGCAATTGACTGGGATACCTTCATGGTAAATTATGATGGTATAAAAGACGATTATTTTGGTACTGCCGATACGGATTGGAACAAAGAAGTTTTTAGAAGTATGGCAATAACAAGACAAGCTAATTTAAGTTTGAGTGGCGGTAGCGATAAAACCAATTACAATTTCAGTTCTTCATTTATAGATCAGGAAGGTTTAACAGTTAATGATGAATTTAAACAATATAATTTAGGACTTTCTGTAGATACAGAGTTGAGTGACTATGTAAGATTAGGAAGTTCGATAAATGTAGGACATACTGAGGCAAATTCAGGTGAGAATGATATTTTAAATCAGTTCACAGTTAACACTTCTATCGCCCGTGCTCGTCCTGATTTACCTGTGAGAGATGAGAATGGAAAATTATTAGGGCAAATGGATTGGCAATATGCATTTTTCCCAACATTGGAGCCGAATCCATTAATGCGTCTAAGTAACAAGACAAATAATAAGTCTTATAACTTTATTAGTAGTGCTTATCTAGAAGTAGAGCCATTAAAAGATTTAAAGATTAAAACAGATGTAAATGCTTCGGTATTTTACAATAGAAACAGCTCTTTTATTCCAAAAATTTCAGAGACAGATTTTCTGTTTTTTCCTAACGATTCTTACTTAAGTGAAGATGATGGTTTGGTTTCAAATGTTACAACGAATCTTACTGCTAATTATGAGTTTAATATTTCAGATCATAAAATAGGTTTATTAGCAGGAGCTGCTTGGGACAATACCAACTTTAATAGTAAGAGTAATTTTTATGCCGGTTTTCCAGATGATGAGGTTTTAATCAATGCTTCTGCAGCAAGAACTGTAATAGGTTATTCTAGTAATAGAGTAGAAACAGGATTGTATTCTTTGTTTTCTCGTTTGAACTATGGTTATAAAAACTTATACAATGCAACTTTAAATTTTAGAACAGATACTTCTTCAAAATTTGGTCCAGGTAATAAAAGAGGATATTTCCCCTCCTTATCTGCAAGTTGGAATGTTTCTAATGAAGAGTTTTTATTGGATAGTGAGAAAGTAAATGTATTGAAATTAAGAGCGAGTATTGGTAGAGTAGGTTCTACGAATGTTTCTGATTTTGCTTATTTACAGTTTTTTCAAACTCAATCTGGTAATATTTACAATGGTAATTCAGCTGTTGTTCCAGATGATAATTTTCCAAACCCTAACATAGGTTGGGAGACAACTGATGAGGTGAATTTAGGTTTAGACTTTGGATTCTTCAATAACCGTTTGAAAGGAAGTTTTGATATCTACGATAGAAAAACTACTGACGCTTTAACTAGAACACCTAGTCCAAAGGAGTTAGGTCCTGCTACTTATTATTCAAACTTTATGGATGTAACTAATAGAGGAGTTGAAGTAAGCTTAGGCGGTGATATCGTGAGAAGTGAAGACTTTGTTTGGTCTACAAATGTAAACTGGTCGTTTAACAGAAATAAATTGGTGAAATTAAACGGTGCTAGTATCAACCCATTTCAGTTGGACTACTATATTGAAGGTCAGCCAGTAGGTACGATTAAAGGATATAAAGTGGCTAAGATTTTTCAAACTCAAGACGAAGTAGATGCGTTGAATAATGCTTCACCAACAGGGATTTATGATAAAATGTCAACTAGTGTGGGAGATTTCATGATGGAAGACGTAAATGGAGACGGTCAAATCACAATTGATGACAGAGCTATAATCGGGAATATCCAACCAGACTTTTTTGGTGGAATTTCAAATACATTTGCTTACAAAAATTTTAGCCTTAATGCCTTGTTACAGTATTCTGTAGGAGCAAAATCGATTTGGAATGCAATTCCTACGGGAGTTTACAATTCATTGGGTGAAAATAAATACAGTGAGTATGCATTAAATACTTGGACTCCAGAAAATCCAAATGCTCGTTATGCAAAAGCACTTTATTCAGATCCGTCTGCTAATGGTAGAGTTTCAGATAGATATATATATGACACATCTTACTTGCGTTTAAGAAGCCTACAGTTTAGCTACAATTTTGAACAACAATTGTTAGATAAAATTGGTGTTGATAGAGCGACACTTACGTTGACAGGAACAAATTTAGTAACATGGACAAAATGGCCTGGAATAGACCCTGAAACTTTTTCAGAAAGAGGTACAATTACAGATCAAATAAACAATGAAGATCCATATCCATTAGCTAAGTCATTCTCGTTAGGAATTCAAGTTCAATTTTAAATTTAAGTACAGATGAAACAACATATAAGAAAAATAAATACTGTTTTAATTTTTGCAATTGCAGCAACAATTACTAGCTGTAACATTGACGACATAAAACCACAAAATAAATTAACAACAGAAAACACAGTAAGAGATGAAGCTTCGGCTCAGATGGTTCTTAATGGTGTTTACGATTTAGGAAGAGAGTTTGATGTTAGTTTTTTTCCATTGCATTTAGCAGCTTTGGGTAATGAAGGTACAATTTCAGGAGTTTTGAGCGGTAGTAAAGGCTTCAATGTTAATGAAGTTCCTGTTGATAATGTCTTTTTAGGAAATTTGTATAACGGTCATTATAAGATTATTAATTCCTGTAATTTTTTAATTCAGGAGTTAGAAGCAGGTAAGGCTATTGGTATTTCTGAAACGAAAAAAGGAGAGATGCTTGCTGAGGCTAAGTTTCAACGTGCTTTTACACATTTTAATTTACTGCGTTATTTTGGAGAGTTTTATAATTTAAACTCAACTTACGGAATAGTTTTAAAAACAACTTTTTCAACAAAACTTGAAGCTAAACCTAGAAATACCGTTGCAGAGGTGTACAAGCAAATCGAAGATGACTTGATTTTTGCTGCAGCAAATGGACCTGTTTATGTGGAGCATTTCTACTCAGGAAGCCTTGCGGCCAAAGCATTATTGTCTAAAGTATATTTGTACGAAAAGAAATTTACTGAGGCAGCAACATTAGCAGAAGAAGTGATCAACAATAGTGAAGGTTATGCTTTAGAAGACAACTATGCTGATATCTTTAGCAATAGTTTTAACTCGTCAGAAGTTATTTTCGCACCATTTACTGGTCCTGATAATGAAGGGAAAACGCAAATGAGCCAAGTAAACAGAACGACTTACAGTCAGTCATTGCGAACTTTAGCCGATGCTCAAGTAGGAACTTCAACTAATGGTAGTTTATCTGGTGCTGGCTCGGGTTATGACCCACGTTTCTCGTTTGCTTACAGTAACACTACAAAAAAATCTAACGGTAATGGAAAATATCCATTTCTAGATCAAATATCTTCTCAGGGAAATACATTGTATCATTTACGCCTTGCTGAAATATATTTAGTTAAGGCAGAAGCAGAAGCACGTAGAACAGGTGGGGATTTAGCAGACGCATTGGGACGACTTAACGAAATTAGAGATCGTGCCGGAGTTACTGCAAAAGTTCTTACTACTAAGGCAACTTTATTAGAAGACATACGCAACGAAAAATTATTGGAACTTTTCTTCGAAAACGGTGAAGGTTGGTTTGATATTGTTCGTTATCATTCACAAGGAAATCTAACTGCCTCAGCTGTAAAAGCTTCATTAGTATCCGAAAATCAGTTTGTGTTACCTATGCCTCTGGATGTTATTACAGGTAATAATACAATTATTCAAAATAAAGGTTATTAAGCCAGTGACAAATTCTAAAAGGAGCGGTGTAATATATAGCTGTGATTATATAATATTCATAAGAATTGTACACCGTTCCTGTTTTAACTATTAATTTTAAAATACCACAAAATGAAAAATTTATCATTGTTAGCATTACTATTTGTTTTGCTTTCCTGCCAAGAAGTAATACCACAAAAAGACTATGTAGTCGTTCACGGAAAAATTGAAAATCCAATTGAAGGACTAGGCGTAAGACTTTTTGATCCAGTTAGTTCAAAAGCAATTACCATTAAAGTTGCCGCTGACGGAACTTATAGAGACACCATTAAATTAGATAAACCTGCTTTTTTTAATACCTTTTATGACAAATTTTTCGGTCTTTACCTTGCTAATGATATGGATTTAGAAATTAATTTTGATGCTAAAAATGTTTCTAAAAGTCTTACTATTAAAGGAAAAGGAGAAAAAGAAAATGCTTTCTTAAGAACCAAATCTAAACTAGAAGGCGAATTGTATGGAGCTGATTACATTGCTTTTTTAAATGTAGATAAAGAAGTATTTGATGCTAAAATTAATAAGTTTACTACTGATTTTAAGACAGCGCTCGAGCAAAAAAAATCAGAGCTTGATCCTTCATTTGTTAATTCTCAACTAAAAATGTTCGAAGAGTTAAAAAAAGGTATTATACAGCAATATGCTGACGCACAGAGAAACAAAAGTGAGTTAGGAGCTGGTAAGCAATCGCCAGATTTTAAAAATTATATCAATTATGATGGAGGAAAGTCTTCGCTTTCGGATTTTAGAGGTAGTTATGTTTTTATTGATGTTTGGGCAACATGGTGTGGGCCTTGCAAATATGAGTTCCCTTTTATAGGAAAAGTAGAAAAAGAATTTCATGGCAAAAACATAAAATTTGTCAGCATATCAATAGACCGTTTGAAAGATGAACAAAAATGGCGTGATATGATTATAGCCGAAGGCTTATCAGGAATTCATCTTCTGGCTGATAAAGAAATTGAATCTTCATTTATTGCAGGGTATTATATTCAAGCAATTCCTCGTTTTATCATATTAGACAAACAAGGTAAAATTATCAATTCTGATGCACCTAGACCTTCTGAACCTGAATTAACAGATCTATTGAACTCATTAGATATGTAGTTTTTTGAAAGTAAAAAACTAGCTTTTTATAAAATGTTGATTTAAAACTAGAGTATTTAAGTTCTCTAGTTTTAAATTACATTTCAAATTAAATCAAAAAAATTTTCATTGGTTACCCTGAAGTGTTTCGAATACCTTTTCTCTTAAAAATTTATTTTAAAAGAAGATGGTAAATGAATCATTTGTATCATTAAATCTTGTTTCGCTACCAAAACCACTTATCAACCAAAGGAAGGAAACTTCTAAATAAGATATACAACCATAACTATTAAATTAAACATGAAAAATCTATTAACTATTTTTTCTTTTTTTCTTGTCGCATGCACTGTTAACGCACAAGAACTTAATTTGAATGATCCGCTTCCGGAGAATTCTAGAATAAAAAAAGGAGTCCTTAAAAACGGGATGACGTATTATATTTATAAAACTGATGTAGTAAAAAATGTAGCGAGCTATTATATCATTCAAAATGTAGGTTCAGTTTTAGAAAAGGATGGACAAGAAGGTCTGGCGCATTTTCTAGAACATATGGCTTTCAACGGAACTAAAAATTTTCCTGGTAAAGGTGTTCTAAATACACTTCAAAAACATGGAGCTGTCTTTGCAAAAGACATCAACGCTTATACTGCTTTTGACGAAACAGTATATAATATGGACAATATTCCAACAAATGTTCCTGGTCTAGTAGATACGTCATTATTGATTTTACATGATTGGGCAGATGGATTATTACTTACTGATGCTGAAATTGATGCGGAACGCGGCGTGATAAAAGAAGAGTGGAGAACGAGGCAAAATGGATATATGCGACTTTTTAAAAATTCATTGCCTACGATGTTTAACAATAGCATATATGCTGATCGTATGCCGATAGGTTTAATGAGCGTTATTGATACTTTTAAATACAAAACATTAAGAGATTTCTACCACGATTGGTATAGAACAGACCTACAAGCTATAGCGGTGGTTGGTGATTTTGATATTGCCGAAATGGAACAAAAGATAGTAAAATTGTTTTCGCCAATTCCTGCAATAAAAAATCCATTGGAAAGGTTTAATGTACAAATTCCTGATAACAAAGCAATGCTTTATAACTTAGGGACTGATAAGGAAGTAGCGACTTCAAATATCTCTTTCACTATTAATCACCCAAAATCATTGAAAGATGAAACGGTTGCCGACTTAAGAGAATCTTTGTACAGCGGAATGGTGGGTAGAATGTTGTCTTCAAGACTTAGAGAAATCTCTCAAAAACCAGATGCGCCTTTTGTTTCGGCAAGCGCTAGTTTTCAAAGTTTTGCTAGAGCAAAAAATAATTTTGGATTGATGATTTCGCCAAAACCTAATATGCAACACCAAGCTTTCAAAGTAGCTTTAGAAGAATTAAATAGAGCAGTTAAATTTGGCTTCAGCCAAGCTGAAATTGACAGAACTATTGCTATTTATAATAATTTTTACCAAACTAAAATTACTAAAATAGATCAGACACCGCACGCAGAAATAGTTAATACCATTCAGAAAAACTATTTAGAAAATGAGGCAATGACTGATATGGCAAAAGAATATGAGCTTGTTAAGCTGATGTTTGATCAATTGAAAGCTTCAGATTTACAAGACTTCATCAAAAAGCTTTATACTGCCGAAAATCGCGTTTTAGACGTTACAGGAGTAGAGGGTGAAAATAATCTTTCTCAAGATGAAGCTCTTAAAATTGTTAACGAAGTAGAGAATGACACTACTCTTGTTGCATATACTGATGAATTTGTTGGAAAAACACTGATTTCAGGTCTTGAGATCAAAGCTGGGAAAATTGTTTCTGAAAAAAATATCAAAGAATTAGGTTCAACGAGATTTGTTTTAAGCAACGGAGTAGTTGTGGATTATAAATTTAGTGATGTCGAAAAAAACAATGTGCTTTTTGAAGCAGTTAGCTTTGGAGGAAATTCTGTTATAAAAGATGCTGATCTCCCGTCAGCAGCAATGGTAGGTGGTTTAGTGAGAATGTCTGGTTTAGGAGAATACAGCGCAACCGATTTGGCAAAGGTTTTGGCAGGAAAAAATGTGAATGCAAGAGTAGGTATTTCTGAATTAGAAGAAAACATCTCAGGTATGACCACAACTAAGGATATTGAATCCTTGTTGCAAATGGTGCATTTACAGTTTGTAAAACCACGTTTTGATCAAAGTAGTTTTAAAGTGTTACAAAACAATCTAGACAATACTTTGATTCAAAGAAAAGGTGGAATTGCTTATAAAATGGAAGATAGCATTACCACAACTTTGTACGGATATAACAATCCTAAAAAACGTCTATTCGATGAAAAATATTTAAAAGAAGTTTCTTTTGAAAAAATAAAATCAATATATCTGGATCGTTTTAACAATCCTTCTGATTTTGCATTTCTTATTGTTGGAGATATCCCAAAAGAGACTTTAAAACCTTTATTGGAAAAGTACATAGCAAGTTTGCCTACCACTACGAAAAAGGAAAAATGGCAGGATAATTCAGTTGAGTGGTTAAAAGATACCAATAAAAAGGATGTTTTCATGACCATGGAAGATCCTAAAGCTACAGTACGTATTGCTTTTAAAAAACCATTTAAATACAGTTTAAAAAACAAATACATCATAAAGGCTTTTCAAGACATTCTTGAACTTAGATTAATGGCAACATTAAGAGAGCAAGAAGGCGGAACTTATGGAGCGAGTGTGTATAGTATTTTAAGTAAAAGACCTACAGAGTTAGCTAGTTTTTATGTTTATTTTGATTGTGATCCTGAGAAAGCAGATAAATTAATTTCTATCGTTCATCAAGAAATTGATAAAATTAAAAATGGTACAATCGATAAAGAAGATTTAAACAAAGCACTTACTAGTTATCTAAAAGATCTAAAAGATCTAAAAGAAGAAAAAGAATATACTAATTACGAGTTGGACGTGCTTTATGATTACCTTATTGAAGGATATAATAGAAACGACACTAAAAACAATGTAGATCTAATAAATACAATTACGCCAAAGGACATTCAAAAGTTTGTGAAGCAAATGATGAATGATTCACAAAGTTTTGAAATCGTATTTAAACCCGCAAAGTAATAGTAAAAGCATCTTTCGTTATTACTTAGTTTCTATTAAGTATTTTGAATTAGTACACAAACAACGAAAGTAAATTTAGGGTCATTGAATAATGGCCCTATTTTATTAAATCTATCCCTTAAATTATAATCTAATGAAGAAATTATTAATACTGTTAGCCTTTATCTTAAGTGCTACTACTTTTTCTCAAATACACAAGCCCGTGAAATGGGCGACTTCGGTTGTGGCTGTCTCAGGTACTACTTATGATTTAGTAATCCAGGCTACCATAGATGATAGCTGGCATTTGTATTCTCAAAACGTTCCCGACGGTGGTCCGATTCCAACAGCTTTTACTTTTCCTAAAAATCCTAGTTTTGAGTTGGTTGGAAAACCTTCAGAAGAAAAAGGGCATACTGTTAATGATCCTATATTTAATATGAAAATTAAATATTTTGAAAACAAAGCCGTTTTTAAACAGCGTATCAAAGTACTTTCAAATAAAGCTTTTAAAATCTCGGGAGAAGTAGAATTTATGGTTTGCGATGATGCAAATTGTTTACCGCCTACCTACGCAGATCTTAATTTTCAGATTCCTGAAACTAAAATAGTGGTTGCTGAAATACCAGTCGAAGTTGACAAAACGGAAAAAATAGTAGCTCCTGTTGTAGAAAAAGTAGTGGTAACTGACACGATTATACAAGAAGAAATTGCTACTGATACTATTGCAGAAACAGTAGTTAAAGGTGATGTTGCTGACAAAACGGTTGATGGTAAAGAGAAAAAATCGTCAGATAGAAGCTTGTTAGCCATATTTGTTATCGCTTTCTTTTCTGGATTTGCAGCCTTATTAACGCCTTGCGTGTTTCCTATGATTCCTATGACGGTGAGTTTCTTCACTAAACAAAGTAAAAACAGAGCTACTGGAATCAAAAACGCAATCATTTATGGATTGTCAATTGTGATTATATATGTATTATTAGGTTCAATCGTCAGTGCTGTTTTCGGAGCTGATGCTTTGAATGCACTTTCTACTAATGTATGGTTTAATGTTATTTTCTTTGTGCTGTTAGTTGTTTTTGCGGTTTCCTTTTTAGGAGCTTTCGAAATCATGCTTCCTAATTCATGGGCAAATAAAGTAGATACAAAAGCAGATAAAGGTGGATTAATTGGGATTTTCTTTATGGCCTTGGCCTTAGCAATTGTTTCTTTTTCATGTACAGGACCTATCGTTGGTACTTTATTAGTTCAAGCAGCAGCGGGCGGAAATCAAGTTGGACCTATCGTTGGAATGCTAGGTTTTTCTTTGGCCTTAGCCATACCGTTTGCATTATTTGCAGCCTTTCCAGGATGGTTGAATTCATTGCCAAAATCTGGTGGCTGGTTGAATACCGTAAAAGTGGTATTAGGATTTTTAGAATTGGCTTTGGCATTTAAATTTTTATCGAATGCTGATTTAGTTCTACAATTGCACTTGATAGAGCGCGAAGTTTTCTTAGCGATTTGGATTGCTATTTTTGGAGCTTTGTCATTTTACCTTTTTGGAAAAATACAATTACCACACGATTCTCCTTTAACGCACATCTCAGTAGGAAGACTATGTTTAGGTTTACTAACATTAACGTTTACTATTTATATGATTCCAGGTTTATGGGGTGCACCTCTAAACTTGATAAGTGCTTTTCCACCAGCCCAGCATTATAGTGAATCCCCTTATGGAGTAGGTTCTTCGCAAGGTGGTGGTGGTACAGCAGCCGTTGCCGAAATTCCAGAAGGCGCACATCTAATGGCACCACATAATATTATCGCTTTTAATGATTATGATTTAGGGATGGCTTACGCAAAAAAAGTAAACAAACCAGTTATGCTAGATTTCACTGGATATGCTTGTGTAAACTGTCGAAAAATGGAGCAACAAGTTTGGCCAAAAGACCAGATTTTAGCAATCCTAAAAAACGAGGTAGTGCTTATTTCTTTATATGTAGATGACAAAAGACCACTTCCTGCAGGTGAAGAAATAGATTCTAAGCTAAGACCAGGAAAAAAATTAAAATACGTGGGGCAAAAATGGAGTGAATTCCAAACCATAAAATACAAGGCAAATGCTCAGCCATTTTATGTGTTGACAGATCACGAAGGTAAAAATTTAATTGATCCTGTGGGTTACACTCCAGACGCTGAAGAATACCACAACTGGTTAAAAACAGGAGTAGCTAACTTTAATGAAAAGTAGAAATGAAAAAAATATTTTATATACTAAGTATTGCATTTATAGGGTTGGCATTCAATGTAGTTCCGGTAAAGGATTATGTAGCAGTTACCGGTAAAATCACGAATCCTACTTCTGATTTTTTGATGATACAGTCGCGATCATTTTCAAAAAAAATTCAGGTTAAACAGGATGGTACTTTCTCAGATACATTAAAAGTAGAAGCGGGCTATTATCGCTTGTCAGATGGCACCGAAGCACTTAATCTTTATTTAAAGAATGGATATGAATTAGAGCTTACACTAGACACCAAAGAGTTTGATGGATCTATTGTTTTTCAAGGAATGGGGGCTGAGGCCAATAATTATTTGGCATCAAAAAACCTTTTATTGAATACGTTTTTTGCTGATGATTCTTTATTTGAATTAGATAAGATTGGTTTTGATAAAAAAGTGAGTGAAGGAAGTCAAATCCTAACGACTTCTTTAACTAAGGCAAAAACACTAGACTCTATTTTTATCGAAAAAGAGAAAAAGGATGTTAGCGCTATCGTAAAATATTATTCAGAAAGTTATAATGATAATCATTACTTAAAAACAGTTTTGGTTAAAGGTGCCAAGGCTCCAAAATTCATTGGATATGAAAACTATAACGGAGGCAAAACCTCGTTAGAGGATTTAAATGGCAAGTACGTGTATATTGATGTATGGGCTACCTGGTGCGGTCCATGTAAAGGAGAAATCCCATTTTTGAAGGAAATAGAAAAAACATATCATTCAAAAAATATTGAATTTGTAAGTATTTCAGTCGATGAATTAAAAGATCATGGTAAATGGAAGCAAATGGTGAAAGAAAATGAATTATCAGGAGTGCAGTTGTATTCTGATAAAAACTGGTCTTCTCAATTTGTTAAAGACTATAAAATCAGCGGTATTCCACGATTTATCTTGATTGATCCAGTTGGGAATATTGTTTCGGCAGATGCTCCCAGACCTTCGTCCAAAGAATTGAAAGCGCTATTGGATGAACTAATAAAATAATAGCTAAATGAGTACTGTTTATAGAACACTCTAGTTTAAAAGCTAGAGTGTTTATTTAGAAGATATTGAAATTAACGTATTGATTATGAGTTTTTTAAAAAATATTTTTTCAAAAGAGTTGGCTCCGCTTACAATTGAAAAAAACAACAAGGTTTCTGAATTAGAACTTTATTTTCAACAATTCCGAGAAGAAATTGTTGGACTTCAGCAGAAATTTAAATCACCGTACGGTGAAAAAGAAATTATTTATGCTGACTGGACCGCAAGCGGTAGATTATATCATCCTATTGAGGATAAATTACTGAATCAATTTGGTCCATTTGTGGCCAATACGCATACAGAAACGTCAATAACGGGTTCTGTTATGACGATGGCTTACCATGATGCAAGAGAAATAATTAAAAAGCATGTAAATGCCAATTCAGATGATGTTTTAATCACCGAAGGTTCTGGTATGACAGGAGTTGTCAATAAACTGCAACGAATATTAGGATTAAAAGTGTCCGAAAATTTGAAAGGGCATACCATTATACCTGATGAGTTAAGACCCATTGTTTTTATTACCCACATGGAGCACCATTCTAATCAGACGTCTTGGTTAGAAACCATTGCCGATGTTGAGATTATTCCTTGCCATGATTCGGGTTTAATTTGCTTTGAAAGTTTTGAAAAGCTTTTACTTCAATATAAAAACAGACCCGTTAAAATTGCGTCGGTAACGGCTTGCTCTAACGTAACTGGTATTAGAACCGACTATCATAAAATTGCCACTATCATTCATGGACATGACGGGCTTTGTTTTGTTGATTTTGCTTGTTCGGCTCCTTATGTTGAGATCAATATGCATCCAGAAGAGAAAGGAGCTTATTTAGATGCGATTTTCTTTTCGCCACATAAATTTTTGGGAGGTCCTGGAACTTCAGGGGTTTTAATTTTTAATAAAAAGTTATATAAAAACATAGTTCCTGATAATCCAGGAGGAGGTACCGTAAGTTATACTAATCCTTGGGGAGACCACGATTATGTTGACGATATTGAAACTAGAGAAGATGGCGGAACACCTGGATTTTTGCAAACGATAAAAATTGCGCTTTCAATTCAATTGAAAGAAAAAATGGGGATTAAAAATATCTTGGAACGCGAACATGAATTGAATGAAATCATTTTCGATAAACTATCTAAAGTACCAAATCTTACAATTCTAGCATCAGAACACAAAGATAGATTAGGAATTTTCTCGTTCTATATCAGTGATGCTCATTTTAATTTAATTGTAAAATTATTGAATGACAGGTTTGGTGTTCAAACTCGTGGTGGTTGCTCTTGCGCTGGTACTTATGGTCATTTTTTATTAAACGTAGATCGGCAAACTTCAAAAAGCATCGAAATGAAAATATTAGAAGGTTGTATGGTCGAAAGACCAGGATGGATCCGCATGTCTATTCATCCAACAATGACTAATGCTGAAATTATTTTTGTATGTGACGCTATCAGTGAAGTTGCAGAAAACTTTGAAAAATGGAAAATAGACTATCGCTATGATGCTGTTAAGAATGACTACGTACATAACAACAATATTAATATAGAAAAAGAAATAACCAAAGATTGGTTTAATTTATAAAGATGTCAAACACCATAGAAAAAGTAAAATGTTTAATAATTGGCTCTGGGCCTGCGGGTTATACTGCTGCTATTTACGCTGCCAGAGCCAACATGAATCCTGTTTTATACCAAGGGATCCAGCCAGGAGGCCAATTAACCACCACAAATGAAGTAGAAAATTTTCCTGGATATGTAAATGGAGTTACGGGACCAGAGATGATGGTTCAGTTGCAAGAGCAAGCGCAGCGTTTTGGAACTGATGTCCGTGACGGTTGGGTAACAAAAGTTGATTTTTCTGAACCGATGCATAAAGTATGGATAAATGATACTAAAGAATTACATTGTGAAACAGTAATTATTTCCACTGGCGCTTCAGCGAAATATTTAGGATTACCATCGGAACAGCATTATTTAAAAATGGGAGGCGGTGTTTCTGCTTGTGCAGTTTGTGATGGGTTCTTCTATAGAAATCAAGAAGTAGTCATAGTAGGAGCTGGCGACTCGGCCTGTGAAGAAGCACATTATTTATCTAAACTGTGCAAGAAAGTAACCATGTTAGTAAGAAGTGAGAAATTCAGAGCTTCTAAAATAATGGAAGAACGCGTTAGAAAAACGGAGAATATCTCTATTTTAATGAATCATGATACGGTTGAAGTTTTAGGAGACGAACAAATGGTTACCGGAGTTAAAGCATTAAACAAGTCCACAGGAACAACTATTGAGATTGGGGCTACAGGTTTCTTTGTAGCTATTGGACATACACCCAATACAGCTATTTTTAAAGATTCCATTTCACTTGACGAAACGGGATACATTAAAAATATAGCAGGGTCTTCAAAAACTAATATAGCAGGTGTTTTTGTAGCTGGTGATGCTGCAGATCATGTATATCGCCAAGCAATAACAGCAGCTGGAACAGGATGTATGGCAGCACTTGATGCGGAACGCTATTTAGCAGCAAAGGAATAGTCAATTTATGCAACTCATGAAAATTAGTGCTATTGCTGCGTATGTTGGAATTGGCTTTTGTGATAGAAAAAAACAGCTTTTTTTTATACCAAAAGCACAGTTTAGTGACATTTAATCATCTCAGTATTCAGAAATAGATTGCTATTTTATAGTATTTAAAGTTTAGTTTTTTTACTTAGGATTTATTGAGGGCTGAAAGTATTAGTTAGCCTGCCCTCTTTATTTCAAGATGAACATTGTTCAAAATCGCAATTTGATAAAACTGCTTTTAAATTTTACTATATCGATTGCGTAAATTTTGTAAGATGAATTAAAAACTTAGATTTTACTAATTTTCTATTACTATGTGTAAAAAAAATGTTTAAACTATTTCTCTAATGGCGTTATGGATATTACGCTTTTTATATGCTAAAAGCACTATAAGAGCTCGTTTCATTATATTCTCTCATCCAGTATTAAGACACTATGTTATACTATTATTAAAGTTTTTTTTATTTTTTCTTTTGTAGGATTTATTGAGGGTTGGATGTATTAGTTAGTCGGCCCTCTTTATTTCAACATAAACATTTTCAATAATTGCAATTCAATAAAGGACTGTATCTATTTTACTATATCGATTGCGTAAAATATTATAATAACAAATTAACCACCTATTAATAATTATTTTTTATGACTAATTTTAAAAAAAACGTTTATACTTTTGGCAATAAAAGTGCTGAGGGTGACGCTTCTATGAAGAATCTGCTTGGCGGCAAAGGAGCCAATCTATGTGAAATGAATCTTATTGGAGTACCAGTTCCTCCTGGATTTACTATTACAACTGAGATGTGTAAAGTATACATTAAAGAAGGCAGAGAGACTGTTTTGAAAATGATCAAAACCGAAGTTGAAGAAGCTATTGTCCATATTGAAAATCAAATGGGGTCTCAATTTGCTAATAGTTCAAATCCTTGCCTTGTATCAGTTCGTTCCGGTTCACGAGCTTCGATGCCCGGAATGATGGACACCATTTTAAACTTAGGCTTGAATGACGAAGCAGTTGAGGGATTAATCCAAAAAACAGCTAATGCCCGTTTTGTGTGGGATTCCTACCGTAGGTTTGTTCAAATGTACGGAAGTGTAGTACTGGGAGTAAAAGCTTTCTCAAAGGAAGATCAGGATCCGTTTGAAGAAATTATAGATCAGCTAAAAGAAGAAAAAGGAGTGAAACTCGACAACGAATTTACTGCCGATGATTTGAAAGAAATGGTTGTTCGTTTTAAAAAAGTTGTAAAAAAAGTAACAAATAAAGATTTCCCTTCTGATCCATGGGAACAACTTTGGGGTGCAATTACCTCCGTTTTTAATAGTTGGATGAATGAGCGTGCTATTTACTATAGAGAACTTAACAATATTCCTGAAGAATGGGGTACAGCAGTTAATATCCAAGCCATGGTCTTTGGGAATATGGGAATAAACTCAGCTACTGGAGTTGCTTTTACGCGTGATGCTAGTACAGGCGAAGATCTTTTCAATGGCGAATACCTTATTAATGCCCAAGGAGAGGATGTTGTTGCGGGGATTCGCACACCACAACAAATTACCCTTGAGGGTTCTAAACGCTGGGCTAAATTGGCCGCTGTGAGCGAAGAAGACCGCGTGTGTAATTTTCCTTCACTTGAAGAAACAATGCCCGAAATCTTCAAGGAGCTTATGGAAATTGAAACAAAACTGGAAGTGCATTATAAGGACATGCAGGATATTGAGTTCACCATTCAAGATGGAAAACTCTGGATGCTACAAACTCGTAGCGGGAAGCGCACGGGTGCTGCTATGGTAAAAATGGCTGTTGATATGTATGAGGAAAATCTTCTAGATGAAAAAACAGCAATTTTGCGCGTTGAGCCTAACAAGCTAGACGAACTGCTGCATCCTATTTTTGATAAAAAAGCTTTAAAAACAGCAAAAGTTCTTGCTCAGGGCTTACCAGCTTCACCAGGTGCAGCAACTGGCCAAATAGTTTTCTTTGCTGAGGATGCAGAAGAATGGACTAAAAAGGGCCATAAAATTATATTAGTGCGTATGGAAACATCGCCTGAAGACCTGAAAGGAATGGTGGTTGCCGAAGGGATTCTTACCGCCAGAGGCGGAATGACATCTCATGCTGCAGTT
Source organism: Flavobacterium sp. XN-5 (assembly GCF_008033395.2). NCBI lineage: Bacteria > Pseudomonadati > Bacteroidota > Flavobacteriia > Flavobacteriales > Flavobacteriaceae > Flavobacterium > Flavobacterium sp. XN-5. The sequence continues at coordinate 263,555 of NZ_VOGZ02000003.1, forward strand.
GTTGCCCGAGGAATGGGGAAATGTTGTGTGTCGGGAGCTGATAGTTTAAAAATTGATTATAAGACCCGTACAGTTGAAATTAACGGGCTTACTTTGAAAGAAGGAGACTGGATTTCACTTAACGGTTCTACAGGAGAAGTTTACCAAGGAAAAATAGCAACCACAGAGGCCGTGCTCAATGAAGACTTTGACAAACTAATGGCATTGGCAGACAAACACGCTCGTCTGGAGGTTCGTACTAATGCTGACACCCCTCAAGACGCACAGATTGCACGTAATTTTGGAGCAAAAGGAATAGGTCTTTGCCGCACCGAACACATGTTCTTTGAAGATATTAAAATAAAAGCCATGCGAGAAATGATTCTTGCTGATGATGAAGCTGGCCGCCGCACTGCGCTTGCAAAACTTTTACCGATGCAGCGTGATGACTTAGAAGGAATTTTTAAGGCTATGGAAGGTCTCCCAGTAACTGTTCGTTTATTGGATCCACCATTGCATGAATTTGTTCCACATACTGAAGAAAGTCAAAAGCAAATGGCCGAAGAAATGGGAGTTTCAATTAAAGCCGTTAGAGAAAAAATTGAGTCATTGCATGAATTCAACCCAATGTTAGGGCACCGTGGATGCCGTTTAGGGAATACCTATCCTGAAATTTCGGAAATGCAGACACGAGCTATTATTGAAGCAGCTATTAATTTGAAAAAAGAAGGCATTAAAACCTATCCTGAAATTATGATTCCCCTTACAGGAACTCTTACTGAAATGGAAATGCAGAAACAGATCGTTATTGCAACAGCTGAAAAAATTTTTACCGAACGTAATGATCGTATCGAATATTTGATTGGAAGTATGATTGAAGTTCCACGTGCAGCTCTAATGGCTGATAAAATTGCTGAATCTGCTGAATTCTTTTCGTTTGGTACCAATGATCTTACCCAAATGACTTTTGGTTATTCCCGTGATGATACAGGTAAATTCCTGCCATTTTATCTAAAAAAAGGAATTCTAAAACAGGACCCATTCCAAGTGTTAGATCAAGAAGGGGTAGGAAAACTGATACATTTGGCAACTCAAAAAGGGCTTTCTAGCCGTCCCAATCTTAAAATTGGTATTTGTGGAGAACATGGAGGCGAACCATCCTCTGTTGAATTTTGCCATTCTGTAGGGATGCATTATGTAAGCTGTTCTCCATTCCGTGTTCCAATTGCTCGTTTAGCGGCTGCCCAGGCTGCTATTAAAGAATCGTTAGCTATTGAAAAGAAGAGGACAAGGAGAGAGGATAGTAAAAAAGAATCAATAAAAAATGAGCATGAAAAAACCCTCGAATTTGCGAGTGTCTAAGTAGGTAAAATAAAAGATCGCTAAATAAAGGTGTTCCAAGATTTATCTTAGTTTATTGATCTTTATGCGACATCATTTTAGGTCGTAGCCAATTGAACTTACTGACGTTTATGAAGAAAGTCTTTCAATTAATGATGTAAATTCCAAGCAAATTAATATCCATCAATTTGCTATTCAAAGATTATAAAAACCTTACGTAAGGTAGTATGAGAGTCGAGCTCCGTTAGTTTCTAGCGGAGCCGTCTACTCGACTGTTTTTTTGTAATTTAATTTCCTCTATATGTTGAATAACCAAATGCAGAAAGTGTAATTGGAACGTGATAATGGTGTTGGTTTTTAATTTGGAAAACAACTTCTATAAAAGGGTAAAAACTCTCCATATTATCTCTTTTAAAATAATCGCTTGTGAATTAAGTTAATTTATAAGTACCTAAATTTGAATTGGCTGAACTTAAAAAATCAGTTATTCTTCCGTTTAAATCAGTTTTTTTCTCGTCTACAAATGACCAAATTTTCGTTAGTTCATTACACTTTTCTAATTTCATAGAAACACCAGTTGCAGCTGTTACTTTAGAAACTTATAAAATACGACTCGAAAGGTAGTAACTTTACAGATGCAAGCTTAGCAGAGACAAGGAACTTAAATGGTTTAGTTTATTCTGAAAATATCACAAATCGTAAAGAGTAAGTACAACCTATAAGAATCAACTAGGTAATTGACTGTAAATTATTAATCGCAAGTTAAGATGTACAAAAAAAACGGGATAAAGAGAATTTTTTCTCTTTATCCCGTAAAGCAACCTTGACCGAACAATTTACAAACCATTTTAAGTCATATTTAAAGAAAATAGCTTTGTGGAATCCATTTTAGAAAATACGAACCAATAGTAAGTTTTATGTAAAGTTATAGACAGTTTTTTTGAAAATCCTAATCGTAAAGTAACCATGGAAAAGAAGCTTTTTAAATGAGAGAAAGAGCTACCAATACCCTGATAAAAATAACTGTATGTCCATGGTGTTGATTTTATCCATCTCATCTTATTACCAGCATTTCGTTTTTGGAGATTAAGTTTAAAATACGGAATTAATACCCAAAGTTTTGATCCTCCGGAAATACTTTGTCATTATTGTTGATCTCATCTAAAGGTATAGGAAGCAGTAAGTTCTTTTTCAAGAAATCTTCAGTAAGATTACCATTATTAATGAGATAATCCTTGTATTGTCCTCCAACATTATTGGTAACTTCAATATTGATTCTGTATTGAATATTTTTACTATTGTTATGAAGTTCCATTACTTTTTTCAAGTAAGTTGTTCCTCTACGGCGGATATCTTCAAACAAATTTGGTTCTCCAGCCAATTCAAACATTCTTTCAAAAAAGATTTTATCACGCATCGCGTCTTTGCTTAATGCAGTTTGAACTTGTGGATAGACAGCTCCTGCAACTGAAGTTCTTGCACGGGTTAAAACTTGGTTTAAGTATGTTAGTGCCTGACCACCATTTCCTAATTCGTTTTCGACATCAGCCATTAATAGCAGTAAATCTGCGTAACGAAAGACGATCAAGTTTTTAGGGTCATATTGGGCATTAGCCATTACTGTAGAGAGCATTTTATTGTTCAATGGATGTATATTTCTATCACCAACACTTGTGTTATTCCAAAGATTTCTAAGACCATTAGGCATAGTAGTACCAGCAGCAAAGTTATAATCTGGATTCGTTGCTGTGTTTCCAGCATTACGAGGTGCTGAAGCATACATATCATAAACAACAGGTGCAATTGCAGTACCAGTATTATATAACGGGTATGCATAATAAGTTTGATTTTGAGTTGCAGCTGAAGTGTTGTTAACCCATTTCGATAAATAGGTTGATGCCAAACGAGGATCGTCAGAGTAAGTACCACGATGCAAGTCATAGAATGCTCTGTCAATTTTGATATTTCCAAAAGATGGCTGAGCTGCCGCTATTCTACCGTAGGATCCAGCAGTAGGACCAAAATTAAATGAAGTACGTAGATTGATACCGATAGCGTCAGTAAAATTAATTTGGAATATAGATTCTAAATTGTTAGTATGGGTAAGCCATAAATCAGAAAATTTAGGTGATAATGTAAACTTTCCAATTGCCTTATCTCCGTACGTTTTTGCCAAAGTGTATAATGCAGTTGCATCTTTACCATCTGCTTGAGATTGGTTCGCCATCATCCAATAACATTTAGCAACAAAGGCATTAGCAGCATCTTTTGTTGCCAAACCTTTCATACTTTCAGTTGCTGGTAAGTTTTCTGCTGCAAATATTAAATCATTAAGTGCTTGCTCATATACTTGGGCTCTTTCACTTAAAGGAGTGTGTAAGTTGGTTGATGAGAGCGGTTCTGTTATTATAGCTGCCTTCCCAAACAAATTAGCTAATTGAAAATATGCAAATCCTCTTAAAAATCGAGCATGTGCAATACCTCTGGTTTTATAGGCTTGAGAAAGGCTAGATCCTTCCAATCCTTTTGCTAAGTAAGTACCTTCTGAAATAACCCTGTAAAACCCTGTCCACATAGAATTTAAAAGGGGATGTTCTTGGTAATAATCATACTTTATTGATCTTTCTAGACGATCCCCATCGGTTTTAGACCAAAAAACTCCGTTAGCTATGTTTATTTCATGTATAAACTGACCATAAAGTGGTTGAGCACCTAGCCAACCATAATTTTGCATTATAACAGCCTCGGCTGTGCTTTCACTGTTAAAAACAGTTTCAGAATTTAAACTATATTTAGGATCTTCTTCTAAAGAACACGATGTGGTGCTGATGATTGATACCAAAACAATCATCAAGCTGATTATATTGAATTTTATTTTCATGATTTATTTTATTAAAACGTTAAATTTACACCTAGAATAATTTGTCTTTGTACAGGGAAAGAATAAAGATCAAATCCTCTTCTTAATGGATCAAAGTTGAAAGATCTACTTGTAGGGTCATAACCACTGTAATTACTTATTGTGAAAGGATTTTTTGCAGATGCAAATAGATCTATACTACTTAATCCTAATTGACCAGCTATATCTTGTTTGAAACTATAACCTAAAGTAATATCTGTACATCTTAAGTAGCTTCCATCTTCAAGATATCGATCATAGATATGTCCATTAACTATATTACTATTAATAGCTGGATATACATTTGAAGGGTTTGTAGTTGTCCAAGCATTTGCAATAGCTGCAGGGTTCATGTTTCTATCTCCACTTTGAAAATTAGCTAAGTTATTGTAACGGTTGTTGGCATTAAATATATCACCTCCTTGTACACCTGAAAACGAAGTTGAGAATCGTAATTGCTTGTAATTTACACTTGATTGGAATCCATAAGTGTAGTCAGGGTTTGGATCACCAATAATGGTTTTATCAGATAAATTTACAACACCATCACCATTCACATCTACCACTTTAAGATTTCCTGGAGCTGCTGAAGTTCCAAAAGGAGCACCTACTGCGTAAGTGTCAGCTTGTTGTACAATACCATTGGTTTTAAATCCGTAGAAAAGACCAGGAGCTTCACCTTCCATAAAGATATTAGCTTGACCAAAGTGATCTCCTGCAGTGTTACCTAGAAATGCTGTTACAGTGCCTAAAGAACCATATACACCCGGGGTGTTTCCTATTTTATTAATGGTAGATTTGTTGAATCCAATATTACCGCCAACAGTCCATTTCAAATCTTTTTTACGGATAATATCTACATTTAATAGAGCTTCAATCCCTTTGTTTTCGATTTCTCCTCTGTTAACTGTAATTGAAGAGAAAGCTGTAGAACCTGGCAAAGAAATATTTACTAGCAAATCTTTAGTTGTTTTGTTATAAACATCCACCGATCCGGAAATTCTACTATTAAAAAATCCAAAGTCAACTCCTCCATTTAAAGATGCTGTGCTTTCCCATTTTATATCAGGGTTACTTATTCCATTAACGCCTAAACCTTGTAGTTGGGCTCCTGCAACTGTTGCATAACCTGAACCTATAGCTCCGTATCCAAATACAGTTGAATAAGGACTTATATTTTGACTTCCTGTTTCTCCATATCCAGCACGTAGTTTAAACTGGGACAACCAATCGGCGTTGTTTGCTATAAAGTTCTCTTGAGCTACGTTCCATGCTAAGGCAAATGATGGGAAATATCCCCATCTATTTTCGGGGCTAAATTTACTTGTTCCATCGGCACGCATAGTACCAGTAAGAACATATTTTCCATTAAAAAACGAAGCATTAAATCTGGCCAAATAGGATAACAATTGGTAGTCGCTTTGTCCTGGACTTAAAATTTGTTGAGTGGTAGCAGTGTGAATTCCATTGGTACGTAAATTTTTATAAGGAAAATTTCTTCCTAGTTCAGCTGTACTTGACAAATTGTAAACATCGTAAGTTACACCTGCAGTGGCGTCTATATTTACTGCACCAAAAGATTTATTATAGAACAAAAGGTTTTCAACATTATAGTTGTTACGTTTTAATCTGTCCACGGTCAATTGACCATTGTAGTTAAAACCAGTATACAATCCTAAATCATACCAATTTGTTTTTTCCACATTGTTTAGGTTACCTCCAGTTCTAAAAGTATATTTTAGGCCCTTTGTAATTTTATAATCAGCATTGAAAGATCCCGAAAAACGGTGTTCATTGTTAATATCATCATAATCTGTAAGCCAACTTAATACAGTAGCTCTAGTATCTACGTCGTTTCCAAAAGTCACATCATCAGTAGGTCTGAAATAAGGAGCAGTATTTATCGCTGTAGGTATAATTGCTCCAGAAACTCTACCAGTGGTATTTCCTCCAGACATCATGCTGTTTTGTCTTAGGAATCCACTAAGTTGAAAACCTACTGATAGTTTATCTGAGATATCAGAATTTAAATTTAGGCGGAAATCTCCATGTCTCAATCCAGTATTTTTAACAATACCTTCTACGTTTTTATATGAAGTAGAAAAGCTATATTTAGTTTTTTCAGATCCTCCATTTATATTCAAATTGTAATCTTGAGATAAAGCTGCTCTTGTTACTTCTCTTTGCCAATCTCTATCGGTAAGTAGAGTTTGCTTGAGAGTATTTGGTCCATCTGTGTTCGCACCAACATATGAGTATATTATCTGGTCACCAATAATAAATCGTTGGTCAGTTGGGTATTTAGTATTCCAGAAAGTTGCATATTCTCTAAGATTCATAAGATCTAAAAATTTTGTTGCTTCTGCCATAGAAAAATTTGCACTTACACGAATAGTTGCTTTACCTGCTTTGCCCTTTTTGGTAGTAATTAGAATAACACCATTAGCACCACGTGAACCATAAATAGCTGTTGCAGAGGCATCCTTTAAGATTTGAATGTCTTCAATGTCATTAGGGTTTATACCAGCCAAAGGATCTAGCGGAGGTTGATAATCTCCACTTGAATTACGCATGCCTTGTGAAGTAGAAGATTGCGGAACATTATCAATGACATATAGAGGTTGACTGTCTCCTTGCAAGGAATTAGCGCCACGAATAGTGATTGAACCAGCCGATCCAGGAGTAGAACCTCCTGTAGATATGCTGACACCAGCCACTTTCCCTTGCAGTAAGTCATCAATAGACGTGGCAATTGCAGCTTCATCTCGGTTTGGTTTTAACGAAACAATAGCCCCGGTAAGATCTTTTTTACGCATAGAACCATAGCCCACCACAACAACATCATCTAATTGTTGGGCATCCTCCCTAAGAGATACGTTGATCACCTGATCTGTACCCACTGTCTTTTGTTGATTGCTAAAGCCTAAATAAGCAAAAAACAATACATCACCTTTTTTGGCTTCTAATTTGTATTTCCCGTCAAAATCAGTTGACGTCCCTTTGGAGGTATTTTTAATCTGAACATTTACGCCAGGTATAGGCGATCCCTTCTCATCTGTAACCTTCCCGGTTACCTCTTTTATTTGTGCCAACAAAGTACTGCTAGCCATAATAATAAAAAGAAATGATAGTATCAAAATTCTTTTGCTCATAAATTTGATTTTAAGTTGGTTTAAAAAATGAATTGAATTTGGTTGTTTTAAAGTTTAATAGTTATTCAGTCTTACCTAAATTTTCTCGGTATTATTATCTTATGTATTTGAAGGGATCATTTATCTACTTGTTTTGAATTGTTATTTTACTTTTTTAAAAAAGTGAATTTTCAGTCTGACTTTAAACACAATTGTGGTGTTATATCAAATGAAAACAGAATCTATTTACTATAATTTTAACAGAATAATTATTAATGCAATAAAAATTATTGATTACAAATTTATATGATATACTAAATTATTGTTAATATTGTAGGTATACATAAAGGTTACATATCTTAAACTTTCAGGTTACATCTTTAAGTTTTAAATATATAGTTGTTAATTCGCAGAAGGTTTAAATGAGTCAAGTTATGGTGTTACAATTAAGGTTATTAAGTATTATTTTTTGTGTTTTTCTCATGCCAGGAACTATTTTACATTCTCAAACAGATGTTGTAAGATTTAAACGCATTACTTCCCATCATGGTTTATCAGAGAATAAGGTTACTGCAGTAATTCAGGATTCTGAGGGAGCTCTTTGGGTTGGGAATAAAATTGCAATAAATAGGTTTGATGGAGAGAATACTAAAGCGTATCATTTAGATCAAAATAATGGTATTAATCAGTTTTTTGAAGATTCATATAACAATATTTGGGTCGCTACAGAGTTTGGGCTTTATCTTTTTAATAAAGAAAAAGATGGTTTTGTTAAAATTAAATCCGATATTAAAAAGGTAAATAAATTATTTGATTCTAATGTTTTGTGTGTTTTACAAGTGCAAAAAAATGAACTTTTAATAAGTGGGCAGGGAGATTATTTGATTAAGTTTAAGGTAGATGAAAAAGGGCGGATTTTTGAGAAATCAATTAAATTTTTAAAGAAAGATAGTAAGTATGGAAATGTTATTAAGATAGTAAAAGATTCTAATTCGAGGTTTTGGTTGGCTACAAATAGAGGTGAAATTTTGAACATAGAAAATAATATTATTAAGAGTTCTAGCTTTTTAAAATTGAGTAGTAGCCTATTTATAAATGATATTGCAAGTGATAATTTTGGTCATTTATGGATTGCAACAAACGGTGATGGACTCTTTCGATACGATACTAAAAATAACACTAGTAAACATTTTTATAAAGACGAAAGTATAGATGGACAAACCATCAATAATAATGTCACTACAAAAGTATATACCGAAGGAAAAAATGTTTGGATTGGTACTGATGGAGGAGGGCTTAATCTATATGATCAAGCTAAGAATAGTTTTAACTATTATATGTATGATTTTGGTAATGAGTTTTCTATTTCTGATAACTCAGTTACTGACATACAGCCAGGGCTAAATGATGTTATTTTATTAGGGACAGTACATGGTGGAGTATCTATTTTTCGTAATAATTATAGAGTAAAAAATATACCCGCCAAAAATTTTAAATTTTTAGCTCAAGACCCTCAAGGATCGAGAGTAATCGAAGATAGCTTTAAGAATATTTGGTTGTCAGCAGGTAGAGCAGGTCTTCGTAGATATAACCCAATTACAAAGACTGTAACTATATTTTCAAGCAAAACATCTAATTCTAGCTTTAAAGGAAATATTGTCCTTTCACTTTTTGAGGATAATACTAAAAGACTTTGGGTGGGAACACTTAGAGAAGGGGTGAACGTTTATGATTTAACAAAGGATAAATTTATAGACTTGCCTCAAAGTAAAGATCTAAAAGGTGTTTTTGCCATAGCAGAAGATGGTGATAGAAATATATGGGTGGGTCATAGAAATGGGATCACTATTTATAATAAAAAGTTGGAATTAATTAACAAAATTAATTTATCAAAGCAAACTTCTTCAAATTCAAATCATGTAACTTGTATTTATAAAGATATTGCTAATTCTATGTGGATTGGAACGACTAACGGTCTATTTAAATACGATAAGAAGGGAAATGGTTTTGTAAGGAGTATTTATAAACAAAATAAGAATGATGTTAATTCCTTATCTAGTAGTGACATATTGTCAATAGGAGAAACCTACGATTATTCTGTTTTGATAGGAACCCATGGGCATGGACTAAGTAAATATGATAGAAAAACCGGTAAATTTGAAAAGGTTATTAATGGAGATAAAATTAATGGAGGAATAATACGTGGCATTTTACAAGATCATCAAAAGAATACTTGGCTAAGTACAAATGTGGGATTGACGAGAATAAATTTGAAAAATAATGTAACTAATTTTGGGCTTGTAGATGGTATCTTTCCATTTAATGGCGGTGCTGCAAGTTTGGACTCCTCGGGAAAAATATTAATGGCAGGTGTATTCGGATTGTCGTATTTTAATCCTTCAAAATTTCAGTACAAAAATTATTTTCCAAATGTTTACTTTTCTTCAGTTAAAGCAGTAAATGAAACAACGGAAGTAAATTATTCTTATTCAGAATTATCAAGCGATACCGTGGTGCTAGAACCTAACAATAAACTACTGAATATAAACTTTGCTTCTTCAGAATTGTATTCAAAAAGCAGTGTTAACTATCAATATCTCATTGTTGGCTTAGATAAGGAATGGCAATACCTAGGAGGTCAAAATAAAATTTCCTTCTCTAATTTAGATCCAGGTAAATACCAGGTTAGAGTTAGGGCTTCTAATAATGCAAGATTGTGGAGCGACAAATACTCTACACTAAACTTGAATATTAGACCTTCTTTTTTGCAAAGATCGTTAGTTAAATTCTTTCTAGGTGTAGGCTTTATTTCGATGCTAATTTTTGTGTATCGCTTAAGGACATCATCTATAAAAAAGCAAAAAGAAAAGCTTCAGAAGCTTCTTGATTTGAAAACGATTGAAGTGAAAGAGCAGGAGCAAAGTATTTCTCAAAGCAAGATTTCGATGTTAGAGATTGAAAAACAAAATCAAGTGCTAAAACAGAAAAAATTAGAAGACGAATTGCATTTTAAAATAGATGAGCTTACTAATAATACATTACGAGCCATGCATAAAAATAATTTGCTTACCGATATAAAAGATAAACTGAAAGTGGAATTAAAAAATAAAATTATTGATAAAAAGAATTTGGTGGATATAGTAGATCATATAAATGATAGCTTCATACTTGATGCAGATTGGGAAAGTTTTTATACTCTTTTTAATCAGGTTCATCCTCGATTCATTAAAAGTTTAAAGCAACAATATCCTTTATTAAGCGAACGTGAAATTAGATTGTGTGCTCTAATTTTAATCGATTTTTCTTCTCAGCATATAGCAACACTTTTTGGAATTTCATTAACCTCTGTAAAAGTGGCACGACATAGATTGCGAAAAAAATTAAATATAGATACTAGTAAATCTGCCAAAGAGTTTATGCTGGACATATCGATGGTTTGAAAAAATGTATAATAAAAGGGAAGACTTCGAATATATAATCGAAACCTTCCCTTATATTGATTTTCAATGTGAAAAATAAAATTTGAAAATTAGGTAGTACTACCTCTAGGCTTCACCTTGAGCTATCTTATTTTTTTTTAATATTATAATATAAAGAATTAATAATTCGATTTTGTGTATAATTTTGGATGAAATCGCTTCCCGTTTGCTTTCCAATAATCAAAATGCATAAGGTTCAAGCGTTCTACAAAATTAGTATAGTCTTTTTGCTTTTTAACAGACCATAAATTTTCTGAAAAAGCCGGCATTCGAGGAAGCAAAATATATTCAAGATGCTCGACCGAAGAAATAAATTCGGTCCAAACACCAAATTCTCCCCCCAAAATGTATTTTTGCTCTTCCTTAGACAGCTGACTAGGAATTAAATTGTATTGATATACTTTTTCTAAGGTATTAATACTATAAGCTGCCGCAAAGGGTTCGTTTTCTGGCTTATCCTGGTATCTGTTAAAATAAAAGGGATCACTTGGTGCCATAATAACATCATGTTTCATTTTTGCAGCTTTAATACCTCCTTTTTCACCACGCCATGACATTACGGTAGCATTTTCGGCTAATCCACCTTCTAATATTTCGTCCCAACCAATGAGTTGACGGTCGTTCTTTTCTAAAAAATTAGCGACGCGTTTTATAAAATAGCTTTGCAATTCATGTTCATCTTTTAGATTATTGTCCTTCATTCTTTTTTGGCATTTATCACATTTTTTCCAATAAGAGGTATCAACTTCATCGCCACCAATATGAATGTATTTTGATGGAAACAAGGCCATAACTTCGGTAAAAACATCCTCTAAAAAGTGAAAAGTTTCTTCTTGTCCTGCACAGTAGTTTAAGTTTATATTTTCCACGTTTACAGCTCCATTCCACAAAGTTGAATTTGGGCTATCTTGTTGGTGCTTTTCACAAGAAAATTCGGGATAGGCCGTTAAAGCCGCACCAGAATGGCCAGGAACATCAATTTCTGGAACCACATTAATATTTCTCTCTTTTGCATAAGCAACAATTTCCTTAATTTGCTTTTGTGTATAAAACCCTCCATATTGATAGGGCGTGCCATCTAATTTTTTACTGTAAGTAGCATCTTTTTTGTAAAATACACTACCAGGAATCTCTGTTCGCCAAGCTCCAACTGAAGTAAGTTTAGGGTATTTTTTAATCTCTATACGCCATCCTTCATTATCAGTCAAATGCCAATGGAACACATTTAATTTGTAAAATGCCATCAGATCTAAGGTCTCTTTGATGGTGTTCACATTGAAAAAATGCCTACTTACATCCAATACCATTCCTCTCCATGCCACATTGGGCTTATCAGAAATGCTGAGGTTTGGTAGTTGTATTGGTGTTTGTTTATTATTTGCTATAACATATTGCAATAGGGATTGTATGCCATAAAAAAGTCCCGCTTTGGTATTGGCAGCGATACGGACTTCTTTTGAGGAAATAGTCAAGATGTAACCTTCCTCTTTTAAATTTTCATTGGGTTGACTTAATATTTCAAACAAAATATTTTTGTTGTTTTCTTTTTTTGAAGAAACGACAACAGCTGTTTCGGTTTCAATTTTTTCAATAAGATATTTACTAAGTTTAGCTATTTCCACTTTATTTTTTGCAAGGACAATGCTTCCTACTGAATTATCTAATATAAATTGTCCTTTTTGAAACGTTAGCTGTTCTGGTGCTGGAATCAACTGTGCCTGTATAAACAAGCTACATAAGAAAGTCGTTAAGAGAAGAAAGTTTTTTTTCATGATTATATATAAAGATTTAAATTTATTGCAGTAGCATAGCTTCTTACCTTTGGGTGTAATAAACTAATTACATGTTTTAGCGTTTACATTTTTTAGACTTATACGCATTCTTTCTTCATTTTGAATGGAGAGGAAATCTTTAGAAGTAGTTGTTTTAGATGGTAGTACAATATATTAACCTTCTAAATATAGCTGACCCTACAAATTTATCTAATTAGAGTCGTTTTTTACTATTGTTGAGGTCTACTTCTAAGTTACATTTAAACTTTGTTTTCAAAATAAATTAGGAAGTTTTTTATCTAAAATTGATCATTAGTAACCTTAATGTAACGCTGCTGTAACTTAAAAGTTAGCCTTTTCAATAGGGAATGTTATGTTCAAAATTTCTATTTTTGAAAATTATGGACTCTGATATAGTGAGTGTTATAAAGCCGCTGCAGTATCCTAATTTAGCAAGCTTTAACCAAAATTCCCACAAAATAGGAAGGACTATAATGGTAATTACAAAATGAAGCAAATTAGATGAAAATATATGAAATTGAAATACCTTGATAGAATAGTAGGGCTAGTGATTCTGTATTGTGGTTTGATATCTTGTTCGTCCACTAAAAATTTGGATGAAAAAAATATCGATCCAAAATATAAGTTGGTTTTTGAGGATCAATTTAATGGCAAATTCTACAATAAAAAATATTGGAGTAGCTACCAAACAAAAAATGGAAAATCTCCTTGGAACAAGTATGTGATGGACGATGCTAAATTGGCGGAAGTTAAAGATGGTAATCTACACCTTAGAGCGCGTTGGAATTCCAAAACTGATTATCCAGAAACGGGTGCTATACAAACTAAAGACAAATTTAGTTTTAAGTACGGTAAAATTGAAGTTAAAGCAAAATTTACTAAGGCAGGTCAAGGTGGATGGCCTGCAATATGGCTAATGCCACAAAACGAAGTCTATCCTGGATGGCCAAATGCTGGTGAAATTGATATTATGGAACGCTTGAATAATGACGCTTTTATACATCAGGTTGTGCATCAAACTAATGGCGAAGCTAAAAAAAATTCAGCAGCTAAATCTCCTGTAATTTCACCTTCTGAATATAATACCTACAGTTTAATAAAGTTACCTAACCGAATAGAGTTTTATGTAAATAATGAATTAACGATGGTACATGAGCCAAAAGGAGAGTTTGCAAAAAGATGGCCCTTTGAAACGGATTTTTATATTATTCTAAATTATGCTTGCGCAGATAAAGGGCAGTCAGGCGTTTATTTTTGGCCCGGTAATGTTACTTCTACAGAAAATTTCCCCTATGAAATGAGGATTGATTATGTAAAGGTTTGGAAGTATGTAGAGTAAGTTAATAAGCTAAGATTATAATTAGTTTGAGTGCTCTAATACACGTAAAAGAGGACATAAATTTAAAAACAAGATTGCTATTAATTTTAAAATTGAATATGGCAAATAAACAATGGTACGTAACACTTTCATGTCAAACAGGCAGTATAGGTTTTAAGAGTATCGCAGGACGAAACAGATAATTTTTTAAAGTTAGATTACACAAGAACCTTATAATTATTTAAATATGACTATCTCTTTTTTAAACAACTACTTATTGCGAATTTGTATTGTTATTTTATGCTTATTTGCACAAGACTCCTCTGCTCAGAACAAGTATGAAACCGCTGTATCGAGACAAACCGAATCCCTTAATAAAAACTGGAAATTCCATTTAGGCAGTGCTAGTAATCCTGAAAAAGATTTCAGCTACGGCATTGTTCGTAATTTTACTATTGCTGGCGGCGGTGGCGGTGCAGTATCTCCAAAATTTGACGATAGCAAATGGCGCAGCGTAAATGTGCCTCATGATTGGGCAGTTGAACTACCGTTTGAATACCACAAGCATTTTGACGTTCAAAGTCATGGTTACAGACCTGTTGGTGGTTTTTACCCGGAGAACAGCGTGGGTTGGTACAGAAAACGTTTTAATGTAGATAAAGAAAAAGAAGGCCAACGTTTTGTGCTTCGATTTGAAGGGGTGTACCGTGATTTTAAGTTATTTGTAAACAATAATTACATTGGAGGCAATTTTGGTGGCTATACCGAAAGCTCTTTCGATATCACAGATTTTATCGAATTTGACAAAGAAAACTTAATCGTTCTTCGCGTTGATGCGACTCAATATGAAGGTTGGTTTTATGAAGGAGCGGGTATCTATAGAAATGTAGCTTTAGAAACTTTTACTCCCGTTCACATACCGGAATATGGTGTTTATGTATATGCCAAAGTAGAGAAATCACAGGCAAAAGTAGTTGCTCAAACAACGGTAAAAAATCAAGAAGGTAAAACTGCAGAATGTACGGTATCTTCTTATGTGATGGATGCCAAAGGAACACAAGTTACCCCAACTAGAACAGAGAAATTAAAGATAAAAAACAACGAAACACAACAAGTTGAACAGAATTTTTCTATCAAAAATCCGCTATTGTGGGGTCTTAACACGCCTAATTTATATCGATTAGTGTCTATCGTAAAAAAAGACGGGAAAATAATTGATACTATTTCAGCAGAATTTGGAGTTCGAACTTTTGATTATAACGCTACGACAGGATTTTCTCTAAACGGAGAATCGATGAAGATAAAAGGGATGTGTGTGCATCAGGATCACGCAGGCGTAGGATCAGCAGTGCCGGATGCTTTGGTGTATTACAGAATTAAATTGTTGAAGGAAATGGGTGTTAATGCGTACCGTTGCAGCCATAATCCGCCTTCAAAATCAGTTTTGGAAGCCTGTGACAAGCTGGGCATGATGGTGATGGATGAGATTCGTGTGATCGGAACGGGTAAGGAAAATCTAGACCAATTTGAGCGATTGGTAAAAAGAGACCGCAACCATGCCAGCATTATGCTTTGGAGCTTAGGAAACGAAGAAACTGGGGTTCAAAACACAGATTTAGGACGACGCATGGCGCATACTTTAGTACAACGTCAAAGAGAATTAGACCCTTCACGTTTGAGTACGTATGGCGGAAATAACGGAATTAATTTCAAAGGAATTAATCAGGAAATGGATGTGAGAGGTTTTAACTACCACATTAAAGAATTAGATGATTACCACAAAGAACATCCTACACAACCAATCGTTTTTAGCGAAGTTTCAAGTATGGTAAGTTCAAGAGGAATGTATGTAAAAGATCCAGAAAAAGGATATTTACCAGATTACGACATGAATAAGCCAGGATGGGGACAAAATGCCGAAGAATGGTGGAAATTTACCGTAGACAGACCGTGGTTAATGGGCGGTTTTGTCTGGACTGGTTTTGATTATCGTGGAGAACCAACACCGTTTACCTGGCCAAATGTAAATTCTCATTTTGGAATAATGGATGTTTGCGGATTTCCTAAAAACACCTACTATTACTACCAAAGCTGGTGGACGGATAAAGACGTTATTAAAATCTATCCACATTGGAACGGTCACAAAACTGGTGACATAGTAAATGTATGGTGTAACAGTAATGCCGATGAAGTCGAACTAGTTTTAAATGGAAAAAGTCTTGGTAAAAAAGTTATGCCACGCAACGGACATTTGGAATGGGATGTTATTTATGAGCCTGGAAAATTAGAAGCTATCGGTACAAAAAATGGAAAAACAATTCGCACTGCTGTCGAAACTACTACTGCTCCTTACCAAATTGTTTTAACACCAGATCGCAAATCGATAACTGCTGACGGAAATGATGTTTCTGTAATCAATGTAACTGTTCTTGACAAACAAGGAAGAGAAATTCCAGATGCAATGAATATGATTCAGTTTAAATTAAATGGAAATGCAACTATTTTAGGAGTAGGAAACGGTGATCCAAGTTCGCATGAGGCTGATAAATGTTTAGATGGTAACTGGAAGCGTTCCCTGTTTAACGGAAAATGCCAAATTATTTTAGAATCTATGGATAAGGAAGGTGATTTTTCGCTTTCAGCAACTAGTGAAGGTTTACAAAATGCTATGGCAACTATTCAAATGAAAAAATAAATAAAGATGAAAATATTTAAAACATCAACGCTAGTTCTAGCACTGGCATGTTCTTTTTCTGCTCCATTACTAGCGCAGAATAAAGCAGAAACTAAAAAAAGACCTAATATAGTAATCATCATTTCTGACGATCATGCTTTTCAGGCGATAAGTGCTTACGGTAATAAATATGCAAAGACCACTAATATTGATCGTATTGCTAAAGAAGGAGTACTATTTAATAAAGGTTATGTAACCAATTCCATTTGCGGCCCAAGTCGTGCCGTAATTTTAACTGGGAAATACAGTCATAAAAATGGATTTAAGGACAATGAGAACTCTCACTTTGACGGAAGTCAAGATAGCTTTATAAAACAACTAAAAGGTTCAGGTTATTCAACGGCATGGATTGGAAAATGGCACTTAGAATCCCAACCACAAGGTTTTGATTATTGGCAAATTCTACCTGGACAAGGGCACTACTACAATCCAGATTTCCAAATGATGGACGGAACCAAAAAGAGAACTGAAGGTTACGTTTCGGATATAGTAGAAGATGTTTCAGAAAATTGGTTGGATAACCGTGACAAAGACAAACCTTTTTGTTTGGTAATAGGTCATAAAGCAACACACCGTACTTGGATTCCAGATGCAAGAGACATGGGAACTTTTGACAATGTTACCTTCCCTCTACCTCACAATTTTTATGATGATTATAAAAACCGGGAAGCGGCCAAAGTACAGGATATGTCAATAGCTGAAACGATGGTTATGGGATACGACCTTAAAGTTTTTAAGGACGATGCTGCAGCTACTCTTGAAGGAACAATAGGTAGAATGAACGCCGAACAACGTAAAAAATTCGACGACTATTATTTGCCCATAGCAGCCGATTTCAAAGCTCGTAATCTAAAGGGAAAAGAATTGACAGAATGGAAATTTCAACGCTACATGCGCGATTATTTGAGTACCGCAGTTTCTTTGGATAGAAATATTGGCCGCACCTTGGATTATTTGGACAAAAATAATCTAACAGAAAATACAATCGTGATTTACATGTCGGATCAAGGGTTTTATTTGGGTGAGCACGGTTGGTTTGACAAACGTTTTATCTATGAAGAATCTTTTAGAACTCCAATGGTGATGCGTTATCCGGGAGTTATTAAGCCGGGAACGGTTTCTAATGATTTAGTGATGAATTTAGATATTGCTCCTACAATGCTTGATGCTGCGGGTGTTGCGATACCAAAAGACGAACAAGGGAAATCGATGTTGCCTTTGTTTACCGATAAAAAAGCCAAAGGACGTGATGCTATCTATTATCACTACTATGAAAATGGAGAACATTCGGTATCCCCCCATTTTGGTGTAAGAACCAAGCGCTATAAATTGGTTCGTTTTTACAAGAGAGTTAGTTCTTGGGAATTGTATGATTTAAAGAAAGACCCCAATGAGATGCATAATCTGTACGGGCAAAAGAAATATGAAAAAATCACCGCCCAGATGAAACTGGAACTCCATAAGCTGATTGACCAATATGACGATCAGGATGCCAGAAAAATCTTGGCGGAGGATTAAGTTTGATGATCTACAGAAAAGAATGTGTCATAAATGAATTGTGACTGAATAATAAACCAGTAAACATTATTTACCAAAAGGACTATAATAGCAAGCTTGCCTTTGCAAACACCAATAAATTAGTTCGTTCCCAATAGGCAAAAAATACCATAATGGAACTATTAACAAATAAAATTTATAATGATGAAAAAAGTGCTACTTATTGCTTGCCTACTGATGATTAATCAGTTGCTAAAAAGTCAGACAATCAACCAGAGTATCTCCTTTTCGGGCACTTCAAATAGTCTGGCCTCCTTTGGTAATATCAATGAATTAAACGGAGTCAATCAATTCTCTTTTGAAGCTTGGGTATATATCAATCAATGGAATGAAAATAGTTATATTTTTAGAAAAACAGCTTCTACAGCCAGTAGAATTGATCTTCAGTTAGGACCTATAGCGACTAAGAGATTGTATTTTCATGTGGCAAACGGTGCTAATACTTATGCTGCTCTTGATAATTCAGCGATTAATCTGGGGCAATGGAACCATATTGTAATGGCTTATGATGGTACGAAGTCCGCTTATAATAGGATCCGCATTTATATAAACGGTACTCAAGCTACCACGGGCATTTGGTATTCTTCCGGGAATGGATTGCTTGCTGCAACAACTCCTGTCACCACAGCTGATTTTGAATTAGGAAAAAACTTTAATGGTAAGATTGACGAGGTTAGGCTGTGGAATTATGCCCTAACAGCATCAGATATTGATAGGAAGAACACGATTAATAAATACCATCCTTTGTATGCTAATCTGATTTCCTATTGGAAGATGGACAAAAATGCTACATCCGTAATTAATACAAAAAACAATTATAATGGTACGCTCTCAAGTGCTTCATTTTCTCCGGTTACGGATAATAACACCTTCAAGTATAAGATTGTCAGTAGTTATATACGGTCTAATTTTTACGAAAGCGGCCAAATCAGTGAGGAGTATATTCGAAACAATAATGATATAATATATATGGCAACTAGTCCTTATGCCAATGGGGATTTATTCTTTGATTTCCCCGTCAATGATGGGGTATTAAATAATGCCGCTTATATGTCAAATTTTGATTCAAGAAATGGAGTGATGGATTTTTTGGGTATTGGGGCTTCAATGAATTGCGGTAGAGATTTGCTCAATAAAGCGAATGGAGGGGCAGCAACTTTTTCTTTTGCATCATGGGTGTATATTGACCAATGGGTGGAGAATAGCAGTATTTTTAGAAAATACGAATCGGCAACTAAAAATTTTGATTTGCAGTTAGGGGCGGCAGCCACAAATCAATTGATCTTTCACCTTTCAAACGGGACCGCTAATTATATAACAGCCTATAATTCAGGAATTGCCACAGGGGGATGGCACCACGTTGCCGTAACTTATTCAGGAAATACTTGCGCCTATCAACAAGTAAAAATATATGTTGATGGGCTTGCTGTACCAATATCTTATAAAAATGGGGATGGTTTACTGTCCACAACGGGTCCCTTTATCAGATCAAATTTTGAATTAGGAGTAAACTTTGACGGCAAACTCGATGAAACCAGTGTCAGTCAAATTAGTCTGAGTAGCGGCGAGATTAATGCACTGATGAACAATCAAATAGTAGTAGATACATGGAATGAAACCAAAACTGCTGCTTACTGGAAATACGATGATGCCTCAAAACCAGCAAAGGATTCCAGAACATGGATCAGTGTTTTAGAAGACCTAAAACAAACAATGACGGGATATGATGGTGTAGAAATTCGTCTGGGAATTATCGGCGGGGATTGGAAAACTATGATTAAGACCGAGACAGCTAGAATTAATTTTGCCAATAAAGTGAAAAACATTGTAGAAACCTATGGTTTTGATGGGGTAGATTTGGATTTTGAATGGTGTGCCACCACACAGGAATGGTCTGATTATAGCGCAACTATATTGACTTTGAACAGTATTTTAGGTCCAACTTCCAATTTTAGTGTAACCCTACATCCCTTGTACTATAAAATCAGTCCGGCTGCAATAGCAGCTCTTGATTATGTATCGATTCAGTCTTATGGACCAAGCCCCGATCGTTATCCATACAATGAATTTGTAAACAATGTGGATGCCATGCTCGCTTATGGATTTCCTGCGCAAAAACTCATCATGGGATTGCCATTTTATGGCGTAACTACTGATAATTCCAAAATTACGGTCAGTTATAAAGGGATTGTAAATAAATTCCCCTCGCTTGACCCTATATCAGATCAAGCAACTATGGATGTGAACGTAACGACTGGGAACGGTTGCGGAGCAACTAGCCAGCTACAGTCTAAAAGCATCACATATAATGGTCAACAAACCATCATCAATAAAACAAAATATGTAAGAGACAGGGAATTGGCTGGTGTGATGTATTGGGATATGGCAACTGATGTCGATTATACAAACCAATTGTCTCTTCTAAGAGCATTAAATAGCATAATGAATGCTAACGTCCAGGAATTTCCTCTGGAAGCTTTAACAAATCAAAATAGTAATAGTTTAAAATTAGAACATAGTATTCCTCCAGTGCATTCTGATTTTTGGCTGTATCCAAACCCGGCCAAAAATGTTTTTACTGTTGCGCTTCCTACAGAACAAAAAGGAAATATTAAAATATTTAGTTTAACAGGTCAGCAATTATTTAGCCACCCCATAAGTAATCAGGAAAAAGTCAGTATAAATAGCAGCAACTTTAAGCCAGGCGTTTATATAATTAAATTTTTTGATGAAAAAGGGAACTCTAAAACAACTAAACTAATGATCGAGTAGTTTTAATATAATTTTTAGACAAGGAGATTTTTCAACTTATTTTTCACATCTATGATGCAGCAGCTAAATTTTTATGTGGAAAAAGGGGGGCTTTTGTATTAAGTTGATGAAAATTTGCTTTTATCGGCTGAATATTAGTTGTTCAAAAGAAAGATGTGTTTCAAGTATAATTTTTTCTATTAAGAATAAATCTGTTGAGAAATAATGATCACAATAAACACAGTAAACTGTTGAAGGATAGGAGTTATTAAGAACACAACTATATTTGACAAAAACTGATTTTTCCAATTATTGTAGGAATACAGAATAAAAGATATTGTAATATTAATCGTCGTTAATCGATCTATAAGGGTACATCGTTTTTGCTGGCTGACTTATAAAAAAATGCCTATTATAATTATTGCCCAAACACTCTAGTTTATAATGCTAGAGTGTTTTTACATTTTTAGATGTATCGATAGCGTGGTTATTTGTGCCGTCTCCTTTAATTCTTTATTTTTGAAAGCAAATAATTAAAAATAAAACCAGTTGAGCAAAATTTCGTTCCCTACTTTATCTATTGGTAATATACTTGGCGAAGATAATTTGGGCGTTACCCTATTCCGTCATAGTGTCAAGGGGCGAAATGAATTTGAGCAGCCCCATAAACACGATTTCTTTCTTGTTTTTTTTGTGGAAAGAGGCTCTGGAGTTCACGACATCGACTTCACACATTATACAGTTGCTGATAATCAGGTTTATTTTGTTCGACCTGGACAAATACACAATTGGTCTCTTAAAGAGGGGACTACTGGGTTTCAGTTGATGCTTTCTAACGAAATAGTAAATATTTTTTATAATTTATCGCCACTTTCTTTTTTTCAACCCAGTTCCTTATCCTGTATTTCGTTAACAGAAACAGTTTTCCAAGAGTTTATAAAACAGCTTAACGATATAGAAGGGTTACTTCCTAATAATGATATAGTGACAAAGGAAATTGTAGCGCTTCAGCTGCATTTATTGCTTAAGTTATTGGAAAAAAATTATCTAATTCAATTTCCAGAACGCGATAGTGTTGTCAGACCTGAAAAATTAATACAAAAATTCGTTGAGTTAGTAGAAGTGCATTTTCATCAAGAACCCGCGGTAAAGTTTTATGCCACGCAGCTAAAGATCACAGCTAACTATCTAAACATCCTGTCTCAAAAATATTTAAAAACGGCTGCAGGAGATTTTATAAAAGACAGAAGCATGCTGGAAGCTAAGCGCTTGCTTGCCAGTACTAACTTATCCATGAAAGAAATCGCATACCAACTGGGTTTTAATGACAATGGCTATTTTAGCAAAGTGTTTAAAAAACTTTCAGGGGAGTCACCGAGCGATTTTAGAGAAAGTTATAAATTTTACCATCCTTACCACTAATAATACCATTCAATATTGATTTTCTAATCGATTTTTGTAATTGATAAAAATTACTAAAAATGTGTGCACATAAAAGAAAGTGCAAGTTGCTTTTCTGGTAAAGAATCAGTTTTATTAATTCAAAAAGAAATGAGTTATGACAAGGAAACGAAATAGGAGCGTTTTATTAAGCAAGTTGATTTTAGTCATTGTGTTAATTTTGGGTTGCTCATCAAAACAAACAGAATTAAAATTAGAGGATATGGATTTAAATAAAGCGCTTTTTGAAGCTGTTGATCGTGGCGATGCAACAATGCTGGCAAAGATTTTAGAAGATAAGCCATCATTAGAACTGAAAAATGATAAGGGGAGAACAGCACTGATGGAAGCAGTTTATAAAAGTGATAACAAAATAGCCGTATTGCTTATAAACGCTGGAGCCGACGTCAATGCTCAGGATGGAATTAAAAACAGTCCTTTTTTATACGCTGGTGCCGAAGGTAACTTGGAGATTGTAAAAATGGCATTGAATAATGGTGCAAATTTCAAGATATACAATCGCTACGGAGGTACGGCACTAATTCCTGCTGCTGAAAAAGGACATTTAGAAATTGTAAAACTATTGGTAAATACTGCGGGTTTTCCTAAAGATCATATAAACAATCTTGGATGGACTGCCTTATTAGAAGCTGTTTTGTTGAGTGATGGAGGTCAAGTTCATATTGATATAGTAGCTGCCTTGATCGAAGGCGGCTGTGATATAAACATAGCGGATAAAAACGGAATGACACCTTTGAGACTTGCAAAGAAGCAAGGATACGCTGAGATGGTGAAATTATTAGAAAAAGCGGGAGCAAAATAATTAAAAGATAAAAATGGAACAGAATCATATTAGTAGAAAAAGATTTTTAGGATTGAGTGCAGCCGCTACTGGAGCTGCATTATTCTCAGGTATTGGTACTTCAGCAATGACACCACAGGGAGCTGAGGATACAAACACAGCTGCTTTAAAAGATTATATTTTAACGAATGTAAGACTGGAAGAAGGGTTTGAGTACAACGAAAAAAAGGAAGTCATAGCCACAAATACAGCCTTATATAACCTGCATATTTCCGATGGCAAAATCAAAAAGATTGTAAAAGGCAAACTTGATTTAAAGCTGAAGACAATCGATGCCAAAGGTTTTTTAATGCTTCCGGGATTGCGTGATATGCACATTCATATTGATAAAACATTTTATGGTGGGAAATGGAATGCGGCACCAAGAAAAGGGTATACAGTGAAAGATATGATTGTATTGGAGGAAAAAATTATTCCACAGTTATTGACAGATTCCCAACACAAAGCCGAAGAAGCGATAGAACTGATGAAAAGCCAAGGTACTTATTTTGCTCGTTGCCAGACTAATATTGATCCCGTAAGCGGGTTAAAAAGTTTAGAGCATTTATTAGCAGCATTAGATAAAAATAAGGATAGTTTTGCTTGGGAAATTGTCGCTTTTCCACAACATGGAATTTTGTATTCCCAGTCAGAGTCGCTGTTGCGCGAAGCTGCAAAAATGGGTGTTGACTTTATTGGTGGCCTAGATCCAACGACTGTCGATGGTAATCTTGAGAAATCTCTTGATGCCATGTTTCAAATTGCAATTGACAACAATAAAGGAATTGATATTCACTTGCATGAAGGGTTACCAACAGGTAAAGCCGCCATAGAATACATCATTAAAAAAACAGAAGAGAATAAACAGCTACAGGGAAAAACATACATAAGTCACGGCTTTGCTCTTGCCAGAATGGAAGCAAACGAATTAGAAAAAATGGCTGAACAAATGGGGGTACTTGGTATTGGAGTGGTTTCTACAGTGCCTATTGGCCGCACAATAATGCCAATTCCAACTTTAAAAAAGCACGGTGTAAAATTAATGACTGGTACTGATAGTATCGTAGATCATTGGCAACCTTTTGGAAATTGTGATATGCTTGAAAAAGCAAAATTATGTGCCCAACTTTACGGTTGGACAGACGAGTATAGTCTAAGTCGCGCCTTACATATTGCTACTACTAACGAGATATTGCCACTTAATGATGCTGGTGCTCGGGTATGGCCTACGGTGGATGCTGAAGCCAATTTTATTTTGGTAAAAGCCAGTTGTTCTGCAGAAGCAGTTGCGCGTCTACCTAAAAGAGAAGGCGTTTTCTTTAAAGGAAAACTAATAGCTGGGGAAATGAATGCATAGATTCAAATTCGATCTATTAGTTGGTTTTCAAGATTAAAAAAACAAGTTTAAATTCAGAATACAAAGTATAGTTTTCTGAATTTAAACTTGTTTTGTTTTTTTAAAGAAGGTTTTTAAGGTAGCGAACTATTTTAAAATGTAATACTTTTTCGAAATTACATTTCTTATTCAATTCTTTAGAGAGTTCAAATAAATACTTCTTAAAGATAAAGCTTAAGTTCTGCTTCGAAATGGAAATAGAAAGGAATTAATTCGTTAAATTCGTGTTCAATTTTTTACAATTCTATAATGATTTTATTGCGCAAAATACTCTTTCCGTTTGCTATTTTATATGGTTTCATTACGAGTATTAGGAATTTTCTATTTAATCAAGGAATTTTTAAATCTTATAGTTTTGATCTGCCTATTATTGCTGTGGGAAACCTCAGTGTGGGCGGTACTGGTAAAACACCGCAAATTGAGTACTTGATTAGACTGCTGTCTGAACAATACAAAGTAGCTACATTAAGTAGGGGATATAAGAGAAAGTCCGCGGGTTTTATTTTAGCTGACGAGACTTCTAATGCTGAAATACTAGGGGATGAACCTTTTCAATTCTACACGAAATTTAAGAATATTCAAGTTGCTGTTGATGCGAATCGAAAGAACGGAATTGAACAATTGCTCTCACAATCGCAAAAACCAGAAGTAATTTTGTTGGATGACGCTTACCAACATCGCAAAGTGAAAGCAGGTTATTATATTTTACTTAGCTCTTATGGTGATTTGTACAGTGATGATTTTATACTTCCTGCAGGAAACTTAAGAGAAAGTAGAAGTGGAGCCAAGAGAGCCAATGTTATAGTTGTAACAAAATGTCCTGCAGATCTTTCAGAAGTGGAGATGGCTAGCATTAAAACCAAATTAAAAATTGGTGTAAACCAAGAATTATATTTTACGACCATTGCTTACGATGAATTTATTTACTCAGAAACGGGAGTAAAAGCAGTAAAAGACATCAAGAGTAGTGATAAGTTACTTTTGGCTGGAATTGCAAAACCTGGCTCTTTTTTCGAATATTTAAAAGCTGAAAAGGATGTTTGTATGAGTTTTCCAGATCATCATCATTTTAGTGAAAGCGATATTATAGACATTAAAAATAAATCGCTAAATAAGATCATAATAACGACTGAGAAGGATTATGTGCGCTTGCAGGGAAGAATTCCCGCCGATCAACTTTTTTATTTACCAATAAGAAGTCAGTTTCTTGCAAGAGATAATGACTTTAGAAAAACAATCATGAATTATGTGGGAACAAGTACAAGAAACGGTAAGTTACATCAATAAAGTAAACCACTTCAATCCTGAATATGGAATTATATTAGGTTCTGGTTTAGGAAGTTTTACGGATGACATTAAGATTGAATTTACATTGCCCTATAATGAAATACCGAATTTCCCTGTATCTACAGTTCAGGGACATAAAGGGGCTCTGGTTTTTGGAACTATTGGCGATAAAAAGGTGGTGGCCATGCAAGGACGCTTTCATTTCTACGAGGGATATTCGATGAAAGAAGTGACTTTTCCGGTGCGTGTCTTGAAGTTTTTGGGAGTTAAAAAACTAATTGTCTCTAACGCTTCTGGGGGAGTAAATCCCAATTATAAAATAGGTGAAATTATAATTATTAAGGATCATATCAATTTTACGCCAGAGCATCCGTTGCGTGGTGTAAATGACGAACGTTTTGGTCCGAGATTTGTAAATATGAGTGAGCCTTATTCGAGGAAAATGATAGCTAAAGCAAAAGAACTTGCTACAGAATTAAATATTGAAGTTAAAGACGGAATTTATTTAGGTCTACAAGGACCTAGTTTTGAAACCTTGGCCGAATATAAAATGGTAAAAATCCTAGGCGCTGATTGTGTAGGAATGTCTACTGTACCAGAAGTTATTGTTGCCCGTCACATGGATTTAGAAACCTTTGGAATCTCTGTAATTACAGACATTGGAGACGAGGATAATATTGATTCAATTTCCCATGACGAAGTGTTAGAAGCGGCTCAAAATGCAGAGCCAAATGTAAGAAGATTGATTAAGGAGTTGATCGTTAGGTATTAACTTTGTCTAATTGTTCCGCAATAACAGCGTAGAAATATTCAGGATCGAATGGTTTTGTTATAACATCGTTCATTCCAAATGATAATAGCATTTCTCTGTTTTCGTTCAGTGAAATTGCAGTTACGGCTATTACAGGAGTTAAAATATCAAATTCTCTAATTTTCTTAGTCGCCACTGTACCGTTTATTCCTGGAAGATGGACATCCATTAAAATTAAATCAAACTTATGGTTTCTGACTTTTTCAATTGCCTCTTCTCCGTTATCAATAATTTTGCATTTCATGCCTTTATTTAGCACCATTTTTTTTGCTATCATCTGATTGATCTTATTGTCTTCAACCACTAAGATGTTTTTATTTGCAAAAATTGATTCATCATAATTTTTAATTATGGGACTATCTGATGAATGCTGCTCGTTTACTGTAAATTCTAATTGAAATGAAAAGACAGAGCCTTTGCCTAAAATACTTTCGACTTTAATTTGTCCGCCAAGAATTTTAGTTAGTTTTTTTACGATTGTTAACCCTAATCCAGTCCCTCCATATTTTCGATTTATTTCGACAGATCCTTGGGAGAAACTTTCAAAAATCGTGTCTAATTTATCGCGTGAAATCCCAATACCAGTATCAATAATTTCAAATGAGAGTACCGCAGTATCATCTATATGGGATCGTAATTTAGCTTGGATCGTGACGTTCCCGTTCTTGGTAAACTTTAAAGAATTATTTATTAAATTCATGAAAATTTGCGACAATTTCGTTGGATCTCCTATCAAATGATCTGGGATGGTTTCATCAATGTTAAATGTAAAGGTATTATTATTCTTTAAAGCGATTTCCTTCAAAGAATTTCTAATGTCTTCTAACAGCTGTTTTAGATTGAAATTAACAGTATCTACTTCAACGGTATTGGATTCGATTTTATTGATTTCTAGAATTTCATTTATAAAGGTGGTTAGATAGTTTCCAGAAAATTTTAAAGATGATAAATAATGTAACTGTGACTTCTTAGGGTTTTCTTCCAGTAATAAATGAGTGATACCGT
Organism: Flavobacterium sp. XN-5; assembly: GCF_008033395.2. NCBI lineage: Bacteria > Pseudomonadati > Bacteroidota > Flavobacteriia > Flavobacteriales > Flavobacteriaceae > Flavobacterium > Flavobacterium sp. XN-5. The sequence continues at coordinate 291,317 of NZ_VOGZ02000003.1, forward strand.
TTATAGCATTTAGTGGCGTTCTAAGTTCATGGCTAACGGTAGATAAAAATTCAAATCTTGCCTGTGATGCTTTTTCAGCTTTCTCTTTTGCTATTATTAACTCGGTGTTCTTTTCGTGTAGTAATAAATTCGATTTATTTCTAATGATATTGTTCTTGTATAAAGACAAACTCAATAGGGATAGAATTAAAATTAACGCAATGGCAAGGATATTAATCAGCTTAGAGAATTTGGTGTTTTTTTCCTCTTCCGCAATTTTTTTGTTAATTCGCTCTATCTTTTCTAGTCGCTGCGTTTCCTTAAAATTCTCATAATCATCAATGCCAAGTTTTTCATTGTTCGAAATCGAGATACTTTCTTTAAGATTCAAATGCTGCTGTAGATAGGAGTAAGCAGTACTTTTATTTAATATATTACCATAAACGGAACTCAGCGCTAGCAAAATATCCGATTTTTGCTTTAGATTGTCGTTTTTGGCATTTAATTCTAAGGCTTTATTATAGTAGTTTAAGGCTAAATTATTTCGTTTATTGATCTCTTCTATTAGTCCAATTTGATAAAGCGCTTCCGCTTTAACGTCTAAAATTTCAGGACTGTCCGGTTTAGAAATAACCAAATTAAAACAAAATGATGCCGCATTGTAATTCTTATACGCTTTATAAATAATTCCTTTTTGAAGATTGACGATGTCTTCATTAGGTTGAATATTTAAAGTTTTATAGATGGATAATGCTTTATTAAGCGAATTTTCAGCTGCTTTGTAGTTTTTTGTGCCAATAGAGGAAAGACTAAGGTAATAGTAGCTATTTGCGACCTGAGTTGAAGGAGGTAAGCCTTCGAATAGTGAAATACTTTCAGTAAAAATTTCGTTTGCATCACTGTATTTACTGAGGTCGTAGTAAATTTTACCTAAATTAAAAGTTTGGATGGCTTGAGCTTCCTTTTTAAGCTGGACCTCGCAATAATTTATTGCTTTTTGAGTAAAAAAAAGTGCATTTTTATAATTGTTTTCTTTGATGCTAGAATTCGCCTGCTCAGTATAATGGGATATGCTATCAGTATCCACTTTTTTTTGTGAATAGAGAAAGGAATGAATAAAAAACATATAAACCAAAAGGTATCTCATCTGTTGTTTATTTTTCTAAGCTATTTTTATTCTTTTGTCAACACTATTAAATCTATTATTCTAGACGAATAGCCTATTTCATTGTCGTACCATCCCACGACTTTTACCATTTTATCAATCACCGAAGTAAGCTGTGCATCAAACACACATGAATTTCTGTTTCCAATAATATCTACAGAAACGATTGGGTCTTCGGTGTAATCTAAGATCCCTTTTAAATTATTTTCGGCAGCGAACTTAAATGCTTCGTTGATTTCAGTTATTGTAACGGCACGCTTTACGTTGAATGTAATATCTGTTAATGATCCATCAGGAACGGGTACACGAATACCACAACCACCTATTTTGTTGTCTAATGTAGGAAAAATTTTTGTTAATGCCTTAGCGGCTCCAGTTGTTGTAGGGACAATGGATTGACTCGCACCGCGGGCTCTGCGTAAATCTTTATGGGGTTGATCGTGCAGGCTTTGGTCTGTTGTGTAAGAGTGAATGGTAGTGATATAAGCTTGTTCTATGCCACATAGCTCATCTATTACCTTCATCATCGGTGCTGCATTATTTGTAGTGCAACTGGCGTTAGAAATAATTTTTTCGGTACCATCAAGAATATGATCGTTTACACCAATAACAACAGTTTTAATACTATCTACTTCAGAGGGAGCGGATAGGATTACTTTCTTAGCTCCTGCTATTATATGCGCATTGATTTCTTCAAAAGTTTTGTATTTCCCAGTTGATTCGATTACATAATCGATATTCAAACTTTTCCAGTCTAATTTTGAAATTTGTTTCTCATGAAAAAATAAAAAGTGATTTTCTTCTACAAGAATACCTTTTTGATCTGCGCTTACCTTGTATGGTAAAACACCGTGAATACTGTCGTATTTTAATAAATGAGCCATCGTTTTTGTATCGGCAATGTCATTTATAGCAACAACTTCAATAGTAGTATGGTTTAAAAGCAATCGAAATAGATTTCGACCAATTCTTCCAAAACCGTTAATGGCAATTCTTGTTTTCAATAGATTTTGTTTAAAGTTTAAAGTTTCAGGTTTAAAGTCGCTCAACTTGAAACCTTAAACTTGAAACGTTTTTTTAAAGAATGTGCTTTTGTGCTTTATAAGAAGAGCGAACTAACGGACCACTTTCTACATGACGGAATCCTAATTCTAATCCGTATTTTTCATAGATAGCAAATTGATCAGGAGTTATGAATTCTTTAACTGGCAAGTGTTTTTTACTTGGTTGTAAATATTGACCAATGGTTACTACATCCACATTAGCATCCCGAAGGTCTCTCATGGTCTGGAAAACTTCTTCTTCTTGTTCGCCAAGACCAAGCATAATCCCCGACTTTGTTCTATTGATTCCTTTTTCTTTCAAGTATCTTAAAACTTCTAAGCTTCGGTCATATTTTGCTTGAATACGTACTTCACGAGTTAGTCTGCGTACTGTTTCTACATTATGTGAAACTACTTCAGGATTTGCGTCTACAATTCGGTCTATATTTCTTTCGATACCTTGAAAATCAGGAATCAAAGTTTCTAGAGTCGTAGTTGGATTCATTCTACGAATGGCTTTTACGGTTTCGATCCAAATAATAGATCCGCCATCTTTTAAGTCATCTCTATCGACACTGGTAATTACAGCATGTTTGATATTCATTAATTTTATCGAACGTGCTACTTTTTCAGGTTCGTCCCAATCTACTGTTTCTGGTCTTCCAGTTTTTACACCACAAAAACCACAAGAACGGGTACATGTATTTCCTAAAATCATAAATGTAGCGGTACCTTCACCCCAGCATTCGCCCATGTTAGGGCAGCTTCCTGATGCGCAAATCGTATTCAAACTATATTTATCGACTAAGCCTCTTAGTTCAGTGTATTTTTGTCCTATCGGGAGTTTTACCTTCAACCATTTTGGTTTTTGAACAGGTAAAGTATTTTCTAAAACAGTTTCCATAAATCAATTTTAAGACTGCAAATATAAGGAATGTTGATTTAAAATAGGGTGTTTCGGGCGCGAAGCTTGAAGCGAGATTTATATTAATTATTTGCGCAATTCTCTGTGATTTTTCTGTGTGGCTGTAGTTTGCAGGTATTTATTCCTATCAGCGCTAGAGAAGTAAAAGGGGTATAGGAGTTTTGTTGCTTTCGATAAACATAAAAAAAAGCAGAATCAAGTGATTCTGCTTTTCTGTCGAAGTTTAATTCAGTTGAACAACAATGGGTAAATTGTAAGCTGTTCGCACAGCTTTTGAATCGATCATTCCAGGCGCCCATTTGGTTCTCAACGATTTTAGAACCCGAATTGCTTCTTTCCCCAATCCATAACCTGGATCGTTTTTTACTTGTATATCAGTCATGCTTCCGTCTTTTTCGACCACAAAAGAAACATAAACACGAATGCTTCTTTCTCCGTTTATTTCTGGGCTTTCAAAATTTTTACCAATGTAGGCGTAGAATTTAGCAATTCCACCGGGGTATTCTGGCATTTTGTCCAAAAGGGTGCTAGCCACAACCGTATTCCCATAATCAGCTATTGCAGGACTTCCATATCCCGTTCCTTGCGATGCGACTGGATTTGTACCAATAATCCCATTACCATCAGGATTATTATTTACCGTAAGCGGGTTTTCAATATTGGTTGCAATATCTGGAGTCGCGAGCGTAGCCTGAACAATTGTAGGGTTTTTAAGTTGGTGTTTTTCAATAACGACACTTGGTTTTTGTTGGATAGCTTTCGGTAGAACGGGTGCTTCAATTTGTTTAACTTGATTGGGAAAAATTTTAGTCACCTCAATAATTTGATCGATACTTCCAGGATTTGCTGCATGTACGTTTGTTGCAGGATTAATTAGACTTACTATTTTTGGAATTCCTACCAGAGAAGCGCATAATAATATACCAATAAAAAGTGCAAATAAAGAAGTTTTTACGCTTTCTTGACGCAGTTGATATGCCCCGTATTCTTTGTTTTTGTTTTCGAAAACTAGATTAATCCAGTTGGACTCGTAAAGACTTAGTTTTGACATAATTTATGGATTTAATGGTTAGGTATCAGTTAAATCATAAGCGTGTAGTGTTTTTAAGTTCTAACGTCAATAATAAGAATTTTATTATGTAATGTGTTAATTATTCGAAAAATAATTTATATAAACAATAAAATTAAGTTTTATTATTTAATTTTTAACAGAGTAGATTGTGATTTATCTTTTGTCTCTAATAATTTCTGCCAATAATTTTTTAGCACGAAGGAGTTTAATTTTTACGTTGCTTAAAGGCTCATTAATTTTAGTAGCAATTTCCTGATAGCTCATTTCCTGAAAATAGCGCAACTGGATTACTTCTTGGTAATGGGGTTTTAGCTCTTTTATGTAACGCAAGAGTTGAGAAAGATTCTGTTCTGTAATCAGTTCGTCTTCCTTAGATGGAGTGGTGTCTGCAATATTATACGCTTTCTGATCTTCTTGATCTGTAATTTCGATAAAAAGGCTGGACTTTTTTTTACGTAGTAAATCGATGTGTACATTTTTAGCAATACTAATTAGCCAGGTGTTAAACTGGAATTCAGGATTGTAAGTCGCGATTTTGTCAAACGCTTTTGAGAACGTCTCAATGGTAATGTCCTCGGCATTAGTCTCGTTTTCGGTACGTTTCAACATGAAGCCATAAACTTCATTCCAATAGTAATTTAATAGAAAAGTAAAGGCCGCTTGATCGCCTTGTTTTGCTTTTTCGATTTGATTATTTATTTCCAATTTACCGGTTTTGAGAAAGTATTCGTAATAAAGATATTGATTTGTGTGAATATAAGTATTAATTCGACAATAGGAAACCAGTATTTTAAATCTTTCTCTTTTAATTTAGCCGCCGAAAAACCAACAACTGTCCAAACAGCCGCGTATCGAACAAAAATTAAACTCAATACCACAATCCAGTAAAACTGAAAGGACAACAAGATAATGGGTAGTAAAATGAAAAGTAATTGGGAACAGTAGAAAAGTCCCAATTGAAATTTATCTAATTTTTTATAATAGCTTGCCGTAGCAACATGTCTTCTTTTTTGGATAATCCAATCCTTATAAGTAGTTTTTGGTTTCGAATAGGTGAAACTTTCTGGCGTGTAGGCGATAGTAGTGTTTTTTGAAGTTGCGGCTTGATTGATAAACAAATCGTCATCACCAGAGCGTACCTGAATGTGGTTTATAAACCCGTTTACGTTAAAAAACTCTTCTTTCTTGTAGGCTAAATTTCGGCCTACTCCCATATAAGGTCGTCCTGATTTTGCCCAAGAAAAGTATTGCATAGCAGTGAGTAAAGTTTCAAAACGCATTAATTTGTTAAGAAAAGATTTGTTGATTTTCTCGTATGCGCCATAGCCTAACACAATCGTTTTTTGCATGGTGAATTGGGAACTCATCGCTGTAATCCATTCTTTTGAAGTAGGGTAGCAATCAGCATCAGTAAATAATAAATATTCGTTTTTGGCTGCTTTTATTCCTAAAGTCAATGCGTATTTTTTATTTCCCCAAAAAGCCTCGTTGTTTTTAACTTTTACCAAACGGATATTTGGGTACTGTTTTTCAAAACCTTCGAATATTTCTAAAGTAGCATCACTAGAAGCGTCATCAATTAAGACAATTTCATAATCAGGGTAGTTTTGCTCAGCAAGTAGCGGGATGTACTCCACTATGTTGTCTTCTTCGTTTTTAGCACAGACAATAACTGAAATCGAAAGTCTTTTGGGTGTTACTTTTTGTGCTTTTGCGAAAGCAAATTTTCCAAAAACACCTAAATAATAAAAAAGCTGAATGAAAACGACAGCAATAAAAAAGTAAAGAATTATAATAAGCATCTGAGTTTTTGTGTTGTTGAATCGGGTGCAAAGGTATGAATAGAATTAGTATTTATAAATTATAAATTATTGATTTTTTAAAAAATTACCGAGGGCATTTTTTCATCTCATTTGCTACTGCAACTGATTGATTTTCTTTGGTTTTTTCTAATTCTGAGATGATATTTTGATAATTTTTATCATCCCTATTTTGCGATAGTTTTTTTGTCGCCTGAATTTCGGTAATTTCAATTTCAAAAGCGACAACTCCACTAGCTTGCATCATCGTTTCTTTGGATAGATCCTCCACTCGAACAGGATTTTTAGATGCCTTTTCATATTTGTCCACTAATTTTTTTAGGGATTCAACGACTGCTTCTCCTTCGACAATTTTAATTCTTCCATAGACATGTACTGCAATATAATTCCAAGTAGGAACATTTTCATGATCGTACCAAGAGGAAGAAATGTAGGAATGTGGGCCGGAGAAAACGGCTAATATCTCGTCGTTCTCAGTGAAGCCTTTCCATTGTGGATTTTCTTTAGAAAGATGTCCGTATAAAATACTATTCCCTTCCTTGTCAGTTTCAAGTTCTAGTGGGATGTGGGTTGCCGTTAACTTGCCTTGCGTTTGATTGATAAGGATACCAAAGCTATTTTCTTGTAAAAATGCATGTATGTCGTCTCGGTTTTCATTTTTGTAAAGGTCTGGAGTGTACATGATATTGACTTATAGGTTTGATTAATTATTTTAAATTACATTCACTTCGGCTTCAATGTGGATACCAAAAGTGGTGAAAATCGTTTCTTGTATAAGCTTTGAAACCGTAAGGATTTCTTGTCCCGTTGCATTCCCATAATTCACTAAAACCAAAGCTTGGTTTTTATGGATTCCTGCGTCTCCAAATCGTTTTCCTTTAAATCCGGCTTGTTCGATAAGCCATCCTGCAGGAACTTTTACTTCGGTTGTGGAGACATCATAATATTTCATTTCAGGAAATTGCTGATGTATTTTTTCGAAATCAGATTTTAAAAGGATCGGATTTTTAAAAAAACTACCGCTATTTCCTAATTCTTTAGGATCGGGTAATTTGCTTTTTCGAATAGCAATAACCGCATCGCTTACTTCTTTCAAGCTAGGATTGCTAATGTTATTTTTGGCTAATTCGGTTGTGATATCGCCGTAAGAAATATTGATTTTGTGGTCTCTTTTTGTAAGTTTGAAAACCACTGATGTGATGATATATTTGTCTTTTGCTTCGTTTTTAAAGACGCTTTCTCGATACCCAAAATGGCATTCTTCTTTTGTGAACGTCTTTAATTCTTGATCTGCAATAGTTATTGCGTCACAGGAAACAAAAGTATCTTTCATCTCGGTTCCGTATGCACCAATATTTTGCACGGGAGTTGTTCCTACATTTCCTGGAATAAGCGACATGTTTTCCAGTCCGCCAAAATTCTGGTCAATGGTCCAAAGTACAAATTCATGCCAGTTCTCACCAGCTTGACTTTCGATCCAAACATAATCTTCATTTTCATTGACAATTCTTTTTCCTTTAAGGTCAATATGAACTACTAAAGCATCAATGTCTTTAGTAAGAAGCATGTTGCTACCGCCACCAAGAATGAATTTACGCTCTGCTTTTTTTTGTTCTAAAATGGCAGTCAATTCGGCGGTACTGTGTACTGCAATAAATTGTTTTGCTTTGGCTTCGATACCAAAAGTATTATAGTTTTTTAGAGAAAAGTTAGTTTGTATTTCCATGAAAGAAAGTGCTTTTTATAAATATATTCCGAGCTCAAAAGTAAGAATTAAAATTTGTTTGCCTCGCTTTTCGTTCAGATATACATCTTAAATATTGCTATGATATTAGGAGTTGTTTTGGGTAGGCTTTTTTATTTGTCTCGAAAAGTCAAATGAAACATAGTCTTAGTATCAAAAAATGCTAGTTAACTTCGGCGTTGTTTATTAATTCGTGGTATTTGTTGGCGATTATCTTCATGTTGATTTTGTAATCGACATGCTCTTCGATAAATTGTCTGTTTTTCAACACGGTTTTCGTTCTATAATTACTGTTTTCGAAAGCCCATAATATTTCCTCAGCAAGCATATCTGCGTCGTCTACCGTGATTAATTGTCCGTTTTTGCGATGGTTAATCCAACTTCGATTTCCAGCGATATTAGAGACAATAGGATAACAATTGCAGGCCATCGCTTCAAACAACGATGCTGAAACCCCCTCTGTCACTGGCATGCTGATATAAAAATTAGACTCTTGTAGTTGTTTAGGTAACTCGGTATTTGCAATTCTGCCTTTAAAAACGACCTTGTTTTCGATATTTAGAGTTTTCGCTAAGTCTTTTAAATTGTTAAGCTGTTTTCCGTCGCCAACTATTGTTAGAGTGAAATCAATTCTTTTTTCATTTAACATTCCGAACGCTCTTAAAACAACGTCATGGCGGTATTCCGGTAGTAGAGAACGGCTGACAATTGCGCAAATTTTATCGGGATTTGCCGTGTTTCTATTATTGAATTTTACTAAATCAATCCCTTTTGGTAGCACCATGATTTTACTCCTATCTACTTTGGCCGCAGCCATAGAGATTTTCATTACTGGCCCCCAAGCATGAATAAGAGTTGCTTTTGTGAAAGCATATTTTTGGATTATTTTTTTGAAGGGCAATAAAATAGATCCTTCGGGCCATAAATCAGTTTTGCCCTGTTGTGCAATAGCCACTGGTTTTACACCAGATAGAGCGGCAAGAAAGCCGTAGCTTGTGGTTCTCTCAGCAATGACCATATCTGGTTGATGCAGTTGTATTAATTTCTTAATTTCATGTAATGCAAAGCTGAACTCAACTATTCGTGCTATTCTGTTGAAAAAAGTATCGCTTGGTGTTTTTAACTCCCAACTGATTATTTCGAAATCACCAAATTCCTTTAGACCATTCTGCCAGGTAATAGCATCAGCTCTATACGATTCGCCTAGAAAAAGTATTTTTCTTTTATTCATCGAAATAATTTAAAACTCATCAGTGGTCAGTGCTCGATTGATAAATTCATTTAAAGGTTTTAAAAGGATGAGCTTTTTACTCATTTTTGACACAAAATCTTTTTGAAGGATTTCTGAAATATCAAATTTTACGCTGGCTTCAAAACTTTTTAGTTTTAATAGTTCAATTGCGGGATGTTCTTTGTCATACCCACGAGGAGGGTTTTTAAGTGTGCTTTTTTCATTTCGATCAAAGTCTCCAAATTCCTTCTTGAAGTTTTTCTCATTGAGAATCACTTCTAAATCATCATGAAAATAAGCGATTTCTTTGCGCACTTTTTTTAAATCTTCAGGAAGTGGCGCATAGAATCCGCCGGCGATAAAACTGGCGCCTTTCTCGATATGAACATAATAACCGGAACGGTTTTGCCCTTTTGTCCCTGAGGACATCCATACCCCGATATGAGATTTGTAGGGTGATTTATCTTTAGAAAACCGTATGTCTCTATTGATTCTAAAAGTACAGTTTTTTATTTCCAGCAATTCTAACGTAGGGTCCAAAGGTTTCATGACGTCAAGAAAATCTGCGACCAATTGATGATAGTCTTTTTTGAAAATTTCGTATCTTTTTTTATTGTCTAAAAACCAATCTCTATTGTTATTCGCTTTTAAATCGTCCAGGAATTGTAGTGAATCTTTTGAAAGCATGTTGTGGTTATTGTAATTGTGTTCTTGATTTTTTTTTCGTAAAATGAGGCGCTTTTTTTACAATGTGCACGCCATTCGTTTTGTATTTAATGAGGCTTTCTTAACTCTGCTGTTAATTGGAATAATTTCCGCTTAGGGTTTGTTTAGCTCTTCAGCGCTCCATTTTATAAAACCACCATCGAGTTCGTAGATGTTTTTGAACCCAAGCTCTTCAAGTTTGGCAGTTGCTTTTTTGCTACGGCCTCCACTTTTGCAATAAACATAAACGGGTTTTGTTTTGTCTAGTTTTTCTGCATCAATAACAAAACTGTCGCCAAGCCAGTCTATATTGGTAGCATTTTCAATGTGTGCCGCCGTAAATTCGGCTGGAGTACGTACATCTAAGATTTGCGGATTTTGGGTTGTTTTTACCTTTTCAGCAAATTCTTTTACTTCGATTAATTTTATGTTTTTAGAAGCTTGTGCGTTACAAGATGTTATAACGAATGATACTAATATGAATAATAATGCGCGAAATTTCATTGGAATTTATTTTAAAAATTGATTAGGCTAATTTAAGTAAATTATCAGATTTGAAGATTTTTAAATCATAAAATACTCGGACTATAAGTTAAATATTTTATAGGATTGATTTGTTGATTTTAATATTGCTTCGGTTCTTTCTGGATGTGTGTCTGAAATAAAAAGTTGGCCAAAAGTATCGCTATTGACCATTTCAATAATTTTCGCCACCCTGCTTTCATCTAATTTATCGAAGATATCATCAAATAATAAAAGGGGTTTTACACCGCTTTGTTTTTTTAGAAATTCAAATTGAGCCAATTTTAAAGCGATCAAGAAGGATTTTTGTTGTCCCTGAGAACCAAATTTTTTAATGGGGTGACCATCGATTTCGAATGACAAATCATCTTTGTGCGTTCCTACGCTAGTGTAATGCAGAGCCCTGTCTTTATTGATGTTTTCTTGTAATAAAGTCAGTAAATTATTTTCGAATAAATGACTTTCATACACCAGTTGTACCGTTTCCTGGGAGCCAGTTATAGCGTGGTGATGGGTATTAAAAATAGGAATAAACTGAGCTATGAATTCTTTTCTTTTTTCGAAAATGTGTTTTCCATAACCGTCCAGTTGCTCATTATATATAGAAAGGGTGTCGTTTTCAAAAACACGGTTCAATGCAAAATATTTCAGTAAGGCATTGCGTTGATTGAGTACTTTTTGGTACTGTATCAATTGTTGTAAATATTGAGAATCTAATTGCGAGATGACGCTATCCATGAATTTTCTGCGAGTTTCACTGCCTTCTACAATCAAATCTCGGTCTGCTGGAGAAATAATAACCAAGGGAATGAAACCTATGTGATCTGAAAATTTATCGTAGGCCTTGCCATTGCGTTTCAATACTTTTTTTTGACCTTTCTTTAAACTGCATACAACCTGTTCCTTTCTTTCATTTTTTATAAACTCGGCATCAATAACAAAAAATTCTTCGCCATGTTTTATGTTTTGGACTGCTAAAGGGTTGAAATAGCTTTTGCCGTAAGATAAATGATAGATAGCATCAAGCACGTTTGTTTTTCCGATGCCGTTTTTACCTACAAAACAAATTATTTTTCCGTCAAATTCGAAGTTGGCTTCTGAAAAGTTCTTGTAATTGAATAATGAAATCTTTTTTAAGTACATCTTAAGGCTTGCTGGTATTGAGGAGTATGTTATTTTGGAATGCTTTTTAAAGTGGGTGCAAATTATTGAAAAATATCGAGATAAAGCCGTTTTCAGGCTTTTCTGTGCTAATTATTTTGGCATATAATATATAAAGACAGGGCTGAGAAAGTTATTTTTTGTATTTAAACATAAAATCCTATTTTTTTTGCGTCGGTTTGAATAAAAATTTTATTTTTGCGGTTAACTAAATTATAAATTAAATGGCTACTTACAGTAAAAGAGGATATAAAGCACCAAAAGAAAAAGAAGAAAAAGATACAACTGAAGATGTAGTAATTGCTGAAAAAGACAGTACAACGGCAGGTGTTTTTTCTACATTAGATGAAACTGCTGGAAAAACGGAAGCTTTTGTAGCTAAAAACCAGAATTGGATTATCGGTGTTGTAGGAGCTGTTGCTTTAGTAACTATCGGTTATTTAGTATATCAAAAATTTATCGCTGAGCCAAAACAATTGGAAGCGGCAGATGAAATGTTTGTTGCACAATTTAATTTTCAACAAGCTACTGATGGTGTTGCAAGCGATTCTTTATATAAATTGTCTTTAAATGGTTCTGAAGGTAAGTTTGGATTTATCAAAATTGCAGATGAATATTCTGGTACTGATGCTGGAAATTTAGCTAATTATTATGCTGGAATTGCCTTCTTAAACACAGGTAAATACACAGAAGCGATTGATTACTTAGGTAAATTTAAATCAGAAGATATCGTTTTGAGTGGTTTAGCTAAAGGTGCAATTGGAGATGCTTACGCAGAAAACAATCAGCCAGAAGAAGCTTTGAAAAATTATATCAAAGCTGCTGAAACAAATAAAAATGATTTTATCACGCCACGTTATTTGTTGAAAGCAGGAAAAACGGCTTTAGCTTTAGGTAAAAAAGAAGATGCATTGAAATATTTTACTGATATAAAAGACAATTATGACGCATCTCCAGAAGCTGCTTCAATTGATGCTTTAATTGGTTTGGCTCAATAGTAAAAAAGGATTTGAGATTCTAGTTTTAGATTGCAGTTTTTTGATTTCAAAATTCTATCTTTAACTTTCAAAATCTTAAAAATGAATTTTAAAATCTATATCAAATGGCAACTGTAAATAAAAATTTATCCGTTTATGACAAGAACACTGTTCCAAAAGCGAAAAATTTTCGTTTCGGAGTAGTTGTTGCTGAGTGGAACGAAGCTATAACTGAAGGGTTGTACAATGGAGCAGAGCAAGCGTTTTTAGAAAATAATGTTCCAGCTGAACATATTATTAGATGGAATGTTCCAGGAAGTTTTGAACTGGTTTATGGCTGTAAAAAAATGCTGCAAACACAAAACGTGGATGCTGTTATTGCCATAGGTTGTGTGATTCAAGGCGAAACTAAACATTTTGATTTTGTTTGCGAGGGCGTTACTCAAGGAATAAAAGATTTGAATGTTCAAACTGATATTCCTGTTATCTTTTGTGTTCTTACAGACAATACCATGCAACAATCTATCGATCGAAGCGGTGGTATTCATGGAAACAAAGGGACTGAGGCTGCAATAGCTGCTATAAAAATGGCTTTTATTCGCCAACAAGCTTCGTTGACACACCAAAATGGGAATCAAAATTTATTGTCAACTGGTCCTTTGCGAATTGAAGAAGGAACACCTTTAGAATTGAAGGAATAAAACAATAATAAATTATAATAAAAACCTATACTGTTTAGTGAATAGTATAGGTTTTTTTGTTTTATTTATGACTGTCTTAGCTATAAAAGCCAACATAAATTCATTAAATTTGTGCACTTTGGTTTTAAAAATTAAACGTAAACTTTAAACATATTCCTTTTAATGTCGAGTATCATTCAATTGCTTCCTGATCATGTCGCTAACCAAATTGCTGCTGGAGAGGTCGTGCAAAGACCTGCCTCTGTTGTCAAAGAACTACTTGAAAACGCGGTCGATGCAAAGGCTACAGACATTAAATTAATTATTAAAGATGCCGGGAAAGCATTAGTTCAAGTAATTGATAATGGACAGGGAATGAATGTTACTGATGCGCGTTTGTGTTTTGAACGCCACGCAACTTCCAAAATACGTAAGGCTGAGGATTTATTTTCTTTACATACAAAAGGGTTTCGCGGTGAGGCATTAGCTTCCATTGCTGCGATTGCTCACGTGGAGATGAAAACCAAACAAGATCAAGAAGAGTTAGGAACCCAAATTATTATTGAAGGGAGTAAGTTTGTCTCGCAGGAAGTAGCGGTTTTGCCAAAAGGAACATCATTTGCCGTTAAAAACCTGTTTTTCAATATTCCTGCACGCCGTAATTTTTTAAAGTCGGATACGGTTGAGTACCGTCATATCATTGATGAGTTCCAACGTGTTGCATTGGCACACCCAAATATCTATTTTACTTTTTTTCATAATGGAAGCGAAATGTTCAATTTGCCTCCTTCAAGCATAAGACAACGAATTGTTGCTGTTTTTTCTGGTAAAACCAATGAAAAATTGGTTCCTGTTCAAGAAGAAACTGAAATTGTGACAATTCAAGGTTTTGCCTGTAAACCTGAGTTTGCCAAAAAAAGTAGGGGCGAGCAGTTTTTCTTTGTTAATGATCGATTCATTAAAAGTGGTTATTTGCATCATGCAATCATGGCTGCTTACGATGGACTTTTGAAAGATGGTGCACAACCTAGTTATTTCTTATATTTAACGGTGCCGCCTAATACTATTGATATTAATATTCATCCTACTAAAACAGAGATTAAATTTGATGATGAACATGCTTTGTATGCGATTTTAAGAGCGTCTGTAAAGCACAGTTTAGGACAGTTTAACGTCGCGCCGGTTTTAGATTTTGATAGAGATTCAAATTTAGATACGCCTTATAGTTATAAAGATTTAGAAGGAGCAACACCTACGATACAAGTAGATAGTACTTTCAATCCTTTTTCTGATGATAAAGTAAACAAACATTATTCTGGTGGATCTAGTTCGAATTATAGAAAACCGGAGCCAACAGCAAATTGGGAAAGTCTTTATGTGGGACTAAAACAAGAGGTTGATTTTATTTCCGGTACTACAGATTTTTCATTTGAAAGCGAAGAAGTGACAGGTTCGCTGTTTAATGAAGAAGACGTCGAAAAGACCGTTAATACTGCATACCAAATTCATAAAAAATACATCGTTTCTCCCATAAAATCAGGGATGGTTATTGTGGATCAACAGCGAGCGCATCAAAGAGTGCTGTATGAGCAGTTTTTGACAAATATGACTGTGCATCAAGCATCCAGTCAGCAGTTGTTATTTCCTTTGGATTTGTTTTTTTCGGCTAATGAAATGGAGCTTATCGAGGACTTAAAACTTTCGCTAGTAAATACTGGTTTTGTTTTTGAAAAGACTAGTCCAGATCATGTTGTTATTTCAGGAATTCCGGTAAATGTTACCGAAAGTGAGGTTTCTCTAGTTTTAGAACAATTACTAAGCGATTTACAAGACGGAATTCCCGACAGCAGTTTTAGTCAAAATGATACGATTGCAAAATCTATGGCCAAAAGTTTAGCTGTAAAAACAGGAACTTCTTTAACTATTAAAGAACAAGAAAACTTGGTAAACGGGCTTTTTGCCTGTAAAGACCCTAATGTTTCCCCTTTTCAAAAACCAACTTTCATTACCATGCGTGTGGAAGATTTAGACAAAAAATTTGCACTATGAGAAATGTAACCGAAACGGTAAAACAGTTAATTATAATTAATGTTCTTTTTTTTATTGGAACATTAATCGTTGGAGATCCTGCTTACAAAATGTTAGCGATGTTTTTTCCTGAAAATTCAAGCTTTCAATTTTGGCAGCCAATCTCGCATATGTTTATGCATGGTGGCTATATGCATATCTTTTTCAATATGTTTGCTTTGTATTCATTTGGGTCTGCATTAGAAAGTTTTTGGGGAAGTAAAAAGTTTTTATTCTTCTATATTTCTTGTGGTTTAGGAGCGGCTATGCTGCATACAGGAATTAATTATTACTATTTCATTGACGCGGTAAATACGCTTGAGGCTAATGGTTTTCCTAAGTCTGAAATTGTTCAAATTTTAAACCAAGGAAAAATAAATACGCAATGGCAAGAGTTGTTGACTGCGTCCCAATATGAAAACTTCATTAGTGCATATATGGGAACTGTTGTTGGAGCTTCTGGCGCCATTTATGGCGTAATTGTGGCCTTCGCATTTATGTTTCCTAATGCTGAATTAGCTTTGATGTTTATTCCAGTGCCCATAAAAGCAAAATATTTTGTACCCGGTTTAGTTTTAGTAGATTTGTATTTAGGAGTATCAGGACAATCTATTTTCGGTGGTGGTGGTATCGCACACTTTGCACATGTGGGTGGGGCTTTATTTGGTTTTTTAATTATGTGGTATTGGAAAAAGAATCAGTTTAATGATAACAGATGGAACTAAAAAGTTTCTAATTATGTGCTATTTTAAAACAACCTAAAAACAGAGAATGAATATATTAGATGACTTAAAAATGCAGTATAAAATGGGTGGTGTGGCCCATAGATTAATCTACTGGAATGTTGGCTGCTTTCTAGTTTCATTGGTCTTTTTCTATGACTTTAAGCTGGGTTCGTTTTATTTTCCTGATTGGGTCGCTTTGTCGACAGATTTTTCTGCTTTTGGATTAAAACCCTGGACATTTTTAACATATTCCTTTTTTCATGATGGTTTTTGGCATTTGCTATTTAATATGGTAGTTTTTAATTTTGCCAGTTCGCTGTTTTTGATTTATTTCACACAAAAGCAATTATTGGGACTGTATATTTTAAGCGCAATATTTGCCGGAATCGCGTTTGTTGCGGGTTATTTTATATTGAATTTAAGTGCTTCGATTGTTGGTGCTTCTGCAGCGATTATGGCTGTGTTAGTAGCGGTAACGACTTATCAGCCATTAATGAATGTTAGGTTGCTGTTGATAGGGAATATAAAATTATGGCATATTACCGCAGTGATTTTAATATTAGATCTCATGCAATTTCGTTTAGACAATACAGGCGGGCACATTTCTCATCTAGCTGGAGCGTTGTTTGGTTTTATTTTTATCCGTGCACTTCAAAACGGAACTGATTTAAGTCAAATCGTGACAGGTTTTATTACTTTTTTTAGGAATTTAGTTAAAAAATCACCTTCAACACCATTTAGAAAAGTACATAAGAATTACGCTAAACCTGCAGAAAATAGGGCTTCTAAAATTATTACAAAAGACAAAGCGCAACAACAAATTGATGAAATCTTAGATAAAATTAGTCAATCGGGTTACGATAGTTTGACTAAAGAAGAGAAAGAATTTTTGTTTAAGGCTGGAAAATAAGTGCGTTATAGCAACTTTAGAAATAAATTAAGAAAATACCCGTTATTATTTTATTAGGCGGTTAATGGAACAAGTAAAAATATGAAAAATCTTTCCTGGTTCAATAAAGCAATGTATAGTTTGAACGTCGTTCTTATTATTGTCACTTTTGTCGCTTATATTTTACCGTTTTTAGCTCCAAAGATTTTCCCGATCTTATCTGTTTTGACCCTTTTGATGCCATTGTTTTTCATACTAAATGGTCTGTTTTTTATCTATTGGGGTTTTCAGTTCAAGAAACGCATGATTTTGTCTGGATTGGTGCTGCTGATTGGGATTACATTCATAAATAAATTTTATAAGTTTTCTGCCAAAGAATACCCTTCTGACGAAAAGAATTTTACCGTTATGAGCTACAATGTGCGCTTGTTTAACCTGTTTAAATGGTTAGATAAACCAGATGTCGCTGGGGATATTTTAGAATTTATAAACGATAAAAACCCGGATATTTTATGCATTCAGGAATTTTCGTCTTCGGCAGTTATTGACCTGAAAGTGTATCCTCATAAATACATATTAATGGAGGGGAATAAAATTAGAACGGGGCAAGCTATTTTTTCGAAGTTTCCTATCATAAATCAAGGAAATGTTGTTTTGCCAAGTACTAATAACAGTGTTATTTATGCCGATATAAAAAAAGGTAAAGATATCATTAGGGTGTATAATATGCATTTGCAATCTATAAAGATCTCGCCTGATGTTAGTGAAATATCGGAGAATATTGACGTGATTAATAAGGATAAATCTCAAATGATGCTGGGTCGAATTAGTAAGGCTTTTAAGCTTCAACAGCAACAAGCAGAGATTTTTAAAAAGCATGAAAAAGAATCTGATTACCCGATTATCATATGTGGCGATATGAATAATAGCGCGTTCTCTTATGTCTATCGAAATATTAAAGGCAGTTTAAAAGATAGTTTTGAAGAAGCAGGAGTAGGTTTTGGAGCAACTTATAAGTTCAAGTATTACCCTACCAGAATTGATTATATTTTTGCAGATGAGAAGATGACTGTTAAAAAGTTTGAAAGCTTTTCGGACTTTGAAAATTCCGACCATTATCCCATTATGGCGAAGTTGTCATTGGAATAAAAATACAGTGACTTTTATTTAATCGCTAACTTTTGGTTTTTTAAATAATCTAAAGTAAATTTTCCTTCATTGAAGATTAAGTCTAACACACTTAGGTTGTTGATGAAGCCATGTTTGTCCTCAAATACTTGTATGTATCTTTCAAAAGAAGAAGGATCTTTTTTTCCGTCAGCGAGAAATCTATAATCTAAAATTAGATCAGTATCACCTTGTTGAATGTATTCGGTGGTTTTAGTAGACTCAAACTTTACTCGCATACATTTAGATATAATTTCTAAGGTCTCAAAATTTAAATCCAACAGGAATTTGTGCTTTTTTTCGAAAAAAGGACGGATATCTTCTTCAAAAAATTCAAAGAAAGGAGAGCTTTTATAGGCTGTTTCTAGTGATTTGTAATGTTGCTTTTGCCAGTCAAAATCAGTGTCAACCTGAATATCTTTAGTCTTTTGATGGTTGTCTTTAGAGTGCTTAACGGGGATATTCAGTAGTAGAATTCCATTAGGACTATAGATATAAGTACGGTTGCGGTTGGTTTGTTTTTGGAAATTATCCTCTATTTCATAAATAATACTGTCAGCTTGTGACATGGCGACAAAATGGCTTATTGACGGGAAATAGGTAGGATGAAGTAGTATATTCATTGTATTGTTTTTTGTTTTAGGTTTAAAGTTCCAAGATTTCCGCGGAACTTTAAACCTAAAACTTTAAACTAGATATTATTTTTTGCTTTTCTTTTTTTCCAAAAATACTCACCCACAAAAAAGGCTGCTAATGCAATTAAGAAGTATTTAAAATAAGATTCAGGTTGTCCTTCACCATTAACTGTTGTGAAAACTCGATCCCACCTCACTTTATTCAGGCCTTTTCCATTAGTGTCCCAGCTCAACCAGATGAATACTGGTTTA
Source organism: Flavobacterium sp. XN-5 (assembly GCF_008033395.2). Lineage (NCBI taxonomy): Bacteria > Pseudomonadati > Bacteroidota > Flavobacteriia > Flavobacteriales > Flavobacteriaceae > Flavobacterium > Flavobacterium sp. XN-5. The sequence continues at coordinate 310,076 of NZ_VOGZ02000003.1, forward strand.
CCTACAACGTGATTTTCGGGTACAAATCCCCAGTAACGGCTATCTTCAGAGTTGTGACGGTTGTCACCCATCATATAATAGTAATTTTGTTTGAAGGTGTACTCTTTAATAAGCTCGCCATTTAGTCTTATTTCGCCTCCTGTAACTTTAAGATCGTTTTTTTCTCCGTTATCTTTCAGTTCATAGTCAGTGATGATTCTTTGATAAAAAGGTAATGTCTCTGCAGTAAGCGCTACTGTTTTTCCTCTTTCAGGAATATATATGGGACCTAAATTGTCTTGATTCCAGTTGTTGATGTGCGGGAAAATACCGTTTTCTGTTCCTTTAGCAATTTCTTGGGTTACAGCAGTAATTCCAGGTACGTTTCGGAGTCTAGCGGCTCCGTCAGCGGTTAGCGCTCTAAATATTAATGTATCTTTTAAATCACTCTTATAGCCTACAGCGTCAGTGATGTCCATGCTTCTTAATAGATATTCGAAATCAATAGGTGTTTTACCGTCTAAAGCGACTGAATAAGAAAACTGTGGCTTTGCTCTTTCAGGCAGTTGCAGCACTTTTCCATCGATATAAACAATACCATCTTTTATAGATAAACTGTCTCCAGGAACTCCTACACATCTTTTTACATAATTCGATTTTTTGTCGATTGGTTTGATTACGCCGGGTCTTCCCTTTGGTTCAAAAAAGTAATGTACAGTATCTACAGGCCAGTTAAAAACGACAATATCTGATCGTTTGATTTCTTCTATTCCAGGTAACCTTAAGTAGGGTATTTGTGGCCATTTCAGGTACGATGGTGATTTAGTCATCGGTATAGAGTCATGAACCATTGGCAAAGCGACAGCAGTCATTGGCACTCTCGCTCCGTAATTGACTTTACTCACAAAAAGGAAGTCACCAACTAATAAGGATTTTTCTAGAGAGGATGTCGGAATCGTATATGGTTGTACGAAATAAGTATGTACTATTGTTGCGACAATGATTGCAAATAATAAAGAGCTTATCGTGTCGGCGGTTTTATTGTGCGGTTGAGTGCTTCTGTCAGCAATGTATTCTAATTTTTGAGTGTAATTGATGTAGTAGATATACAGTCCACAAGTAATTATTCCTAAAAAAGTATCTAAGCTTGATTTTTTTCCAAAACTTCTCAATGTTTCAATCCATATTACAGGAAACATAATCAAGTTGATAATTGGAATAAAAAGTAATAGCGTCCACCAAGTAGGGCGTCCTATTATTTTCATCAAAACAATAGCGTTGTAAACCGGAATTGCTGCTTCCCAACGTTTTCTGCCGGCAGCTTCATATAGTTTCCAAGTTCCTAAAAAGTGAACTATTTGAACAAGTAGGAAAAACACAAACCATTGATATAGTGACATAGCTTAATTTTTTAGTTTTATAGAACGGGAAGTTTAAAAGACACCTCCCTAAACGGTGATTTGATTTATTTTAATTCTAAAACGTCTTTCATTGTGAAAATCCCTTGTTTTCCAACGATCCATTCTGCTGCAATTACGGCACCAAGAGCAAAACCTTCACGATTGTGTGCGGTATGTTTTATCTCGATACTGTCAACAACTGAGTTATATGTTACCGTATGTGTTCCAGGAACTGTTCCGATTCTTTTTGCTTCAATATGAATTTCATTTGCTGCGGGCGTATCTAGAGTCCAATTAGTGTAATTGCTGTTTTTCATTACTCCTTTGGCCAAAGAAATAGCAGTTCCGCTTGGTGCATCCAGTTTTTGAGTATGGTGAATTTCCTCCATATCAATACTGTAATTATCTAGTTTAGCCATCATTTTGGCTAGGTATTCGTTTATTTCGAAAAATATATTAACGCCTAAACTAAAGTTGGAGCTGGATATGAAAGCGCCATTTTTTTCAGTGCAAAGTGCGACCATTTCGTCATAATGTTCCAACCAACCTGTTGTTCCTGAAATTACAGGTACATTAGCAAGAAAACAATTCGAAATATTAGGAACCGCTGCTGTAGGAACGCTGAAGTCGATGGCAACATCGGCAGTATAGAGTCCGTCATAGGTGTTGTTTTCATCTTTTTTCAAGACAATCTCATGACCTCTTTGTTGTGCAATTCTTTCGATTACTTGACCCATTTTTCCGTATCCTAAAAGCGCAATTTTCATTTGGTATTTATTTATAAATTAAAAAAGAAGATTCTAAACGAGCTATTTCGATTAGAATCTAAAAATTATAATTAAAGGTTAGACCTACATTTGTCTTTAATGTTACATCATTAGGATAAATTGCAGGTCGTACTGATAAGTTTTCGTCAACGTTAAACTGCAGTAAGGCAGCATCGACGTTAGCGTCAATAATATTTAAAGCATAAAATGCCACTACAAACAAGGAAGATAAATCACGATTACGCTGATAGAATTTCTGTCCCGCAATTAATCGAGAATCATCTAGATAAGAGAAATTATCGTCCTTATAGCCTTCAAGTCTACGTTTATAAGCATCTCGGTATTGGTGGTATTTTTTATTATTGTCCAAGTAGAAATAGAGACTGGTTCCCATGGCTCCATAAACAAGCGGGATTTTCCAATATTTTTTATTGTAAGCCTGCCCCAGACCTGGTAAAATGGCAGAATAGAAAGCTGCTTTTGCAGGAGTTAAGGGGTCGATATTGTTTGATAATATCGTGTCTTTAACTACGAGAGTCGTTTCTTTTTTTCCTTGCGCAAAAAGAGTGGTGTGTCCTACAATAAAAAAGAACATTCCTATGTAAAGAAATTTATTCACTATCCTTTTATTAATTCCAAGATTCTATTGAAGTCTTCCTCTGATTGAAATGGAATTGTGATTTTTCCTTTCCCGTTTCCAGCTACTTTTACATCTACTTTGTTACCAAAATAGTTAGTAAATGCTTTTTTCTGAGTTTCTTCTATTTCAAATCCTGATGATTTTGCTGTTTTTGCCGGTTGTGGCTTTAGACTTTCTTGATAGTTTTTCACCAATGCTTCGGTATCACGAACAGAAAGGTTTTGGCTTACTATTTTTTGATAAATATCAGTTTGAATGTCTAAATCTTCGATGTTGATAATCGCTCGACCGTGCCCCATGCTGATAAAACCATCACGAATTCCAGTTTGGATAATCGGATCTAGTTTTAAAAGACGTAAATAATTGGCAATCGTAGAACGTTTTTTACCAACTCGCTCGCTCATTTGCTCCTGAGTCAATTGAATTTCATCAATTAATCTTTGGTAGGAAAGGGCAATTTCAATAGGATCTAAATCATGACGTTGGATGTTTTCAACCAAAGCCATAACCAAGGATTCATTGTCGTTTGCAATTCGTATGTATGCGGGAACAGTTGTTAATCCCACTAGGGTAGAAGCGCGTAAACGGCGTTCCCCTGAAATTAACTGGTATTTATTGTAGTCTAATTTTCTAACGGTAATCGGTTGGATAACCCCTAATTCTTTTATGGAAGTAGCAAGTTCTTTTAATGATTCCTCGTTAAAATTACTTCTAGGCTGAAAAGGATTTATCTCAATAGCGTCTATTTCAAGCTCAATAATATTTCCCACAACTTTGTCGGCATTTTTATCGTCTACTGATTTAATATCGTTTTCTGGATCTTTTAATAATGCAGATAATCCTCTCCCAAGGGCTTGTTTTTTTAGTGCTTTTGCCATAAAACTATTTGCTGTTTTTCTTTATAACTTCCTGAGCTAAATGTAAATAATTAGCCGCTCCTTTACTGGTTGCGTCATAGTTGATGATACTTTCGCCAAAACTAGGCGCTTCGCTCAACTTTACATTTCTTTGAATGATAGTATCAAAAACCATATCGTTAAAATGCTTCTGCACTTCTTCAACAACTTGATTCGATAAACGAAGTCGGGAGTCAAACATGGTTAACAAAAGGCCTTCAATATCTAGCTCTGGATTGTGAATTTTCTGAATACTTTTTATCGTATTTAGTAATTTACCCAAACCTTCCAGTGCAAAATACTCGCATTGAATTGGGATTATTACGGAGTCAGCTGCGGTCAATGCATTCAAAGTAAGTAGTCCAAGTGAAGGAGCACAATCGATGATGATATAATCATAGTCATCTTTTATACTTTCTAATGCTTTCTTAAGCATATATTCCCTATTATCTTTATCTACCAATTCGATTTCGATGGCAACAAGGTCAATATGCGACGGAATTACATCTACATTTGGTGCTGAACATTTGATAATTGCCTCTCTAGGAGTACTGCTATGTTCTAGAATTTGGTATGTCCCAATTTCAACACTTTCAACATCAATTCCTAATCCTGAGCTCGCATTGGCCTGTGGATCAGCATCTATTAGTAATACTTTCTTTTCTAAAACACCTAGGGAAGCGGCAAGATTTACAGATGTTGTAGTCTTTCCAACTCCTCCTTTTTGATTAGCAATCGCAATGATTTTGCCCATTTATTTTATAAATTTTGAACCGTAAAAATACAATTTATTATGGTTTCTAAAAATCTATTTTGTTAACATTCGTTAAAGCTTGATTAGGGGCATATTGCTATTTATTTTTGGTGGTTTCTGAATTCTTTTAGAGGAATTTCGAGATTGTAGATCTAGCTTGTGTGTACAGCTTTTTTATTCGAATGGGAAAGCTTGAATTTAATGTTCCTATAGTTCAATGTAATGCTCTCCATTTTTCCATTTTTTTGTGAATTAATAAAGTGTTTTCGAAAACGAAGCGTTTTCTTTTAAAACAATAGATCAAAAGTGAGGAGGCGTAAATAACATAAGATGAAGCCGATGGTAGGGAATAGTATGAAAGTGTTGTTTTAAGATTATTTTTTTTATTTCTAAATCTTGAAATAGTCTTGTTTAAGGAAAAAAAAGTTTTATATTTGCACTCGCTACGGGGTGTAGCGTAGCTCGGTTATCGCGCCTGCTTTGGGAGCAGGAGGCCGCAGGTTCGAATCCTGCCACCCCGACAAAAAAATCCTTTCTGTTTCTACAGAAAGGATTTTTTTATTTGGATATAACAAAAAACAATAAACAGCCTTCGTTAACCAATTTATTAAATGTTACTTTTGTGCTGTTTTAAAAAATAAATTTCAATTATTATGTCAGATACAATCGAAAAAATTAAATGTCTTATTATAGGGTCTGGTCCAGCAGGTTATACTGCAGCAATATATGCAGCCAGAGCAAATATGAATCCAGTTTTGTACCAAGGAATGCAACCTGGAGGCCAACTAACAACAACTAATGAAGTGGAAAACTGGCCTGGAAATCCTGAGGGAATTACTGGTCCAGAAATGATGGTAGGTTTACAAGCTCAAGCACAACGTTTTGGTACTGATGTACGTGATGGTTGGGCAACAAGAGTTGATTTTTCAGGAGATGTTCATAAAGTTTGGATTAATGAAACTAAAGAATTGCATTGTGAAACTGTAATTATTTCTACAGGAGCATCAGCTAAATATTTAGGATTACCTTCGGAGCAACACTATTTGAAAATGGGTGGTGGCGTTTCTGCCTGTGCAGTTTGTGATGGTTTTTTCTATAGAAATCAAGAAGTGGTAATTGTTGGAGCTGGAGATTCAGCTTGTGAGGAAGCACATTATTTGTCTAAGCTTTGTAAAAAAGTGACGATGTTAGTGCGAAGTGAAAAATTTAGAGCTTCAAAAATTATGGAAGCTCGTGTGCGTAAAACAGAAAACATTACGATTCTAATGAATCATGATACAGTTGAAGTTTTAGGAGACGAACAAGTTGTGACAGGTGTAAAAGCGTTGAACAAGACTACAAATGAAGAATTTGAGATTCCAGCAACAGGATTCTTCGTAGCCATTGGTCATAAACCAAATACAGATATTTTTAAAGACTTTATAACACTTGATGAAACTGGTTATATTGTTAATACTCCGGGATCTTCAAAAACAAATGTAGAAGGAGTTTTTGTTTCTGGAGATGCAGCAGATCACGTGTATCGTCAAGCAATTACGGCTGCAGGTACAGGTTGTATGGCTGCACTTGATGCCGAAAGATATTTAGCTGCTAAAGACTAATTTTAGAAGCTATTTACAATAAAAAAGCCCCATTTTACCTATGTAAAATGGGGCTTTTCATTTGTATACGTTTTTATTTTTTAAACAATTTAGCTTCTTCAGTAAATTTTTTCATTTCAATTTTTGCGTTTCCGTAAAGTTGAACCTGAGATTTCGACTTAGCGCTTATGCTTATAGATGTTTCTGCGTTTACAATAGCGCTCGAGGCGCTCTCTGTAACTAATTCTAAATGTTTAATGGTTAATTTGTTGCCTTTAAAACTAGAGTTGTTGTCCAAGCGAATAACGGCAGTTGGCACGGCACCTTCTATGTTTGCTTGCGCTTTTTGATACAAGTCGCAAATCATTTCGGGAGCATTTATTAAGGCTTTCAATTCGGCATTACCACTCAAAGAAATTTTTATTTTTTCTGATTTGGCATTCAATTCAACTTGTGATTTATCAATAGCTTCGAGAACAAAATTTTTAGTATTGATATTCAGAAACAGCTTTGAATTATCGATGCTTTTAAAAGCAATAGAGTCAATTTGTACTTCTTGTATCGCGTTTACAATGGCGTCATTTCGCGAAGACACACTTTTTAAATCGTTTGTATAAGTTATTCTTACGACCAGTTTTTTAAATTTTATAGGTTCTATGGTAGTAAAAAAACGTAGCGTCTTATCTTTTAATTCCATTGATATAAACTCATGTAAATTAGAATCAGCTTCAACTTTTATCCCCGTAGTTTCTCCTTTTTCTAGATAAACTTCGATGTTATCTTCTACTATTATCGTTTCAAAGTTACCAACTTCCCTTAGCTCAGTAGTTACTTTTTTTGAGCCTTTAATTTTATCCTTTTTCTGTGCGAATGTTAGAGTCGTTGAAAATATCAGTAGAATGATTACAGTATATTTTTTCATTTTATATTTATGTTATAGTTATTACAAATATAAAAAAATCATCCGCTTATGATGGATGATTTAGTTATTAATTGTGAATTAGGAAGTTAGATCTTGTCAATACTTGCGCCTGAGCTAGTTCTTTTTTCAACTGTTTTTGGTGTAGTGTTGTAGTTAATATTACTGCCACTGGATGCTTTCGCTTTTAGACTTACAATTGGGTGCACGTTGATTGTCGCGCCGCTTGAGGCTACAGCGTTTACTTCATTTGCAAGTAAGTCGTTTGCATTAATATCACTTCCACTAGAAGCGGTAGTTTTAAGTCTAAGTGCCATTCCTTCGATACTAATAGAACTTCCACTACTGGATTTGCAATCAATATTGTCTGAGGCTATGTTTAGGTTCATCGCCGCGGCACTAGATGTTCTAAGACTAATGTTTGCGCCCTTGAGGGTATTCATACTATTGATGGAAGAAGCGCTTGAAGCACGCAATGCTTCTATAGCGGGCATTTTTACTGTAACTTTTTTTGATTCGATATTTATAAAAGAATTATAGTCACAAGCTACGATTAGTACTCCGTTCTCTACTTTTGTAGTAATACTTTTTTGTAAATTATCATCGGCTTCGACAGTAATCTCCGTTTTATCTGATTGTTCAATTATCAGATCAATAGCATTGCTAACTTCGATACTTGTAAAATCACTGCTTACAGTTCTGTTCTCCGTCGTAACATTACCACTTCCTGTTATGGATTTTATGTTTATCGAATGGTTGCAAGATGCAAATAACAAAGCAGTTAATGCGACCAGGATGAATTTGGTTATTATGGTTATGATTTTTAACATGGTTATTTGGTTTTAATAATTATACCATCTTTATTTATTTTTAGTTCTTTAAGATCGTCATTTGATACATTGATAGTATCATTTGTGATAGAAATGCCATTTTTTGTGATCCTGATTGTTTTGTTCTCCTCTTCTTCATTACTGTAATCGCCTTCAATGGTTGTACAGTTTAAACATCTAATTTTATTGTCTTCTACTCTGTAGATTTCATTGCTAGAATCTGGGTTCCATAGAAAGTAATCCTCATCTGTACGATCATATTTTCGCATAGAACTATCTGGTTTTAATAATGTTCCTTTTGGTAAATATAAGGTGACTTGTATTTCTTGATCACGAAATTTATTTTTCAGATCACTAATTAAATAGTTGTCTAAGATTAAATGATTTCCTTCAATTTTATAGCTGTACTTTATTTGCTCTGCCCTTAGTCTAGCTTCTGAAAGTGATTTCCCTTTTGCCTCTTTTTCAATTTGGATGTAAGCTACTTTTTCATCTGTGCTTTGTATTCTCAAACTTACATCATTCGAATACAGGATATCTGTTCCAGATGGATTTTGTGCAATTTTAAAATCATCACGATCATCTACGTTTTTAGCATAATAATCATTGTGTTTGAATTTTATGAAAAGCGTATCCGTTGGCTGCAGTATAATATTTTCTTTTTGTACTACTCGTCCGTCTGCGGCAAAAGCAGATGCTTGTTTTACTCCTATAGAAATAGCTAATGCAACTGAAATTAACCATAATGCAAGCAAGGTATATTTAGCGATGTTTCCAATCGATTTCATATTTGGAGCCAATAGTTTGAAGCCCAATACGGTCAAGAAAAAGAAAGGAATACCTACGGCAAAGAACATTAATAGTCCAAAAACCCAGATAGGATAGTCAGTGAAGTTTCCCGCTTCTACAAAACCTTGCCAAGGAAATTCTATAACTGACGTGGTCCCTAGAGTAAACACTCCTATCAACAAAGCCATCAAGACACCTAATCCAGTCATAATTAATAGTATCCCAAGAAATTTTGCAAAAATTTTAAAAATTGTCATGATAAAATCTGCAAAGGAACTACCTATTTTACTAGCACCTGTTTTTATTTGGTTGCCATATTTGTCGTAGTCTACATTTTTTATTTTCTCTGAAACATTTTCAAATTCTTCTCTAACTTTTTTTTCGATATTCGAAATATTAACTGGTTCTCCAGTCATTTCTAATTTCTCTGAGGTTGTGATTGCAGCAGGAGTAACGATCCATAGGATAATGTACAAAAGAACTCCCGTTCCTGCTCCCCATACTAATAGGATAAAGATGATTCTAATCCATACGGTGTCAATTCCTAAATAGTGTCCCAATCCAGCTGAAACTCCGCTAAGCATTCCTTTTTCAGTATCTCGGTATAATTTTTTTGTTCTTCTAGGAGGGGTGTTATTAAAGTTTTGAGAAGATGGATTATCGTCTTCTATAATGTAGTCTTCGGGTTGTCCCATTACAGCAATCACTTGATCAACATCATTTAGACCTATAACATGTTTGTCTGTTTTTTGATTTTCGGTTAAAAGTTCCGAAACACGCATTTCGATATCTTTTATGATTTCTTCTTGACCAGAAGATTGCGATAGTGATCGTCTTATGGCTTCAAAATAACGTGTTAGTTTCAGGTATGCATCTTCATCGATATGAAAGAACATTCCGCCTAGGTTTATATTTACAGTCTTGTTCATGGCTATTATTTTTGGTTTGTGATTAGATTTACGGCGTCAGACAATTCTGTCCAAGTGCTGCTTAGTTCTTTTAAAAATGTCTGTCCTATTTCGGTTAAACCGTAGTATTTTCTAGGTGGCCCCGAAGTTGATTCTTCCCAACGGTAGCTTAACAGTCCGTCATTTTTTAGTCTGGTGAGCAGCGGATAAATAGTTCCTTCTACCACTAGTAATTTTGCGTTTTTCAAAGTGTCTAATATTTCCGATGTGTAGGCATCTTTTTCTTTCAATACAGATAAGATGCAAAACTCGAGAACACCTTTGCGCATCTGGGCTTTTGTGTTTTCAATGTTCATAATTCGTTTTTTTTTTTTGATTTTTTAGTTGATTAAGCTATTCGTTTTTTGATGGATGATTTGGCATTTTGAGTAACAAAGTAATCTTAAATTACTTATTCTCTTTTTTTTTGGAGCTTTTTCCTGCTGTCCGCTATATCTTTTTTGTCTTGAAATAAGTTCAAGATAAAAAAGGATGCCGCTTCCATCAGGGCTAGTGACTCACTATTTTATAAATGGAATCGTTATCGGGTATTTGAATTTTTCTCCATTCGATGTTTTTATAGAAGCATAAATAATAAGAAAGAATTCTGCAATTTTTAAACAGATAAATACAAATACGCTTGTTATTCCTAGGGTGATTAATCCTATATTTTCACTAAAATTAAAATTATCGAATACAACGCTTTCATCGTTGATAATTGTATTCAACGGAATTGAATTAAAAACGGTAAAGATTAAAATTGGAATAGCGATAAGCGCAAGAGCTATTGAATATAATAGCAAACTTAATTGAAAATTTAGAACTTGTTTTCCGCTGTGGTCTACAAATTCCGACTTGTCTTTCTTCGAACTCCAAAGAATTATTGGAAAAATATAATTCCCAAAAGGGATAAAATATTGGGTTAGTGCACTTAGGTGCGTAAAGGTGGCGATGTTTTTTTCGGTTGTTGCTTCCATTGTTTTGATTTATTTTTTTGATGATTGATGATCGAAACCCTCAGGACAATTAAAATAAGAGTACCTAGTAATTTCTTATACAAATATATGTCTAAAAGACAGTATCTTGTATCGCATAGTAGTGAAAGTTAACATTTTTTTAACAAATAAAGATTATATGTACGCATAGTATTTTTTTGTACATTAGCAAAAAAACCACTGATAATGAAACTTACGGCGTCTAAACTAAATAAATTTTTATTTTTCAAATTGCCTTCGGCATTCATATGCGGAGTTCGAGTGAAGAAGCTTGATGAAACAGCATGTGTGACCTCAGTGAAGCACCGATGGATTAACCAAAACCCATTTAACTCGATGTATTTTGCAGTGCAGGCAATGGCCGCCGAACTTTCGACAGGAGCTTTAGTGATGTATCAAATTCAAAAAAGCGGTAGGAAAATATCAATGCTAGTAGCAAACAATAAAGGAAATTTTACTAAAAAAGCCACTGGAAGAATAACATTTGTATGTAAGGATGGTCATTTAATAGAACGTGCAATTCAAGAATCTATAGCAACAGGCGAGGGGCAAACCTTCTGGATGAAAGCTATTGGAACTGACGAAAAAGGAGTTCAAGTCTCTGAAATGGATTTTGAATGGAGTGTGAGAGTAAAGCCATAATTCATTAGCAGACCTATTTTATAACAAAATGCCTCCGAATGGAGGCATTTTTATTATATTAAAAGTTAATTATGCTTTTTTAGAGCAACACTTTTTTTCTTCAGTGCCGGTCATTTTAGTATTGCATTTTTTTCCTTCGGCTTTACATATAGCTTTGTGTTGTGCAATTTCATCTGCAGTCATTGCTTTAGAATCGGATGCTTTTAAGCAACATTCTTTTTCTTTTTGTACTTCTTTTTTAGAAGCCGTTTTGACTTCTTGTGCAGTTGCAGTAATTGTAAATAAAGCAATCGCTAGTATTGAAAGTATTTTTGTCATCTTTTTAGTTTTTAATGGTTTACACTATCAAATATATTAATAATTTAAATACGATATACTATTTTAAATTGTATCAATACGTATAATCTACGAAACTATTTTATAATTATTTTTTTGCTAAAAGCTCCTTTTGTAGTAGTAACTTTTACAATGTATCCTGCTGTACTAACGGTCGAAATCGGAATTTTAATGTTATTTTGTTTTACTTCTTCAATAACCCAATGTGCTATTTTTTGGCCTGATAAATTAAACAAGTCAACTTTAGTGACTTCTGCATCGATAAAATTATTATGGATGTTTAATATCTGATTGATATTCGAATAATAAATTAGGATTCCATCTTCTAGTGTATTGGTATCTACACTTAATGTTTTATTGACAAATTGTAATGAGAATCGTTTATTGTATTTACCTACAGGAAGCGAAATAGTAAAGTTATTATTTTTTATATCGTGGTAAAGCCCGGTCACGTTGTCAAATAAATATATTTCCAGTCTATCTGGTATATTTTCTAAAGCGTCAATTTTTATGGTGCTTAACCCCTCTTTTGCTGTATTTATTCCAATAGGTATTATTTGGTTATCATCAAAATTTGGAATCCCTTGAATTACAAGTTGACTATCTTCTATTTCCCAGTACATATCATTGTCTTTCGTATCAAAGATTTCTGCATCGTAACCTATATCAAATTGATTAGTAGTATTAGGATCTGCTCCCACAAGGAGTTGTCGATGTTTACCGTTTGGGGCATCAAAACCAAGTCTAATTTTTGAACGGTTGTCTTCAGGTATTTTGATTGCTGCTGATTTTTTAGTCCCCGCTGTTTTTAAGAATAGTGATGAAGCTGAAGTTTCTCTATAATATACTCGTTGATTGTTTCTTATTTTTATAGTTCCACCTTGTACAGCAGCTGATGTTCCTGCTCTATTTGGATTCGCGGCAGCATTAATAAAAAATCCTTGACCCACGGGAATATAGCGTTTAGGAGCTAATAGTGCAGCATTAGTAGCTGTCGCTGTTAATGGGGAATCTGAAATTCCAGGAGATCCGCCCAATAAGGTATAGGTGGCATATCCACCTTCATATTGTGCTAAAATATGATTGTTAGATAATCCAAAATGGTCCCAAAAATAGAGCGCACCACTGAATGCATTTGCAGCACCGTTAAAGCCTCCCGCTGTAGGGCAACCGACGCAGTCTTTTAAGTTTTCCCTGATAAACTGATTAGCATCAAGGGCGGAAGGATAAGGATTCCCTATTAAATAGGTTTGGTTTAAACCTATGGTTAAATCAACATCACCTGAATTCGGTTTCCCTATAAATGCATAATTTTGTGTGGCATTGATAGCTGCCGTCCCACCAGATCCTTTCATAGTAAATCCATTACCTACTTTTATTGCATTTGTACCAACATAATTCCATTGGTAATAATTTTGCCAATCTGTATTCGAATCTGGAGTAAGTGAATTATAGGACCAAATCCATCGGTAAGTTGTTTTAATTGGGCTAGTAACGGGGCCATCTGCATCATAAGCTCCATATTGAAAATTAATTGCTTTGGGAGTAGCAGAAGCAGTTCCATCTCTCATCACACCAGCAATTGTATATGGTGCATTGTTTGGGTTTCCTTGCAGCGTAACAGGTGATGACCAGTAATTGTAATTGAAACTATTTTTCTTGCCTTGTTGATCTCGTTTTATAAAACCTGAGCTAGCTTCATCAAAAATACTTTCACTAACCTGGGTAGTGGAAAAGTAGAAATCAGAATCATAAGAGCCATAACGTTTTTGCAGTAATTGTGATTCTCCAACTAAATCAATATTCCCGTCCAATTTTAAATAATGAGTGATCCACAGCATGCGACCACCGTTAGTTTCGTTTTGAGGCGCGGGAGCTGGGTCCGCCATAGTTAGTTTACCTGATTCTGATTTTAAACCCAGTACTGTTATGTCTTTAGCATCCGAAGTGATATTATTTCTTGTGATTACAATATTCCAATCAATAGGGCTACCATTAAGGCCGTTGCTATTTGGTATATCCCAAACTGCGGGTCTTAACCAGGTATTGATATCGGTCCATTTTCCATCAGCTATAGTAATATAAGGCATTGGTGCTGTATTTTGTTGATGTGTAGTCATGTTATATAAGGTGGCAGGAGTACCGGCAACTGCTAAATTTGGTGTTATTCCATTAACAGGTTTTAGAGTATTACTATAAGTCTGTAAATTAGAGGAGTCAGGAAATGCCGAAATTAATCGATAATAGCCCGCTAGATCAGAATAAACTAATCCTCCTTCAACGGGAATTGGAATTTCAACACCAATATTAGTGGCGTTTTGGAGATGTTGGTTCATCATAAATCGTATTTGCTCTTGAGTAATATTTTTATTCCAAATACGAACTTCTTCGATCCAACCAGTGAAATAATTTTCAGGTTTTCCAGATGTATTGTTCCATCGAGCACCAATGATAGTTTTAGTTCCGCCTATTCCTGTCCCTGCATTCTTCATTTCAATTCCATCAACATATATTTTTCCGTTGGACATTGCTATATGATACCATCGAGAATTAGGGGTAATTGTTACTGGAAGATCTGACATTTTAATTTCAAATGTTGGGCCGCTTATAATAGTTCCAGTATTGGTTTTTGGTCTTATCCATGCCTCAATACTATAAGATCCATTAAATCCTGTTCCTAAATCAACATAATCATCAATCCCGTCAAAATCTAAAGTGGTACAATGTTGTATTATTAAAGTTGGTGCGACATAAGTAGGAGCGCAGTTGGTGTTTGTAATCGTTAGGCCGTTTTCATCTTTTGTTGTAGGTACTAAAATCCATTTGAAAATATATGACCCAATATCAGCAGCTGTGAAGATTGCATTTGGGTTGTTTATTGGTGCAATTGGATTACTTGGATTGGGATTAGTAAGAACAAATCCTGCAGGACCCGTAATACTCCATTCTCCTACGTATCCATCAGCTGTTGGGTAAGTTGTTATCGGACCTTGTTTCCCGCTAATAACGTTGACACTTAGGGGTACATTTTTTGTACCACAGCCTACCGCCGTTGCCATTGTAGTTGTAGTATATTGATCAAAGGCAAAGACTTTAATTTCTTTTTGGTTTACTGGGCTGGAACATGTATTTCCAGCACTATCAAGAATAAGAGAGGTTTTTACCACAAACGTATTCCAGCCAATTTTTGTTGGAGTCCAGGTTACATTATTTGTGGTACCAATAACAATAGGATTGGTAGGATCGGTATCATCGGTCCATACTAGGGTAACGTCCCTTGGGCCTTCAGGTACTTTGATGTTGTCTAAAGTCCAAATATCACCATCTCGCTTACCGGTATAGTTAAATCTAATCCTTAAATTACTATAACCAATATAATCACCTAAATCAATTTCCATTTTATTTACACCAGGAGTTCCTTGGCCAAAACGATCATAGTTTCCGCTACTCACTGATCCAGATTGTTGGAATAAAATAGGTTCAGAGGAATAAGAGGCTCCTCCATTGGTAGAAATTTCTACTTTTATAACGGCGCCTGGAGTAAGGTTGTACGCTTGATCAAAAGTTAGAATAGCTTCGTCCAATGCCCCTAATGAGAAGATTGCTGTCTCTAACGTCGAGGTGTTATTTCCTGAAACGATGGCAAAACCTTTATTTCCAGCAGAACTTAGGGAGGTATCCCATCTTGTATTATAGATGGTGTAAGGGGAAAATATATTTGCAGTAATGAAATCATGAGGATTTGTTCTTAGCCATTTATCTGGGCGAATATTATTTGCATCAGAACTGAAATTATAATTTGAAACTCCAAATTGATCTGTTATTCTCCAACCGGAGTTCGTTATGGAAGAATTATCAAAAGCACCGCCTTCAAATTTTCCGAAAGATTCGCCGTACCCTGTTTCTGAACTTAGTTGAATTCCTGCACCGATGCAGATCACGCTTTTGTTAACAGTAACTGGACTTGGCGCGATGTCTTGCGGGATAACACTAATAATTGCGGTTTCACTAAATACATTTGGCGAGCAGGCTCCACTACTTATCTCCACCCTGATTACTATAGATTGTGTAATATTTAAACTTTCTACTTGTGCTGCCGTAAGTGTATTACCGGTAAAATTGCCTGCACCATCTGGAATTATAGACCAGGATGTTGCAGTGCTTGTTCTATACTGCCATTTTACAACTGTGCCTACTATACCAGATAAGCTTAGCGGAACCGCATAACCTGAACTTGGATTTTGACAAATTAAAAAGAGTCTTTCTTTTGGTGTGGTTCCTGGCGTTTGGAATAGCAAAGTTCCTCCAATTGGGACTGGATCTATTTTTATGGTTGTCGACGTCGCAACAGACGTACATCCCGCCGCTGCAGGAATAGTATAGGTTACAGTATACGTTCCGGCCGTACTAGAACTTGGAGTTATTGCTCCAGTAGAAGCATTCAAAGTTAATCCAGTAGGAGAAACAGTATACGTCCCACCTGTGTAGGCATTAGTTCCAGATAAAGTAACTGTTTGTCCAGTTGAATTACTAATACAAAAAGAAGCTACTGTATAACTAATTGCTGCTGTTGGAAGTCCTGTAATTGTAATACTTGTTGTAGCTATCGCAGCTGCGCAACCTCCATTTGTAGGTCCTGTATAGGTAACGGTATAGGTTCCGGCCGTACTTGTACTTGGGGTTATTTCCCCTGTAGTTGAATTAATAGATAATCCTGAAGGAGCAGCAAAAGTTCCTCCACTATATGCATTTGTTCCACTTAACGTGACTGCTCGAACTCCACTTATAGTTTTACAAAATGGTATGCCAGCATAACTTATGGTAGCTGCAGGAATTGCAGTAATAGTTACATTAGCAGTTGCTGTAACTGCATTACAACCTCCTGCGGCAAGAATTGTGTAGGTCACAAGGTAATTTCCTGCTGTACTTGTACTTGGCGTTATTGCTCCTGTAGTAGCATTCAAAGTTAATCCAGTAGGAGAAACAGTATACGTACCACCTGTGTAGTCATTTGATCCAGATAAAGTAACTGCTTGTCCAATTGCTATATTCTTACAGTAAGTAGATCCAGAATAACTAATTGTAGCCGTTGGCAGTGCTGTAATTGTAACAGTTGCCGTAGCTGTTGCAGCTGCGCACCCTCCGCTTGTAGGTCCTAAATAGGTTACTGTGTAGTTTCCTGCCGCACTACTACT